>NZ_JAJNDM010000026.1:0-433 GCF_021043345.1 Bacillus sp. BS3(2021)
TTCTGTCCGGCTCAGGCAGGGCTTTTCTGTCCACTTTCCCGTTTTTGGTGAGCGGCAGCTTGTCCATGTTCACGAAATAGGCGGGAATCATATAATCCGGAAGCTTTTCACCTAAAAACCCTTTCAGCTCATCAAGGGAAATCTCACGCTTTGCCGTGATATAGGCGCAAATGTACGGGCGGTTCTCTCCGTCTTCTCTGACGGTAACGATCGTCTCGTTGATGTCTTCATGCATCTCCAACCGGCTTTCGATTTCGCCGAGTTCGATCCTGAAACCGCGGATTTTCACCTGATGGTCGATTCGGCCGATGAATTCGATATTGCCGTCAGGCAGCCATTTCGCTAAATCGCCCGTCTTGTACAGCCTTTCTCCCGGCATAAACGGATGCGGGATGAATTTTTCCGCCGTCAGTTCCTCGCGGTTTAAATATCC
>NZ_JAJNDM010000004.1:0-399602 GCF_021043345.1 Bacillus sp. BS3(2021)
ACGACTGCGCCAGGTTTTTCAGCGTATTGTTTACATCTTCGAGTGTCAGCTTGTCGTATAGACCGTGGCCGACTTGACGGTAGGTATCGTGTTTCAGGTCGTTGATCGCAGCGTCGTGTTCCTGATAAGCGTTTTCGGCTTCGCGTTTCATCGTCCGCAGATCGTTGATCATCACATTTACTTTTTGCGCGAGCTGTTTGGCAACTGCGGGTGTTACTTTAATTGCGCCACTTCCGGATGCAACTTCCGGTGGGAGCATCGCTTTTAAATTTTTGTCATAAACGAGCTCATCGCCCTCTATATTTTGAACGTTGCCGTTTTCGTCGAAAGAGAAATTATTGCTGCCGACCCAGTGTGTATCGGGATTTTGAAAGATTAGCGTATTTGCGAAATACAGAAGGTTTCTTCCGACTTGTTGGAGTTTATTACCGTCAAGCCTTTTTTCGCGATTAGCCATTGCGATAGAAGGATCTTTTGTGTAAATAGTAGTTCCATTGTGGCGATCAAATTCGTCCCACCAACCGGCACCGACCATATCATCCGGATTGACAATTGACTTTACATAAGGGTGATAGTCTCCGTTATTAATTTCCTTTTGTTTTTCCTCTGAATGTAATTTTACAATTGATGGGCTGTTAAATGAAACAGCGTAAATATCATTGTTGACTGCGCTGTATTCCGCCTCTGCGCCGCCGAGAGAATGTCCGGTTGTTGAAATAATCGTTGAGGTACCTTTATACTTTTGTTTGACTTCCCGCACAAGTTGATCGGCTTGATCGATTTGCGATGTTTTTGTAATTAATTTATAATCTCCGGACTCAAGCATGGCAGTTTGTTCCATCGAACCAGTATATCTCCCAAGTGTCGTAGATGTATCTTTCGCATCTTTCTTGACGACATATTGTGTTTTATCTTTAGGATCGTTTCCTAAGACAATATGGTTAACGTCCGCTTGTTCTACGTCACTTAACGGGTCCTTTCCTGGATCTGTTCCAGCAAAAGCTACAACGACGTTTTTCGGGTTATCGGATTTTACCCACTTGCCATTTCTCTTTTCGGCTTGTGACAGAACAACCGCATCAAGTCCGGTGTCGTCGTCGTTTCGAACGCGCTCAACGTACCAACCAATCTTGTTTTCTGTTACAATTGGCGTGTTACTTTTTAACTTTTCTTTAAGTTGATCATACTTATACGCATTTCTGCTTAATGAATAAAATGTGCTATCCGACAAATTTGGAACTTTTATGTTTTTACTCATACAAACCCTCGCAAATTTAGTGTAAAATGGTCTTGAAAGGATGAATAACTTTGAAAAAATACCTTATTATTCTAGCTTTAGTAATTATAGCAGTCGGAGGTTTTATTGTGAAGAACAACGCACAACATAATGAAGAAATTGAAGAGTTTAAAACTGCAAAAATACATATGGAAAAATTCTTGAAGTCAAATTATGAAGGGATAGATAGTGTTCAGTTCGAGGATAGATATGAAATAGATCCAATGGGGGGCGTACAGGTGTTTGGGTATTATAATAAAGATAAAAATAATAAATTTGATGGTATATACGATCCGTCTAATGATAAGATAATGAGTCATAGTGTTGACGCTGTTATGAAAAAAGAGTGTAGAGATAAAGATTGCGGATATTAAAGAACCCTTTTAAAATGAGTGAACCTTTTTCCTTACTTCTACAACGTTCCCATGAATAGCCGGAACGATTTAGTTCAGCTCAATCTTGTGAGGAAGGGTATACTTTAGAAAAAGCTTAATATACTGAGGTGAATATTGAAAATATGGATTCGGCATTGAATAATTTAATCATCAGTTGCCATTACGCTTTATTGGGGGCAATTCCATACAAATTAAGGGGACTCGCAGTCAAGTTAGAAAATGAAACGTTATACTGGAAAGGCTATTTTAACGGGGAACCGACAGACGATGAAATAGAAATGCTGAGCGTAGCTTGTACAGAGGTACTTGCTGACTTTCCACATATTAAGGACTGTGAAGAAGAGTATATCAATCATAAGTTTCCTTTAAAAATGGATAAATTACAGTTTTGGGCATTTTTAAGATGGGAAGACAACGAGCATGATGAAATAGGATAAGCTGTAAAACACTTTATTATAATTTGTTACGGAGTTTGGTGTGAAGTGTAATAAACGAAAGGTGAATTCATTTTAAGATTATAGGGATTAAAGCTTTAATATGCATAGTTGGTTATCGGGAAACCACTTTCAAAAACGCACAAGTTCATAATAATAAAAAGATATTCATGTTGATTAGGCGTGCATCATTGCATGTCTATTCTTTTTGGAAAGAACTTTTACCTAGAACTAAAGAACTCAAAAAGCGAGAATGACACAAATTTTATTAGTTCTATTGTCTTATTTTTTATACATAATACCAAAAATACACTTCAAATGATTTATAATGAAGCGTGCCTAATAATTAGCAAACATGGAACGTGATTCAATAAAAACGTATAAGGTTATTGCAGTATGAACTGGAGGATACAGTTTTGAAATATAAAAAAGCAGCAGCGCTTGGAATTGGTTTACTTTTATTTATAGGCGGATGTCAGAACAGAGAGGAGTCTGACATTAGCGTCCAAGATTACACAGGACAAGATTTTCATATTCAGAGCAGGGGTTATCAGAAAGAAACCGCTGAGATCGCGGAAGCGCATCGAGATGAGGTTGAAAAAACTGTAAAAGATTATTTCTTGGATCAATATAGAACAAAGGTAAAAGTCCATAACATTGTCGGAGGGCATGGATTTGTTACTGTGTATGCTGAATCGGTCGGAAAATTGCATTTCTACACAAGCGCAAAAATTAAAATTGATTTGGACAAGAAAGAGGTGCAGACTGACGCGATCCGTTCATCGGAGTTGGACGTGAAAGACTCGATTACAAGCGCGATATACGTATTGGCTTTTGAAGACGAATTTGCCGCGCTAGATTACTATTTAGAGAAGCTAACAGAAGAAGAGCCGATTGTAGGCAAAACGCAGGCAGCCGTTGATAACACAAGCGGTAAGGGATATCAGACGCCTTATTATGCTGTTTCTTTAACTGCTGATTGGAAGGATGACCTTTATTCAGCATATTTAGAAAACCCGAAAAGAAGCAAACAAGACTGGCAGGAAAAATTAGAAGATGAAGAAATCACCCCAAAATCATGTGATATCAATATAAATTTATATATGAAAAAAGCACATACAAGGCCAAGTGAACGCATTTATAATCAATTGGTGCAGGATATTGAAGACATGGAAGAGCTGGCACCAGGGACTTACAGCATTTACTTGAATGACAATAGAATCGATAAAAACTTAGGATTTAATCCAAGAAAAAGCACGCTTGGACGATAATGTCTTTCTAAACTGATCATGAAATTGAAAATGTACTGATACGGAGATCTATTTTAAAATAATGTTTTAAGGAGCCGGAAAGCGGTCGGGTATTTCATTTCATTCCGCACGGTCGCCGGTTTTTTCAGCTGTTCAATCAAAAAGCGGCATCGATTACGGCGCGGCGCGATGCTTCAAATAGCAAACTTCTTCGGGACGATGCAGGGAACAGAGGAAAAAAACCGCCGGACCCGGGTGGCAGGCGGTTTTTCCTTTTGCAGAAAAACTTGTGGAAATAAAGCTGCGTGGAAATCGTGAATATGTGCTGTAAAGGGCGGCTGATTAATGCAGGGAATCTTTAATAATTTTATAGTTTTTATGATTGACGACGGTTAAGGAGTCCAGTTCCAAGTCTCTGTAGTTTTCCATAATCGTAACATCGACGATCACAGAGTTTTCGTTTACTTTCTCTACGATTCCGGTGAGTCCGTTTTTAAATTCGATGACGTTCCCGACTTTTGCAATTTTCAAGTGACTTCCTCTCCTTTAAAGTAAATTAACCTATTGAAAGTATTTTGCAATATTTTCTTGGAGAAGTAAAGCAATTTGGGAAGCGGCATCACTATTGTTGTACCCGGTGTGACTTAATGTTATAGTTAATTAGTTAAAGATGATGAGAGAAAAGGGGAGAGAACAGGTGACAGAGCAAAATGCCATCGATCAGATTGAGCAATTAAGGTCAGGGAGCATTCATGAACTCCACGTAAAAAAAGAAGATTTTCTTTCTTTCAGAGCCATCTTAACAAAGCAGGAAGATTTTAAGCATTTTCGCGGCATTGCCCAGCATGGCGGAGATATTATATTTCAATATATGAAAGAGGCAAGAAGCTGAAAAAGGCTTTCTCAGACCGGCTGAGAAAGCTTTTTTATTTGTGTGAAGCCATATGTTTCTGGAGATTTTGGTGTTTTCTGCATGAAATCGTCCGGCCGTCTGCAATAATGTGACAACCGGACAGTTTGATGGAAGGCATGCCAACATTTTGGCAATGAAATCAGCGATTCGTCTTGTTAGTGTAAAACATATGTTTTTTTCGATGAAGATTTGACAAGGAGGAAGGAAATGAAATCGAAATTTGCTGCGCTAGCTGCGTTTTTAATCTGCATGCTGCCGGCAGCAAGAATCGAACATGCTCAAGCTGTCATGTTGTTCTCGAAAAAAGATAAACAGGAAATGGAACGGCTGATGGAAAGCCTTAAACAGGAAGAAAATCCTGCTTTTCAATTAACAGATGAAAAAAGCTTCATTGAAGCCGCGCATCTGCCGGCTGAAGAGGAGCAGGAAAAAGAAGAAGCTGATGAAGAGACGACGGATCTTTCACATAAAGAAAAAGATCTTTTATCAAGGCTTGTACATGCCGAAGCGAAAGGCGAGTCATTTGAAGGAAAAGTGGCTGTTGCCAATGTCGTCCTGAACCGGGTGGAAGACGGCCGATTTCCTGACAGCGTAAAAAGCGTGATCTATCAAAGAAACGCTTTTGAGCCCGTTCTAAACGGCAGCATCGAGAAAAAAGCAGACCGCGAATCAGTTGAAGCTGTGGAAGAAGCGGTAGATCAAAATAAAAAAGAAACAGACGCTTTATTTTTCTATAATCCCGACATCGCTTCTGATGACTGGATTAAAACAAGAAAAGTCGTGAAGCGCATCGGCAATCATGTCTTTGCGATTTAAAAAGCAGTCAGGGCCATCCGCCTTGACTGCTTTTTATATGCAATTCTTTCTCACTTTTCACCCCCCAAGAAAAAATTTGTTTTTGATACTTTATGAAAATCAATTTTCAATGAAAAAGAAAATAATTTTTAGACTTGTCTCATATGATGGGATAAACCCGTGAGACAAGGAGAGACCTCATGAACCGTTTTGTAAAAGGAATTGTTCTTCTTTCGCTAGCTGCTTTTTTTGCAGAATGTCTTGAATTTGTCATCAACATGATTCTTGCACGGGAGCTTGGCGAGCATGGCATGGGGCTCTACATGAGTGTTTTGCCTTCCATTTTTTTAGTTGTGGTGATTGCGAGCCTTGAGCTGCCTGTATCGATATCGAAGTTTATCGCCGAGTCCACCCCGAAGCTGCACGAAAGCATGCTGAAACATGCATTGCGGATGACTGCGGTCTGCACGGTTTTTTCCACGGCAGCTGCAGTGATCATTCTTCCATTTATTCCGGTTTTTGATTCTTACCACCCTCTGATCAGAGGGCTTGTGATCGGGATGATCCCTACGGTTGCCTTTACGTCGATCGCGAGAGGCTACTTCATGGGCGTTCAGCAAATGGGTAAAATCGCAACGGCGAATGCCCTGAAAAAAATCTTTCAGCTCATCGGCTTGTTTTTATTTTTTCAATGGTATTCCTTTGAATTGGATACTTCTCTTCTGATCTCGTTGTTTGTCCTTGTTGCAAGTGAAGTGGTCGTGTTTGTTTATCTGTTTTCTCAGTTTGTTTTGGTCAGGCGCGCCGCTCAAAAAGGGCAGCAGATCCACCTGCGGAGAAACGATGTTTTAAAGCGCCTGCTCACTGTTTCGATCCCGACGACAGGGCTGCGCGTTTTTCACGCTGTGACAAACGCAGTTGAACCTTTTTTGGTGAAGGGGACGCTGCTTGCCGCTGGCGTATCGAGAACATCGGCCATCGACCAGTTCGGCATGCTTTCGGGGGTGGCGATGACAATCGGCTTTTTTCCGGCTTTCATCGCCCATTCACTGATGGTCGTCATGATCCCGAGCATTTCCGAAAGCTACGCTTACGGACAATACGAAAGAGTGATCAAACGGATTAAACAAGCGATCTTCATCACGCTGTTTTACGGCATACCGTCCGTTATGGTGATGTATCACTTTGCAGATCCGCTGACCCACTTATTTTTCGATTCGGTTAAGGCGTCGTTTTACCTGAAAATGCTGTGGCCGTATTTTTTATTTCACTTTTTTGCCATGCCGTTTCAGGCCTGTTTAATCGGAATGGGGTTGGCCAAAGATGCCTTTTATCATAATGTATGGGCCAGTGTTTTGTCGTTTTTGATGATGTATGTTCTCGGATCCATGCAGACATTGCAGATGACGGGGATCATCCTAGCGATGAATACCGGAATGATTTTGCTGACGGCGCTGCATTATGTGACGATTTGCAAAGAGCTGGGCGTCACGCTTTTTTTGACAAACAAATCCCGATCTCCGAGAATTGAAAGCCGCTGATTGACCCTCTTCATAGTTTTGGTTTTTACGGGGAAGCTAATACTAAAAAGAAGGGGAGTTCATATGCGAAGAATCAGTCTTATTTATCCGCTCATCCTGTTGCTTTTTTTCGGAGCCTTCGTATTTCAGCCGCAGGCCTCTGCAAAACATGCTTCTCCGGCAGTCATGCAGATGAACACGGTGGAGGGGCAGCGCGTCGTCATTCCCGCCGAAGGCCAAAAGACGATCGTTCATTTTTGGACGACCTGGTGTCCGCCGTGCCGTGAAGAGCTTCCGCGATTCCAATCCTACTATGAAAGCAAGCAATCCGGAGTAAAGCTCGTGACCGTGAATCTGCTGAATGCCGAAAAAAACGAACAGAAGGTGAAACAGTTTATTAAAGCAAACAAGCTGACATTTCCGATCGTTTTTGACAAAAAGGGCGAAATGATGAAAGCCTACAATGTCATGACGATTCCAACAACATTTTTCTTTAACGAAAAAGGAGAGCTGGAGAAATCGGTTGTCGGACCCATAACTGTGGAACAAATGAAAGAATGGGCAGGGAAAAGCTGAGCCGGGGGTTCAGCTTTTTTTTGAAATCTAAATGATAATTAATATCATGAAGAAATTATAATAATTATTATTTGAAAACGTAGAAAGCCGTGCTATAATGAGAAATAGAAAAGGGTGTGTTCAATGGACAAGAAGCAGTCATACCCTTTATATAAATAAAATACTCCATGTTTATGCTGCCGATGAGGCGGCAATTTGTTTTTTAAGAAGGAAATTGACGATGAATTACATTCTCAATTAGGGAGGATATTGGAGATGCAATTAGAGATCGGGAAACAATCGCAGCAGAACCGTCACACGTTTCATTTTGAAAATTGGAGGCAGCACGGGGAATTGATTGCTGCGCTTTTGTCGGGTTTGTTGATTCTTGCAGGCTGGCTGTTGTCCGGCAATAAAACATTGTCCGTTGTTCTGTTTATTTTAGCTTTTTGTATCGGCGGCTTTGCCAAAGCGAAAGAAGGTATACAAGAAACGCTGGCGGAAAAAACGCTGAATGTTGAACTTCTGATGATTTTTGCGGCGGTCGGGTCAGCGCTGATCGGCTACTGGGCTGAAGGGGCCGTGTTAATTTTTATCTTTTCTCTCAGCGGGGCGCTTGAAACGTATACATTAAATAAAAGCAAACGCGATTTGACATCGCTGATGAAATTGGAGCCGGAGGAAGCCGTTTTGCTCGAAGAAGAAAGAACAAGAACCGTGGCGGCGGCCGATCTTCAAGCGGGCGACCTCATTCTTATTAAACCCGGGGAACGCATTGCGGCAGACGGGGAGATCGAATCGGGAAGAACGAGTATCGACGAATCGGCACTAACGGGTGAATCAATCCCCGCGGAAAAAACCCTCGGAGACGCGGTTTTTGCGGGTACAGTCAATTTGAGCGGATCGCTCACCGTCCGTGTCACAAAGACAAATGAAGATTCGTTGTTCAAAAAGATCATTCGGCTCGTTGAGTCTGCACAAAACAGTGTTTCGCCGTCACAGGCGTTTATTGAGCGGTTTGAAAATATTTACGTTAAAGGGGTTTTGCTTGCTGTCGGACTGCTGCTCTTTCTGCCACATTTTCTGCTTGGCTGGAGCTGGAGCGAGACATTTTACAGAGCGATGGTGTTCATGGTCGTCGCTTCGCCGTGTGCCCTTGTCGCTTCAATCATGCCTGCCGCGCTGTCTTTAATCTCGAATGGCGCAAGAAACGGCCTGCTTGTCAAAGGCAGTGTTTTTCTTGAAAAACTCGGCAACAGCAAAATCGTTGCATTGGATAAAACGGGAACGATTACGAACGGAAAGCCCGGCGTGGAAGATATGCTTTTAGCTGCTGATATCGAGGAGCGCGAATGCTTGGAGGCTGCTGCTGCGATTGAGAAGCAGTCAGGCCATCCGCTTGCCAAAGCGATTGTCGAGTATGCAGAAGCAAAAGGCATCGAGCCTCCCGCAAATGTGTCGATCGAGGAGACGTCAGGGTTTGGCGTTCAGGCTCGATATAATGGAGAGACATGGCTGATCGGCAAAGCCGGATTTGTCGGGGAAGAGGCAGCCGGGCAATTTCTCACGACGGCTGTTCAGGAGCTTGCCAAGCAGGGAAAAACAATTGTGTTCGTGAAAAAAGGCGAAAAAATCGCGGGGTGTTTTGCATTAAAAGACCAAATCAGACCGGAAGCTAAAGCGGTGATCGAAGAGCTGAATGCGCTTGGTGTTCAGACGGCAATGCTGACCGGGGACCAGCCTGAAACCGCAGCGGCCATCGCACGAGAAGCGGGCTTGAAAATCGTCATTTCAGAATGCCTTCCTGACAGAAAAGTAGAGGAAGCGCAAAAGCTGAAAAAAACATACGGAACAATCGTTATGGTGGGAGACGGAATCAATGATGCACCGGCCCTTGCCGCCGCTGATGTGGGGATCGCAATGGGGGGAGGCACAGATGTCGCACTGGAAACAGCGGATGTCGTTTTAATGAAAAACGAATTGACAGGACTGACCAAAATGATTCGGCTCTCCCGGAAAATGAATACGATCATTAAACAAAACGTGATTTTCTCGCTTGGTGTAATCTGTCTTTTAATCTGCAGCAACTTTCTTCAAATTCTTGATCTGCCACTCGGTGTCATCGGACATGAAGGCAGCACGCTGCTTGTTATTTTAAACGGTCTCAGGCTGCTGAAATCCTAAATAAAGAAACGGCTGCATGCTAACGGCAGCCGTTTTTTCACATCAGAGGGCTGTTTGAGGAAGAGGCGGCAATAATAGAAGCGGGCGGCATCCCCACAATACATAAGCGGTGAGCAAGAGACGGGAAAAACTGATACAATGGATGTGATGCTTTTACATGTTAAATGTATGGTACGGAAACTGTCTCAAGGAGTGAAAAGGAGCATGGAAAGAATTGAACAAATCTCTTCCTGGCTGAAAGAAAAAAACATATCTTCGGCTTTTATTCATTCAAAAGAAAACGTATTTTATCTTACCGGCTTTTATACAGAACCGCACGAACGGCTGATGGGCGTTTTTATTTTTCAAGATGAAGAGCCGTTTTTTGTTTGTCCGCAAATGGAGGCCGGTCAGGCGAGAGCAGCCGGCTGGGCGTATGAGATCATCGGATACGGGGATCATCAAAACCCTTGGGAACTCATATCCTCAGCGCTTCAAAAGCGAAACGGCCAATGTTCAAAAGTGGCGGTTGAAAAAGAAACGCTTGCTCTGTCGCGCGCCGAAATGCTGCAGGCGGTCACAAACGGTGCGGAGCTTGTCTCTGCAGAAGAAAGGCTGAACCAAATCCGCGTCATCAAAGACGAAAAAGAAATCAGCATCCTCCGTGAAGCGGCCAAGCTTGCCGATTACGGAGTCGAAGCAGGAGCCGCCGCATTAAAAGAGGGGATAGCTGAAATCGATGTCGTCGCTAAAATCGAGTATGAGCTGAAGAAAAAAGGAGTCCAGGGGATGTCGTTTTCCACAATGGTCCTTTTCGGAGAAAAGTCAGGACAGCCGCACGGAAACCCGGGCAGCCGCACGCTTAAGCCGGGCGATTTCGTCCTCTTTGATTTAGGCGTGATCATTGACGGATACTGCTCTGATATTACAAGAACGCTCGTGTATCAAAATGTGAGTGAAAAACAAAAAGAAATATATGATACGGTGCTTCAGGCCGAAACAGAGGCGCTTAAGATGAGCAAGCCCGGTGTCAGAATCGGCGATCTTGATTTAAAAGCGCGCGGCATCATCGAAAAAGCGGGCTATGGCGATTACTTTCCTCACCGTCTCGGGCACGGGCTCGGGATTTCGCCTCATGAATATCCGTCCATGAGCCATAACAATGATGAACTTTTAAAACAAGGTATGGTATACACGATTGAACCCGGCATCTATGTGCCGGAAATCGGAGGGGTGCGCATCGAGGATGATGTACTTGTCACTGCCGATGGAGCAGAAGCGCTGACAAAGTATCCAAAAGAGCTGACTGTCATTTCTTAAAAAACGGAACCCGCGCCCGCGCGCGGGTTCTTTTTTATGCTGACGTGAATCGTTTGTCTTACCCGCGTCAATCCTTTGAAATGAAAAAATCGTCAAAGGAACGGAATGGTTTGATCTCGTGTTTTTCTTTAAGCGGTTTCATCGCCGCTTTTGAAGACAGTACGATAACGATACATAATAGAATCAGAATGAAGATACCCATTTTTCTTCCCCTTTCTGGAATGAAAACGTGTTCAGCACCGGTGCTGCCTTCATTCTAAATTATGAAACGCTTTCCATATCAAGCCCTAAATTAATAAAAAACCCTGATGTCAGGGTTTTCAGGAATTTTGCCGAGCCGCTTAATAAGATTGACGTTGAAAAAGTCTTGTGATGATCGTTTGATGAATGAATCTACAGCGCCTTTTTGTTTTTATTATGGGGATTTAGATTGATCAAAAGATAATCGGATTGCATCATTATTCTCATGTTAAAAATTTGTATACTAAGCTCAAAAGAAGGGAGGGATTAAATGGGACAAACGCTGACAAATTAAATCTGCAACAGACAATTTCATCTCTCATCCAGATATTTCAGTCCCCGCAATGATTGCGGATTCACCCCCACACAAATAAGCGTTAAAAAACTTCTCTAATGATTTGAAGTCCATTATCTATGAAAGGAAGCTAGCAAAGAGTGAAAACATTAGGATATGTACTGTTTTTGTCGATATTTGCTTTTGTCAGTATCGTACCGGCAGCTGACGCGAAAGTGATTGATCATGACAAAGTGCAAGGCTTCAGTGAAGTAACCCCTGTGACGGTTTCTCAAAAAGCGGCCAAACGTTTTCAGCCTTATTTAAAGGTCGCAAGCGGCTGCGTGCCTTTTCCCGCAGTTGACGCACAAGGCAATACAAGCGGAGGCCTGGAGCCTACCGGAGCGCCCGAAGGACACTGCAGCAAAAGCGTGGGACAAGTGTACTCCCGCTCTGCATGGTACAATGGAGTATGGGCGATTATGTACGCATGGTATTTTCCTAAAGATTCACCTCTGCCTTTTAAAGCATTCGGCCACCGACATGACTGGGAAGGAATCGTCGTATGGATCGATAACCCGGCAAATCAAAATCCAAAAGTGTTTTCCATCGCTTATTCTCAGCACGGTAAATTTCAAAAAACAGCTCCAAACAACAACATCATGGAAGGTGATCATCCGAAAATCCGCTATGATGCTCCTCAAGCACCGATTAACCACAGTTTATATGTGGACAGCGCAAAGGGCGGAACCCAGCCTCTCATCGGATGGGAAGATTTGACGCCTGCCGCAAGAAACGCATTGAACACGACGGATTTCGGAAGCGCAAACGTTCCTTTCAATGATCACAATTTCATGAATAACCTTGGAAAAGCATGGTTTAGAAAAAAAAATATTTCGTGTATCGGCTGATTGTGAAATATTTTCATATCAGCCGGTTTTTTTCTCCGTACATCTTCTTCACTGTTTTCTTCATATTTATAGAACCCCGAAAAAAATTCCGAAAACGATCAAAATCCACGTCTCCAAGCGATATAATTTCTTTATGACGCGAAATGATCCGGCATGTATGAAAAGATTTGAAAGAAAGAAGGGAAACGAATGGCAAATATCAGGGAAATAGCTGAAGCCGCAGGGGTTTCCATCACGACTGTTTCAAGGGTTCTCAACGGCCACCCGTATGTCAAAGAAGAAAAACGTCAAAAAGTTCTTGAGACGATTGAACGGCTCGAATATGCAAGGAATATGCATGCCGTTCATTTATCCAAAGGCTTTTCAAATATGATAGGTGTTGTGCTGCCGACCATCGGCCTCCCTTATTTCGGCGAGCTGCTGGAAGGAATCGCTGAAGAAGCTGCAAAGGAAGGCGTTCACTTTTCGCTTTATCAAACAAATTATCAATTGGAAAAAGAAATTTTTGCATTGGAGCAGCTGAAACAAAGACAGGTGGACGGCCTGATTTTCTGTTCAAAAGCGATGTCTGATGAAGCGCTTTTGGACTGGCATGAGACCGGTCCGTTCATTCTGTGCCAGGACTCAAGCGAACAGTATTTTTCAACGGTCAGCATTCCGCACAAAGATGCTTTCCGGTTAGGACTGGATTTTTTGATTGAAAAGGGGCACACAAAAATCGCCATTGGTTTGGCAAGGAAAAATGGCATGAACAGCCATTTTCGCCTCGAGGCATACAAGGAAGCTTTGGCCGCGATCGGGGAGCCTTATCGGGAAGAATGGGTATTCGAGCGGTCGCTGACGATAAAAGACGGGCAAAAGCTGTTCTCTGAATGGAGAGAGATGGAGGAGAAGCCGACAGCTGTTTTTATCGCCAACGACCAAGTAACAGCCGGTATGTTTCTTGAAGCGCAGCGTCATCAGGTGGATATTCCCGGAAGCCTCGCCATTTTAAGCTGTGACAACCAGCCAATCAGTGAAGTGCTGGGCATTTCAACGATCAAAATTAATATAAAGGAAATGGGGAAGCATGCGTTTCGCCTTTTGCGAAAAAGAATCGGCGGTGCCGGCCCGGAAAAACAGACCGTTCCATACAAGCTGATCAAAAGGGCGACTGTGTAATGTAATCAAAACATCAATCATTTTCCAGACAGTGATCAAATTTCGACATTTTTCATCAAAAAGGTCAAAATAAATTGACGCGCTTTCATGAGTTTTGTACGATATGAGAGATTGATGACAAAAAGGAGCTGAGGATCGTGAACAGATCCTTTACCGTTGAAAAGGTACTCAACAACAACGTTTTAATCGCTCTCCATGATGATTACAGAGAAGTTGTCTTGATTGGCAAAGGAATCGGTTTTGGCAAAAAGCGCGGAGATCTTATCGAACATGAGAACTATGAAAAAATGTTTATCTTGGAAAATGATAAGGAACAATCGCAGTATAAGAAGCTCCTCACTTATGTCGATGAAAAAATGGTTGATATCGCCAATGATGTTATCTACCATATCGCGCAAAAAATCGGCCAGCCGCTGAACGAACACATTCATGTCGCGTTGACGGACCATATCGCATTTGCGGTTAAGCGCTTAGAAAAGGGATTTGATATGAAGAATCCGTTTTTGCTTGAGACGGAATCGCTTTATCCGAAGGAATACGAAGTCGCCAAAGAAGCCGTCGATATGATAAATGAAAAATCAGACATTCAGCTGCCTGAAGGCGAAATCGGGTTTATCGCACTTCATATCCACAGTGCGATGACGAACCGCCCGCTTTCTGAAGTCAATCAGCATTCCCAACTGATCTCCAGGCTTGTCCAGGTCATCGAGGATTCGTTCCAGATGCAGGTCAACAGGGAAAGTGTGAACTATTTGCGGCTGATCAGGCACTTGCGCTTTACGATCGACAGGATTAAACGGGACGAGCCGATTCAGGAGCCGGAAAAATTAATGTTATTGTTGAAAACGGAATATCCGCTGTGTTACAATACTGCTTGGAAGATGATCAAGATCTTGCAGCAAGCGCTCAAGAAACCGGTTCATGAGGCAGAAGCCGTTTATTTGACATTGCATTTGTACCGTTTAACTAATAAAATTTCATAACGCCTTTATAACGTGTTACTGATTCGATCAGGCATGAGTGAAAAAAGGGAAGAAATGAAGACGCTGTCTTTTGTTTCTTAGTGTACCCGCTTTCACCCATGCCTTTTTTGTCGTTCTAAAGGCGAAATGTAAACGGTTTATTTGGATGAAAAAGCAGTCTTTTGAACGAAGTTGTCATGAATTTTTGCTGTAAGGTCAAACTATCCTTAGAGGGGGTTAAAACATGTTTAAATCGCTATTTGGCGTTCTGCAAAAAATTGGACGGGCGCTGATGCTTCCTGTTGCGATCCTGCCGGCTGCAGGGATTCTGCTCGCGCTTGGTAATGCCATGCAAAATCCGCAGATGACAAAAGTCGCACCATTCTTAACGAACAGCACCGTTCAGCTTGTTGCGAAAGTGATGGAAAGTTCAGGTGACGTCGTGTTCACCAACTTGGCGCTCCTTTTCGCAGTCGGGGTTGCCATCGGTTTGGCTAACGGCGACGGTGTTGCCGGAATCGCCGCTATTATCGGATATCTTGTTATGAATGTCACGATGAGTGCAGTGCTTCTTCAAAACGGTTCGATTCCAAGCGACGCAGTTGAAAGAGCACAGTTCTTTACTCAAAACCATCCGGAATACACGACAATGCTCGGCATACCGACATTGGCAACGGGGGTATTCGGGGGTATTATTGTCGGTGTCCTGGCCGCTGCCATGTACAACCGATTCTACACAATCGAGCTTCCGCAGTATTTAGGATTCTTTGCCGGAAAGCGCTTTGTTCCGATCATTACATCGATTTGTGCATTGCTGCTGGGACTCGTCATGCTGTTTATCTGGCCGCCGATCCAAGGCGCGCTGAACAGCTTTTCGACAAACTTGCTTGCAGCAAATGAAGCGTTCGCAGCTCTCATTTTCGGAATGATTGAGCGGGCCCTGATTCCGTTCGGTCTGCACCATATTTTCTACTCGCCGTTCTGGTACGAGTTCTTCAGCTATACGAATCAGGCGGGAGAAATTGTCCGCGGTGACCAAAGAATTTTCATGGCGCAAATCAAAGACGGCGTCGATTTGACAGCGGGTACATTTATGACCGGTAAGTATCCGTTCATGATGTTCGGTCTTCCTGCGGCAGCGCTCGCTATTTATCATGAGGCAAAACCGCAGAACAAAAAGCTTGTTGCCGGTATTATGGGTTCAGCAGCATTGACATCATTCTTAACAGGGATCACTGAGCCGATCGAATTCTCATTCTTGTTCGTCGCTCCGATTCTGTTTGCGATTCACTGTGTGTTTGCCGGCCTGTCATTCATGATGATGGACATTTTAAATGTTAAGATCGGGATGACATTCTCCGGCGGTTTGATCGACTACTTCCTGTTCGGAATTCTGCCGAACCGTACAGCTTGGTGGCTTGTCATTCCTGTCGGTTTAGTCCTGGCTGTCGTCTACTACTTCGGATTCAGATTTGCCATCCGCAAGTTCAACTTGAAAACGCCTGGACGCGAAGATGCAGCTGCAGAATCCGCTGATGAAGGCAAAGAAGCAGCAGGAGATCTTCCTTATCAAATTCTTGAGGCGATGGGTGACCAAGAAAACATCAAACACCTTGACGCTTGTATCACAAGACTTCGCGTCACAGTCAACGATCAGAAGAAAGTTGACAAAGAGCGCTTGAAAAAACTCGGCGCATCTGGCGTGCTGGAAGTCGGCAATAACATTCAAGCGATTTTCGGACCAAGATCCGACAATTTAAAATCGCAAATGCAAGACATTATGTCAGGCCGCACGCCGCGTCCTGAAAAAGCACCAAACGCTGCCGAGGAAGTAGAGCAGCAAATCGAAGAAGTCATGGTTGAGCCTCTTCAAAATGAATCAGGTGAAGAAGTATTCGTTTCACCGCTTGCTGGTGAGCTTCATCCGATTACAGATGTTCCGGATCAAGTATTTTCCGGAAAAATGATGGGCGACGGATTCGCGATTCTTCCTGCAGAAGGCACAGTTGTGTCACCTGTAAGAGGGAAAGTGCTGAACGTGTTCCCGACAAAGCATGCGATCGGTCTGCAGTCTGACGGCGGCAGAGAAATTCTGATCCACTTTGGAATCGATACGGTCAGCCTGAAAGGCGAAGGTTTCACTGCATTTGTTTCTGAAGGTGACCGGGTTGAGCCGGGCCAGAAACTGCTTGAAGTCGACATTGAAAAAGTGAAGGACAGCGTACCTTCCCTGATGACGCCGATCGTGTTCACGAACCTTCAAGAAGGCGAAAGCGTGAGCTTAAAGGCAGAAGGCAATGTCAGCCTGACACAGGACGATATCGTCCGCGTTGAAAAATAAATTCACAAAATGGCCGTACTTGTCAGATGACATGTACGGCTGTATGATATAATATTGTGAATGTACTAAAAGCTTTAAATTAAAAGGAGATTGATAAAAAATGGCACAAAAAACGTTTAAAGTAACTGCAGATTCTGGAATCCACGCTCGTCCAGCGACTGTTCTTGTACAAACAGCAAGCAAATATGATGCAGATATCAATTTGGAATATAACGGAAAAACCGTCAACCTTAAATCAATTATGGGTGTTATGTCACTAGGTATTGCTAAAGGTGCTGAAATTACGATTTCTGCTTCCGGCGCTGATGAAAATGATGCTCTTTCCGCACTTGAAGAAACAATGAAAAGCGAAGGTTTAGGCGAATAATGCTTGAACTAAAAGGAATAGGCGCTTCAGCCGGTATTGCGATCGCAAAAGCATATCGGCTTGAGGAGCCTGATCTAACGGTTGAAAAGAAAAACATCTCTGATTCTGATGCGGAAGTAAATCGTTTTGAAGACGCCATCGAGCGTTCTAAAAAAGAGCTTGAAATCATTAAAAACCATGCATTGAAAGAGCTTGGAGAAGATAAAGCGGAAATCTTTTCTGCACATTTGTTAGTATTAAGCGATCCGGAACTGTTAAACCCGATTAAAGACAAAATCAAATCGGACTCCGTCAACGCGGAATTCGCTTTAAAAGAAACGGCCGACATGTTCGTCACAATGTTCGAGTCGATGGATAACGAATATATGAAAGAACGCGCCGCAGACATCCGCGATGTCACCAAGCGTGTCACAGGGCATCTTCTCGGCGTTGAAATTCCGAACCCGAGTCTGATTTCCGAAGAGGTCATCATCGTAGCCGAAGACTTGACACCGTCTGATACAGCGCAACTAAACCGCAACTTTGTTAAAGGGTTTACAACAGATATCGGCGGACGGACGTCCCACTCAGCCATCATGGCGCGCTCGCTTGAAATTCCGGCCGTTGTCGGCACAAAAGCGGCAACAAAAGGCATTCAAAACGGCGTAACAGTGATCGTTGACGGTATCAATGGCGATGTCATCGTTGATCCTGCCCAGGAAACAATCAGCGAATACGAAGAAAAGCATCAAGCCTTCCTGGCGCAAAAAGCCGAATGGGCGAAGCTTGTCAATGAACCGACTGTAACGAATGACGGACATCATGTGGAACTTGCCGCTAATATCGGTACACCTGATGATGTAAAAGGCGTTCTGGAAAATGGAGGAGAAGCAGTCGGCCTTTACCGGACTGAATTCCTTTACATGGGCAGAGACCAGCTTCCGACTGAAGAGGAGCAATTTGATGCCTATAAAACCGTTCTTGAGCGTATGGAAGGCAAATCAGTTGTCGTTCGTACTCTTGATATCGGCGGAGACAAAGAGCTTCCATATTTAGAACTGCCAAAAGAAATGAACCCTTTCTTGGGATACAGAGCGATCCGTCTTTGCCTTGATGAGCAAGAGATTTTCAGAACGCAGCTTCGTGCGCTGCTTCGGGCAAGTACATATGGAAACTTAAAAATTATGTTCCCTATGATCGCGACTGTAAACGAATTTAAAGAAGCGAAAGCAATTCTTTTAGAAGAAAAAGAAAAGCTGAAAGCTGAAGGTCAACAAGTTTCCGAAGACATTGAAGTCGGTATGATGGTTGAAATCCCTTCAACAGCTGTGATCGCTGATCAATTCGCTAAAGAAGTCGATTTCTTCAGCATCGGAACGAATGACCTGATTCAATATACGATGGCTGCTGACCGGATGAATGAGCGGGTATCTTACCTTTACCAGCCGTACAATCCTGCGATTCTCCGCCTGATCACGCTTGTCATTGAAGCGGCCCATAAAGAAGGAAAATGGGTCGGCATGTGCGGCGAAATGGCGGGAGATGAAATTGCGATCCCAATCCTGCTCGGTCTTGGACTGGACGAGTTCTCAATGAGCGCGACGTCAATCCTGCCGGCAAGAACGCAAATCAGCAAGCTTTCTAAAAAAGAGACGGAATCGTTCAAAGAGCAAATTCTGTCCATGAGCACAACAGAAGAGGTTGTACAATTCGTAAAAGAAACCTTCAATATGGCATAAGCGATTGAAAATCCGGACCGGCATAACCAATGCCCGTCCGGGTTTTTTTGTTGATCTGAATGATCTCGGCTGCGGCGGAAATAATACATGTGACCAATAGTTAGAAAGGGGGTTTTGATATGCCCAGGCAGCCATTCAAACCGGGTGATGAGGTCTACGTCATTTACCGGAACCCGCATGCCGCCAATGTCGCGCATATAAAGGAAGCTGAAGTCGTTGATCACCCGCTTCACGAAGGTGAACTGGCATTGTTTATGTATGATACATATCACGCCTTTGCCGAAGATGATGCCGTTTTTTCTTCATATGAAGAGGCGGAACGGCTTTACCGTGAGTTATTTGACGGGATATGAAAATATTACCGGTATATCACATCCTCTAAATGCAAAAAGTAACGGAAATAAGCAAAGGATGTGTCTGTTTCCAATGGTAAAACCGTTTGTTCCCCAGCTCGTCTATATTGAACCGAGAGCGCTGGAATACCCGCTGGGAAAAGAGCTGAGGGATAAATTTTCAAACATGGGGCTTGAGATCAGGGAAACGACTTCACACAATCAGGTGAGGAATATCCCGGGGGAAGGCCACCTGCAAAAATACAGAAATGCGAAATCCACTTTGGTCATCGGCGTCAGAAAAACATTGAAATTCGATTCATCAAAACCGTCCGCAGAATACGCGATTCCGTTTGCAACAGGGTGTATGGGTCACTGCCATTACTGCTATCTGCAGACGACAATGGGCAGCAAGCCGTATATCAGAACGTACGTCAATGTGGAGGAAATACTTGATCAGGCGGACCAGTATATGAAAGAACGCGCTCCCGAGGATACGCGGTTTGAAGCTTCTTGCACATCTGATATTGTCGGGATTGATCATTTGACACACACATTAAAGCGTGCAATTGAGCATTTCGGTCAATCCGACCACGGTAAATTGCGTTTCGTGACAAAATTCCATCATGTCGACCATTTGCTTGATGCCAAGCACAACGGAAAAACGCGTTTCCGCTTCAGCGTAAATGCCGATTATGTCATCAAAAGTTTTGAACCCGGCACATCCCCTTTGGATAAACGGATCGAAGCCGCCGTGAAAGTAGCGGAAGCAGGCTATCCGCTTGGTTTTATCATCGCTCCGATTTATATTCATGACGGCTGGCAGGAAGGCTACAGAGTGCTGCTCGAAAAGCTCGATCGTGCGCTGCCGCAGCATGCTAGGCGCGACATTACCTTTGAAATGATCCAGCACAGATTCACGAAGCCGGCAAAAAGAGTCATTGAAAAAAACTATCCAAAGACAAAGCTCGAACTGGATGAAGAAAAACGGCGCTATAAATGGGGCAGATACGGGATTGGCAAATATATATACCAGAAGGATGAAGAAGCAGAGCTTCGCAGCGCCCTTGAAACGTATATTGATAACTATTTTCCCGAAGCAAAAATCGAATATTTCACATAACAGAGCTTTAGCCGGAAAAGCTCTGTTTTTTGTTTTGAGATGTTAAAAAAGGGTTTTTCCACTCCATTAAGACCGCATAATGAAGCGATTCCTCATCTTCAATGTAGCCGGGAATCACGCAAACCGGCGATCGTCCGCACTGGAGCAGGAATGAGAGCACGGGATCGCGCTTTTCCCCGTCCAATACAGCTTGAACATACTGTTCGGGCGTCATTTCTTCAGCCGACTTGTGATAATGGGGAATCCGTCCGCCGCCAATGAGCCGCTTGAGCCCTTTAAAGACCGTCAGTTCATACATGGACTGCATCAGCCGCTTTCCGATGCCGAGTTTTCGATAGTGAGGGGACACGGAAATATCGACGACATAAAGGGAGTTTCCATCGTTTTGATGTGTGCCGATATACCCGTTGTCTGTCACTTCGTCCCAGCTGTGGTGAGGATGATGCGGATCAAAATCAGTCATGAGCGCCGTCATCGAACCGATGATTCGGCCTTCGGAAACCGCGCAAAGTGCACCATCGGGAAATCGTTCAATATGGGAATGGAGCTGCTTTTCATTCCACAAAAGGTCTTCCGGAAACGGAGGCGGAAAGCATTCTCTTTGGAGTGCAATCAAATCGGGAATATCTTTGTTGTTGTAATTGCGGATGTCCACCTGCTGATAAGAAATGCCGTTATCGACGTAAAACTGTTTATAGATCGCCCATCACTCCTTTTGATATTTCCTTCATTATACCGTTATTTTAGCAGGCTATCTTAATTTTGCGAAATTTTGGCCGATAAAAAGAATATGAAGGTGCATGTAAAGGAGGGTTTCATTTGTTTAAAAAACTGCATGTCAAAATTGCCGGATTTGTTGCCATCCTGCTGATTTTGACGGTTATCGTCCTACAGTTTTCCACAACACATTTGTTGAAATCGATGCTTGAAGATCAAGCAAAAGAATCGACTTCAAGTCTGCTTAACTCGATCAAAGGTAATATCGAGCTTCAATTAGAAAACTATGAAATCGCTTTAAATCGTATGAGCGACAGTCGAATGGCGCAGTCATTTTTAGAAGATGATCAAAATAAATTATTGGGCAGACTGATCAACGACGAATTAAAGCAAATCAAGGATAAAAACGAATTTGTCACCAATGCGTATATAGCGACTTCAAAAAAAGATATATGGATATACCCGAAAGCCGAATTTGATAAAGATTTTGACCCGACAACCCGGCCCTGGTACACATCGGCTGCCAAAACGTCTGATCAAGTGATCTGGACAGAGCCGTATCAAGATGTCGTGTCTGGAGAGATGATGGTCGCAGCGGCTAAAGCAGTCGTTGTCGACAATAAAGTATTAGGCGTCATCAGCTTAGATATTTCATTGAATTCATTAAACAAAATTATCGAAAATCAAAAGATGCCATATGACGGCTACGCATTTATTTTGGACCAAAACGGGACAATGCTTGCCCACCCGTCAAAACAAGGTGACGATATATCGAAAGACAAAACATATCGGGACATCCCGTCATCCAAAGACGGAATCAAAGTAGGCAAAGATACTGTGATCGCTTATCAGACCGTCGGTGGTACGGGCTGGAAAGTCGGTACGCAATTCGACACGGCGAAGCTGATGTGGGTTGCACAGGAAATGAACAAAATGGTCATGATCGTTTCAATCATTGCTTTGGCAGCGGCGATCATTTTAAGCTATTTCCTTGCCAAAACGATCACAGGCCCGATTAAGCAGCTGATTGCCAAAACAAAGGCTGTCGCGGGCGGTGATTTGACGGTCCAGACAGCCGCTGCCTCAAAAGACGAAATCGGTATATTAACAAAAGACTTCAACAAGATGGTCGAAAACATGAAAGAAATGATTGTGCAAGTCGGAACCTCGTCCGGAAAAGTATCGAAAACGACCGATCAATTAAGCGCTGTTTCAAAAGAAACGGTTTCTGCGAGCGATGAGATTGCCAAAGCAATCGAAGAAGTGGCGACAGGTGCGACAGAACAAGCGGCAGAGATCGAAAATGTAAATGAACAATCCGAACGGCTATCTGTCAAAATTAAAGAAATTGAACATCATGCCGACAGCATCAAGAAGCTTTCGAGAACATCAGAAGATGCAAGCTATACAGGAATCGATGCCCTCGGGCAGCTGCTTGCAAAATCAAATGAAGCCAACTCGGAGACGAAGAAAGTGGAACATATGCTTTTGCAGCTTGAAGAAAAAACGAAAAACATCGAAGAGGTTGTTACAGCCATCTCGGCGATCTCTGATCAAACAAACCTGCTTGCTCTGAACGCCAGCATTGAAGCAGCCCGTGCCGGCGAAAGCGGACGCGGTTTTGCGGTAGTTGCAGATGAGGTGAGAAAGCTTGCCGAACAATCGGCGGTCTCTTCACAGCATATCAGCGAAACGGTCAAGCAGATTCAGCTGGAAACGAAAGAAGCCGTTTCAGCGATGACGGAAGCAAGCAAGATGAATGAAGAGCAAAATGGAATGATTCATGAGACAGGAGAAGCGCTCAGCAAAATTACTGCAGAAATGCAGGCGCTCGTCAACTCAATTGACCACATTTACTCTGAAATCTCTGGTATGAGCGGAGAACAGCAAAAAATGTCTGATTCGATCCAAAGCATTTCAGCTATTTCCCAGCAGTCAGCAGCGGCTGCGGAAGAGGTCAGCGCTTCGACAAACGAGCAGCTGACAGCGCTGGAAAGCATCGCCAAATCGGCTGAAGCGCTGAGTGAGGCCAATCAAGAATTATTAAATGCGATCAATAAGTTTAACGTGTAATAAAGAAGTCCCTCTTTTTGAAAGAGGGACTTTTTCAACGCTCACAATCCCAATTTTCAGAATATACATGTTACACTATAAATATGAAGGGAGTGATGATTGTGGACTTAAAGATGAATGGCAAAACGGCGCTTGTGGCAGCAAGCAGCAAAGGACTAGGCAATGCGATTGCAAAAGCCCTTGCGAAAGAAGGGGCAAATGTCATGTTGTCCGGGAGACACGAAGCGGAC
Source organism: Bacillus sp. BS3(2021) (assembly GCF_021043345.1). Taxonomy (NCBI): domain Bacteria; kingdom Bacillati; phylum Bacillota; class Bacilli; order Caryophanales; family Bacillaceae; genus Bacillus; species Bacillus sp. BS3(2021). The sequence goes on from NZ_JAJNDM010000004.1 coordinate 23,071, forward strand.
TTGAAAAAAGCTGCGGAAGAGCTGAATGGACTCGGCGGCGGATCCATCTCATATCAAGTATGCGATCTTGCAGATGCTGACGGGATCAAAGCGCTCGTTCAAAAGACCGCTGACACATTTGGAACGATCGATATGCTCGTCAACAATGTCGGAGGACCGAAAGGCGGCAGCCTGCTCGATCTGACAGACGCTGACTGGACTTCTTCATTTGAATTGCATCTGCTCAGCTATGTCCGTTTAATCCGCGAAGCTTTTCCATATCTAAAAAAGGATGGAGGCCGCATTGTTAATATCGCTTCTTCATCAGTCAAGCAACCGATTCCGGGGTTGCTGCTTTCCAACACGTTTCGAATGGGAATCGTCGGTCTGACAAAATCCATTGCGGAAGAGTTGGCCGAACACCGCATTTTGATCAACACGCTCGCCCCTGGGAGAATCGCGACAGATCGCGTGGCAGAGCTTGACCGGCTCAAAGCCGAGAAAACAGGCCTTTCCGAGCAGCAGGTGAAGGAAAGCTATGAGAAAGAGATTCCGCTCGGCTCCTACGGAAAACCTGACGACTTTGCACAATATGCAAGCTTTCTTTTATCAGAATGCAATACATATATGACTGGACAGACTCTGCTGATAGACGGCGGAATGGTAAAAGCAATTTAAGGGGGATGACATCATGAAAAAAACGATCGGATTTATCGGACTCGGTGTAATGGGAAACAGCATGGCTTCGCATATTTTAGCTGCAGGCTATCCCGTCAGCGCATATACGAGAACAAAACAGAAAGCGGACAGCCTCGTGGAAAAAGGGGCGGAATGGAAATCATCCGTCAAAGCACTGGCGCAGTCGTCTGATGTGATCATCACAATGGTCGGCTACCCAAAAGACGTTGAAGAAGTTTACTTTGGAAGCGAAGGCATTATTGAAAATGCCAAAACAGGTTCTTACCTCATCGATATGACGACTTCCAAGCCTTCTCTCGCCAAACAAATCGAGGATGCTGCAAAAGAGAGAGGACTTTACGCTTTAGATGCTCCGGTTTCAGGCGGGGACGTCGGCGCGAGAAACGGCACGCTCGCCATTATGGTCGGAGGAGAACGGAAAGCCTTTGATGAATGCTACCCGATCTTTTCGATCATGGGTGAAAACATCCAATATCAGGGGCCGGCCGGAAGCGGGCAGCATACGAAAATGTGCAACCAGATTGCGATTGCTGCAGGTATGATCGGTGTCGCAGAAGCGATGGCCTACGCCAAAAAATCCGGACTCGATCCCGACAATGTGTTAAAAAGCATTACGACCGGCGCTGCGGGAAGCTGGTCCCTCTCAAATCTCGCGCCTAGAATGCTGAAAGGCGACTTTGAACCGGGCTTTTACGTCAAACACTTTGTTAAAGACATGGGCATCGCGCTAGAAGAAGCGGAGTTGATGGGCGAGAAAATGCCGGGGCTCGAGCTTGCGAAAAGCCTTTACGACACCCTTGTGGAAAAAGGCGAAGAAAACAGCGGCACCCAAAGTGTGTACAAGCTTTGGACAGAATATAAATAACGAAAAAAACCACTTGCTCAATGCAAGTGGTTTTTTGCTGGTTCTTATTTTCCGATGAACTGCTGAGTCCAGTAGTTGCCGTCTTTCACATATCCAACACCGATATGCGTGAAGTTAGGGTTCATAATGTTTTTTCTGTGACCTTCACTGTTCATCCAAGCTTTGACAACTTCCTGAGGCGTTTTTTGGCCTTTCGCGATGTTTTCTCCGGCAGTGCGGTATGTGATGCCGAATTTCTTCATCATGTCAAATGGAGAACCGTAAGTCGGGCTGTTGTGATCAAAGTAATTGTTATCTTTCATATCTTGAGATTTCGTGCGGGCAACCTTGCTCAGTTTTTCATCCAAAGTAAGAGGTTTTAGCCCTTGTTTCTTTCTTTCCGCATTCGTCAGCTCAACAACTTCTTTTTCATACGCGCTTACAGAAGAAGATGAAGGCGCTGTATTTTGCTTTTGCTGTGAAGTCTGCTCTTTTGAAGCCGCAGGCTTTGAAGCTTCCTGTTTTTGAGTCTGCGTGCTTTCAGGCTTTGAAGCTTTAGGTGCAGAAGACTTCGGTGCAGAAGCTTTAGGCTGTTGAGTGGCTTGTTTCTTATAAGAATGAAGCAGGGACTGAATTTTTTCCTGGTCAGCTTTAGAAAGCTGGTTCATGTTTTGGATATTCAGTTTGCCTTTGAGATCAGTTACATTTATGGAATGAACGGTTTTGACTTGTACTTGCTGCTGCTCTTTAGCGTCAGCGTGTTGAACGCCGCTGAATGTGAAGAGCGTTGCTGCAGCTGCTGCTGATAAAAGAAAAGCTTTTTTCATAAACAGTAATCCTCCTAAATGTTGTAGTTGTTGTTGTTTCGTACACTAGAATCATAACACGGCTTTTTTGAAATAATAGATCCATATATTCCCTTTGACAAGGTATTATTGTTAATTTTGACATAAAAAAAGAAAAATCCTTTGCTGCCAATATGCAACCAGATCGCTCTTTTACACGTCTTGTCATAAACGTGGTAAAATTTAAATGTGTTAGCTAAATTTTAATATAAAAAGAGATTGACAGCTTTTTTAAAAACTTTAGATTGTAACAACCATTACAAAAGTGTTACAATATATCTCAGTTAATTAATGTAAAAATTGAATATTGTGAGAGGAGAGAGAGTTTCAGTGACAGAATCTCAACATGATCCGGCTGAAATCAAAAAGAGCAGGCGTTCGCGTTTATGGCGGATCAACCTGTACTTCTTTGCGGTGTTCACTTTGTTCGCTGCGCTGATTGTCAAGCTGGGCCTCGTGCAAATCGTCAATGGAGAAGCGTATGAGCAGGAAGCTTCGAAAACCGAGGCGAAAATTGCGTCATACCCGGCGCCGCGGGGTAAAATGTATGACAGATACGGGCGGGTGGTTGTCGACAACCAAAGCGTTCCCGCGATCACATATACGATGATGACAAGCACAAAAACGGAGGAAAAAATCAGCACAGCCAAAAAACTCGCAGAATTGATCGATATCGATACTTCGTTTCTGAAAGAAAGAGATTTGAAAGATTACTGGCTTGCCAGACATCCGAAAAAAGCTGCTGCACTTCTGAAAGACGGCGAGAAAACCCTCAAGTCTGATCAAACATACAAGCTGCAGGTTGACCGCGTTCCGGCAGAAGAGATCAAAGCGCTGGAAAAGGACAAAGACGAGCTTAAAGTCGCCGCGATTTTCAGAAGGTTTTCAGGCGGCTATGCGTATGAGCCGCAGATCGTCAAAGCGATGAGCCCGAAAACCGAGGGGAAAAACGATGCGCAGCTCCTTGATGAGAAGGCTTCAAAACAGATGCCGGCCAACGATTTAACGTATGAGGAAGTCTCACGCGTTTCCGAGCATCTTGAAGAGCTTCCCGGCGTTGACGTCATCATGGACTGGACCAGGAAATATCCTTATGAAAAAACGCTCTACTCCATTTTCGGAGGCGTCACAACGCCTGAGCAAGGGCTCATCAAGGACCGGGAAGACTTCTACCTGACAAGGGGATATGCCCGGAATGACAGAGTGGGAAAAAGCTATCTCGAGTATCAATATGAAGAATATTTAAATCCGAAAAAAGCGAAAGTGCAATATACAGAAAACCGCTCAGGCAAGGTCATCAGCCAGGAAACGGTTGATGAAGGAAGACGCGGCTACGATCTGCAGCTGACATTCGACATGGAGCTCCAAAAGAAAGTCGAAGAAGCTATCGAAGAGGAGCTTAATAAATTCCGCGGCTCAAACTACATGCTGGACAGAGCGTTCGTCGTCATGATGGATCCGAATAACGGAGATATCCTGTCCATGGCCGGAAAGCGAATCATCGACGGTAAAATCACCGACTATTCAATCGGCGCGTTTACGACCCAGTATGAAATGGGATCAGCCGTCAAAGGTGCGACCGTGCTGGCCGGCTATCAGGACGGCATGCCACATGGGCAGAGTTATTTTGATAATGGAAAATTGACATTTGCAGGTCCTGTTGAGAAAGGCTCTTACACAACCTCTATAGGTTGGGCTAATGAGGTTAGAGCACTGGAAAAAAGTTCAAACGTTTATATGTTTTATGTAGCGATGAGAATGGCAGGGATCACATATAAACCGGGCGGCCCCCTTCCTGCAAACCTCGAAGATTTAAATAAAATGAGGTATTATTTCAATCAATTTGGCCTTGGGGTAAAAACAGGCATCGACTTGCCACAGGAGTCGGCTGGAATGCAGACAAACCCAAAGATTGTCGGGGGACTCCTGCTCGATGAAGCGATCGGCCAGTTTGACACGTATACGCCTTTGCAGCTCGCCCAATATGTTTCAACGATTGCCAACGGCGGATACAGGTTGCAGCCGAGAGTCGTAAAAAGCATTCACCAGCCTGAAAGTGAAAAACTCGGTTCAGTCATTGAAGAGCGCTCTGCCAACGTTTTGAATCGTATCAACAATTCCCAAAGCGACATCGCTATCGTCAAGCAAGGATTTAAAAGAGTAACCCAGACGGGAACTGCAGCCGGCGCATTCGGTTCGCTTGACGTATCAGGCAAAACCGGAACGGCACAGACGCACTACTACGGCACAAACCGAAACTGGTGGGGGAGAGGTACTTATAATATCACCTTTGCCGGCTATTATCCGTCAGAAAATCCGCAGGTCGCCTTCAGCGTTGTCGTCCCGTCTGTTGACGACAAAACGAAGATGAACAAAAACATCGCCGCCAAAATCGTCAAAGCCTATGTCGATCTGCAAAAAAAATACAGCAAGGATTAGACAAAAAAGAACACGGATTTTTTCCGGGTTCTTTTTTTGTTATCAAAATTTGACGAATGCTAGAAGTTTTGAAGGAGATTTCTCGCATTTTAGCGAATCCTTTTAAGCAAAATAGTTTTAATGAATGCTGGTCATGAATAGGGTATAAAGGAGGGATATGATGGAACAAAAAACAAAACGTTTTGAGCAATATAAGCCACATATGAATTTACAGGCAGTCCTGTCAGCTAACGGCCGTTTTATATACATATCTGCAAATTGCAAAGAACTCTTAAGCTACCAGCAGAATGAACTGATCGGTACGTATTTGAAGGACTATTTACACGAAGACGATCTTTTTCTGGTAGAAAGCTATTTTTACAATGAGCATCATTTGCTGCCTTGCACCTTCAGATTTGTGAAAAAAGACTACACGATGATCTGGATCGAAGCATCGATCGATTTCGTGACGACCCATGTTGGAGAAAAAGAACGCGAGATTGTACTCAAAATGAAAGTGTTTGAAGACCGTCCCTCTAAGAAAAGCAGCTCCATAAAAGAGGAAGACACACCGGAAGAAGCTGCCAGGCTGCCGGCAAAAGATGAATTCGAAGCCATGGTGGAAGGCTTGCCAAACCCTCTGTGCATCAGCGTTCAAGGGGAAATAGTCTACGTCAATGACGCCATGGTCAACCTGCTCGGAGCCGAGCACAAACGGCAAATTATCGGAAAGTATTCCTACGATTTTATCGAGAAAGAGTACCATGACATCGTCAAAAACCGTATCAAGCGGATGCAGCAGGGACTTGATGTCGGAATGATCGAGCAAACGTGGCATAAGCTCGACGGCACGCAGATTCACCTCGAAGTCAAGGCGGCGCCGACCATTTATCAAAAACAGAAAGCGGAGCTGCTCCTGCTCATTGACATTTCATCGAGGAAGAAATTTCAGACCATTTTGCAAAAAAGCAGGGAGCGCTATCAGCTCTTGATTCAAAACTCAATCGATACGATAGCCGTTATTCATAAAGGTAGATGGGTCTTTATGAATGAATCAGGCATTCGTCTGTTTGAAGCAAAGACGTATGAGGATTTAATCGGCAAAGATATTTATGAACATCTGCATCCGTGCGATCACGAAGATGTCAAAGCGAGGCTGGAACGGATTACAGACCGAAAATCCGAATCTGAAATCATAAAGCAGACGTGGTATACATTTGAAAAAAGGCTCATCTATACAGAAATGGTTTGCATCCCTACGACATTTTTCGGGGAAACGGCCGTTCAGGTGATTTTAAGGGATATTTCTGAACGCAAGCAGACCGAAGAGCTGATGGTCCGTTCGGAAAAACTGTCGATCGCCGGACAGCTTGCAGCCGGGATCGCCCACGAAATCCGCAATCCGCTCACCGCGATTAAAGGGTTTTTACAGCTGATGAAGCCCACGATGGAAGAAAATGAACATTATTTTAATATTATCTTTTCCGAATTAAGCAGAATCGAACTGATCTTGAGCGAGCTTCTCATGCTGGCAAAGCCGCAGCAAAACGCATTGAAAGAAAAGCTAGATCTGATCAGGCTGATCCGCGAAGTGACGGCTCTTTTAGAAACGCAGGCCAACTTAAACGGCATTTTGATCAATACGATCCTCCCGGACAATATCTATATTAAAGGGGACCAAAATCAATTAAAGCAAGTGTTTATCAACCTGATCAAAAACGCCGTCGAATCCATGCCGAACGGCGGTACGGTCCATTTGACCGTCAGAGAAACCGAAGATTCGGTCATCGTCGAGGTGGAGGACGAAGGAGAAGGAATACCTGAACATGTCATGAAGCGAATCGGCGAGCCGTTTTTGACGACGAAGGAAAAAGGAACAGGCCTCGGTTTGATGGTCACCTTCAATATCATCGAAAATCACAACGGAACAATCGAAGTCGACAGCAAAGCAGAAAAAGGCACGACATTTAAGATTTCATTTCCAAAATAAAAAACAACGGCGTAAAAGCCGTTGTTTACGTAGTCTGTATCGATTGCCTCTTATTGAAAACAAAGGACTCCAGCCGGTCAAGACCTTCCCTTAGCGTATCAGGAGAATATGCGTAAGAGATCCTCACATAGCCTTCCCCGTATTCAGAAAACGAGCTGCCCGGCACGATCGCAAGCCCCTCTTCCTCAAGAAGCGACATGCAGAAATCAAAGGAAGACATTCCAAATGATTTGATGGACGGGAAAATGTAGAATGCTCCCGACGGTTTAATCACATCGAGGCCCATTGTCACAAGTCTGTCGTACACGTAGTCAAGCCGTTTTTTATATTGCTCGCGCATGATCAGCGCATCATCAAACCCGTTGGTGACGGCTTCCAGAGCTGCTTTTTGAGAGATCGATGAAGCGCATGATACGTTGTATTGATGGACTTTTAAAATATGTTTGGCGATTTCCTTCGGCGCGAACAAAAATCCGATTCTCCAGCCTGTCATGCTGTGGGATTTGGAAAGTCCGCCGATGACGATCGTTTGGTCCCTTAGTACAGACGCGATGGAGTGGTGCGGTCTGTCAAAAGTGAGTTCGCTGTATATTTCATCCGAAAGCACAAAGACGTTTCGACCTTTTAAAAGGGAGGCGATGTCCTTCAGCTCTTCTTCGGACAGCGTCATTCCCGTCGGATTTGACGGATAAGGAAGAACAACACATTTTGTCTTCGGCGTCAGCGCTTCCTCGATCAATTTTGCTGTCAGCTTAAAGCCGTGAGACGTGGTGTCAATGATCAATGGAGACGCTCCGCACATTTTGATGATCGGCTCGTATCCGGGGTATACCGGCCCCGGAAGAATGACTTCATCGCCAGGTGATAAAATCGTGCGGAATGCCGAATCGATGGCCTGGCTGGCTCCGGTCGTCACAATGATCTCGCTTTCCGCTTCATAATTTAAATCGGCTTTTTTCTTCATATAAAGCTGTACAGCCTGCCTCAGTTCGGGATATCCGGCGTTGTGAGTGTAAGATGTTTGATTCTCATCTATCGCTTTTTTGGCGGCCTGTTTGACATGGTGGGGGGTGAAGAAATCAGGCTGGCCGATTGTTAAAGAGATTACGTTTTCGTACTGGGATACAAGGTTTGAGAACTTGCGGATCCCTGAGATTTCGATTTCTTTTACATTTGGATTAAGCAAATGTTCCATTTAGCATCACCTTAAAAATGTTATGGTTTATCTTATTTTACCATCATCAGACCAATTGTCATCTTTTAATCAATCAATTTTATAAAAACTCGTAACAAGTATATGCAAAACAATGCAAGGTATGCGGACATGCGGATGGCAGCAGATAGAAAAATAAGACAATCAAACGATTGTCTTACGTTATATTTCGTTTAGTAGCCGTAATCGAAGTCAACATCTTCTTTCCACGAAATATATATTTGTTCTTCACTGTCTGAAGCATCCTTGAGCATTTCTGTGTAAACGGCACGGCTGACCCCTTCTAAAATGGTCATTTCATGATTTTTAATCGTTACAATTGTTCCCATCATAAACACCTTTCCTGAAAAATCCTTGACCATTGTAACACGATAACTGTCAAAGTCAATGAAAAACTTGTGAGCCGTACATTAATTTAACTTTAAAAAAACGTGATACGTATTGATAATATTCAGCGAATCTTAGTAGTATATAGAAGTCAAGATGTTAGGAGGAAAAGCACATTGGAATTGGAATTAGACAAACACGAAACTGCTCCTGAAAGGAGCGAGTATGCCGGAATCGGCGCGCGTTTTGTAGCTTCCCTGCTCGACGGATTGATTCTCGGGATTCCCGCATATATTTTCACGTACGTTTTAACAGCGGCGTTGATGTTGGGAAATTCGGATATCATGCTCATGATGGAGACTGATCCCGAGTATTTGAGCGATCAGGAAATCTTTACGTTTATCATCAGCATGTTCAAAACCATAGCGATCGTTGGAAGTATTACTTTTATTGTTTATTTTCTTTATTACACGCTGATGGAATCATCCAAATGGCAAGGGACGCTCGGCAAGAAAATCATGAACGTTCAGGTGGCGAAAGCAGAAGGCGGAAGAATCTCTTTCGGCCGTGCGGCCGGAAGGTTTCTGGCCAAAAGCTTTCTTTCTCCGATTTTGTTGGTCGGCTACATTATGGCCTTTTTCACAGAAAGGCGCCAGGCGCTTCATGATATGTTGGCAGGAACCATTGTCGTAAAAAAATAACGGGTAAAAGACAGCACGCTTTCAGCATGAATGCGTGCTGTCTTGTTCAGAAAAATGTTTCACGGCAGGAATAAAAATAAGGAGGCATCAATCCAGATGGATACTCAGCCGGAACGTGAACAAGCTGTAAAGCGGGCGCAAAGAACAGGAATCAAGCTCTTTTTGACGTTGCCGATTCTATCTTGGGCGTTATACGATTTTGCAAACACGATTTTTTCATCAAACATTGTGACGATCTTTTTTCCTTTTTATTTGCAGGAGGCAGTCGGCGAAAACGCCAGCATGAATCAGGTGGCAAGCACTTTTATCTCCTATTCGAACGCAGCCGCAAGCTTCCTGCTCGTCATTTTCACGCCTTTATTCGGGGTGTTGATTGACCGGACGGGCAGAAAGAAAAAATACATCGGTCTGTTTACGATGATTTGTGTTTTGTGCACCATCTTAATGGGGGTTTTTGCGGGCGCTTCGTTTCAGAAGGACATATACGGGCTTCCGTTATCTTTGATCCTTGTTGTTGTCATGTTTGTGACCGCAAAGTTTTTCTATCATTCAAGCTTGGTGTTTTATGATACGATTTTGGCTGATTTGGGTACAAAAGAAGAAATTCCTCTCTTATCAGGATTCGGGATTGCGATCGGATATATCGGTACTTTGGCTGGCTTAACGGTTTACCTTCTGGTCGGGAACCAGGATTTTCACCGTGCTTTCATCCCGTCGGCTCTCTTGTTTTTACTTTTTTCACTTCCGTATTTGCTCTTCACGAAAGAGAAAAGAAAACCGGAACCGAAAGAAAAAAAATCGTTTTTCAGCGGATACAGGGAAATCGTGCAGACGTTCAAGGACATTCGCCTGTACAAACCGGTCTTCTTGTTCATGATCGCCTACTTTTTCCTGAATGATGCGCTTGCTACAGCAATAGCCATGATGGCGGTTTATTCAAAAACGGTCATCGGTTTTACGACCGGTCAATTTGTATTACTTTACCTTGTTTCAACGGTCTCAAGCATCATCGGTTCATTTTTGCTCGGCTTTGTCACAAAAAAGATCGGTGCTAAACACGCAGTCAGTCTTGTCGCCGCCATTATGATCACCGCTTTGACGATTGGAGCATGCACGACGTCAACAGTCTTGTTTTGGATTGCGGGAAGCCTTTTCGGTATCTCGCTTGGAGGCACATGGGTCGCATCAAGGACACTGATTATCGAACTGACGCCCGAGCATAAAAGAGGCGAATTTTTCGGATTGTTTGCTTTGTCGGGGAAAATCTCTTCCATTTTCGGTCCGGTCCTGTACGGATCGATTACTTTGCTGTTCAGGGATTTAGGGAACATGGCCAGCAGAATGGCTTTCGGATCTTTAGTGTTATTGGCAGCGATCGGCCTGATCATTCATCAAAATGTTAAGGCAAAAGCTTAACCCAGAGCATCAACTTTTAACAAAAGACGCCGATATAAAAAGTAAACACAAAGTAGGATAGAGAGGGATATCAGTGTCTTCAAACCAACAGGAAATTTTATTAAGTTCGGGAACCAATGAATTAGAAATCGTGAAGTTCGAAGTTGGTCTCAACATTTTCGGCATAAATGTCATGAAAGTCAGAGAAATCATTCAGCCGGTTGACATTACGAAAGTGCCTCATTCGCACAAGCATATGGAGGGCATGATCACATTGCGCGGGGAAATTCTTCCCGTCATTGATTTATTCTCTTTCTTCGGCGTCGAACACGGTGAGGACGAGCATCAAGAAAAATACATTGTGACGGAATTCAACAAGCGGAAAATCGTCTTTCACACTGGATCGGTTTCGCAGATTCACCGGGTGTCGTGGGAAGAAATCGAGAAGCCGACCGCTTTAAATCAAGGAATGGACCGTCACCTTACCGGCATCATTAAGCTCGACGGCACAATGATTTTCCTGCCTGATTACGAAAAAATCATTTTTGATCTTGAGTCTGAGTCAGGTACGGACCCTTATCAAATGAAAGATGAAAAATTTGATCAGAGACGGACTGACAAAAAGCTGATGATTGTCGAAGACTCTCCGCTCCTCTTGCGGCTTTTGGTGGAAAAGCTGAATGAAGCAGGGTATAACAACATCGTGTCTTTTGAAAACGGAAAAGAGGCTTACGAACATGTGCTTCAATTGATGGAAGACGGCACAGCCCTTCACGAAAAAGTCGATCTCATGATCACGGATATTGAAATGCCGCAGATGGATGGACACCGGCTCACAAAGCTGTTAAAAGATAACCCGCTGAGTTCGGAGCTGCCGATCTTGATTTTCTCTTCTTTGATTACAGACGATCTTCGCCATAAAGGGGAACAAGTCGGAGCTGACGAACAAATCAGCAAGCCAGAGCTCAACGAACTGATCGAAAAGCTTGATAAATATATTTTCAAGAACTAAAAAAAGCCTCTTTTTGAGGCTTTTTTTATTAAAAATAGCTTTCGCCAAGCTTCTTGAAGACGGGCTTTGAGGCAGGGCGCTTCCGGTTTGTGACGAGCGGTTTTTCCTTAATTCCCGTGTAGTTTTGAAGAAGCTGTTTCGCTATATTCAAGGACATATGAGCTTTAGGGTTCCGATACGAATGATTTAATGTACCTAAGTGTGGAAGGCTTGCGAAGTCTTCTTTTGTTGGAGGCATGTGAAAAAAGTAGTCTCCGAGAGAAATCAGCACATCTGACTGCTGCTGGCTGAATCTTGGATTTTTCGAAAAGTGAAGGCCTACCTTTTTACCCTTTCCTTCATTAAGCAGCTTTTGCAAAGCTTTCTTTTTCAGAAGATACAGGTATTTGGGATTAGTCGCGGTTTTTGCATGGCGATTAACTGTATAAATCGCTTTTGAAAGGTTTTCAACTGTCGGTTTTAATTCTTTCGTATGATTATGGTCGTCCATTTTTTCTCTCCTATCCATTCGTTTCTAGATCACCTCCTAAAGTTGCAAGGCTTATGTCTAAATTATACGAAATAGAACAGAAAATGCAAATATCTCATAGAAAAAACGCGCGATTTTTTAAGGAATCGCGCGTTTTCATCTTTATAAAACAGAGTTCATTTTTGCTTTTGTATTTTTTTGTCTCTTCAGCGCCGCTTGAACGTCGATTTCCGCGTTCTCGGCGCTTAATTTAGGCAGGACGATAAAATAGTACATCGCCGCCAGCAGAATAATGCCCGCCAAACCGTAATATATATAATCCACATCGGCGATGATTCCCGGGAATAAAACAGCGATCACGCCAAGCGCTGAGGATTGCGCCATCATTGTCAGCGGATCGGTCCACCCGCTGACTCTTCCCATCAGCCTTGGGTGGACGATTTTGGGAATCCAGCCGCCAAGCGCTGTGTTGATCGGTCCGATGCATATTCCGGCAAGAAACGCAGCCGAGTAATATACGGGCAATTGATCTGTAAAGCCAAGCAAAATGATAAAGGCACCCGCAATAAAAATCGGGACTGACATCATGTATGCCGGTTTCACTTTTTTTTCAAGCAGAGCGGCGACGGCAATCCCTATCAAAAGTCCGATACCCAGTACGATTGTAAAGAGGGATGTGTGCCACTCATAACTGTCAGGGGACAGCTCATACTTCATTTTAAACATCGGCAGAACCGAAAGTCCCCCGCTGACAAGTCCGAAGATAAAATATCCGAATACGAGAGAGGCAAGCAATTTATTTTTTAATATATAAACGATGCCTTCCTTAAAATCGTGCATCGAATCTTTGACGGTCATGTTTTTCCAGCCTTTTTGCCCGTTCGGCTGCCGCGCTTCAAGCGGAATATCGCAGGAACGGATTAAAAAGCCGGATACGATAAAGCTCACAAAATCAAGAGCGATAGCACCATGCAGGCCGATCGTCTTGTACATAAAAGCTCCAATTCCTACGCCGAACAATAGAAACAGGCTGAAAAGCATCTGGTTCAGTCCGGCTGCCTTTGCATACTGATCCTTTCTTAAAATGGCCTGGACCAAACTTGCTTCGGCCGGGTAGAAAAATTTTGTAACCGCGCTTCTAATAAATAGAACTAAAAACACAAGCGGTATGATCTGAAGATACAGTACAAAGAAAAGAACGACAGTCAATCCCGCTCTGATCCAATCACAGTTTTCCGCGACTTTCTTGCGGTCAAAACGGTCAGCGACCACCCCGACGATAAAGAATACAAAAACCGTCGGCAAGGAATACATCAGCTCGGCGATTGTCGTGTAGGCCGGCTGGCTGCTGAACCGGTCGAGCAAGAAAAAAGCGAAAGCCATGTTTCCGACTGTCGTTCCCATTTGAGAAGCGAAAGCTGCGAAAAAAAGTCGGACGAAATTACGATTTTTAAAAAGATCCATATATACGCTCCTTACCCTAAAGGTCCCATTATATCTTAATACAAGATGTTGTATTGTTCAAATTGCATTTGTCTGGAAATGTACTGGTCTAAGGTGTAATGGACACTCGGGTTCCGTTGGGTACGATAGAAGCAAGTTCCAGAACATCCTGATTGTGCATGCGGATACATCCCCTTGAAACAGCTTTGCCAATTGACGCCGGGTTATTCGTGCCATGGATGCCGTAGTGCTGTTTTGAGAGGCTCAGCCAGTAGGCGCCGAACGGGCCGCCTGGATTTGGCTGCCGGTTGACGATGACAAATTCGCCTCTCGGCGTCTGTGTAAGGATTTTTCCGACGGCAATCGGATATGTTTTTACAAGTCTGTTTTGCTCATATAATCTGAGCGTTCTCCCGCTGAGAGACACGACAATCCGGTAAGGGATTGTGTCCGGGTTTCTAATGCCGGGAATGATAATCGATTGGCCTGCGGACACTTGGCCGCCGTTTAAGCCCGGATTCGCCTGCAGCAATGACTGCCGGGTCATTCTGAAATCGGCGGCGATGCTTTCCAGAGTTTCTCCAGGTTTTACTTGGTACATCAGCAATAATCTGCACATCTCCTTTTCAAAACGAAAAGAGAGCCTTTTCCGCTGCTAATATATAGACGGAAAGAGGCTGGGGAAGTTTCGTTTTTTTAATGAGGATTGGATAAAATGAGCGGGAATGCTTTTACTTAATGTATGCAGATGCCTTTCATTTTGAGCCAAAAGGCCGGTTAAGGATTAAGTGGATTCAAGCTGAAACACGGTGATTTCAGGCTTTGACAAAAAGCGGAGCGGCAGCCTGGTCGTGCCGATTCCTCGATTGACATAGATTTTCATTCCAGCTGTTTCATACATCCCTTCCGTATAAATTTCTCCGTACGGAGGCGTGATTAAAGGACCAAATACGGGAATCTGAATTTGTCCGCCGTGGGTGTGTCCGGATATTTGCAAATTGACGGGGTATTGTTTTGCCGTTAAAGCAGCGTCTGGCTCATGGACGAGCAAAATCGAGAAGGCTTTTTTACTCAGTTTTGACAGGATGCCTTCATAGTCGGGGCTGCCGAGCATCAAATCATCGAGTGACGCGATCTCTATTACGCTTCCGTCTATCAATTCAAGCTTCATGAAGTCGTTTCGCAGCACCTGAAAACCGGCCGATGCCATGAGCGTCTGATAGACTTTTGTTCCATAGCCGCCGTGATCATGGTTTCCGAATATGGCAAGCTTTCCATAGGGGGCTGAAAGCTTTTTTAAGGCGTTGACAGCATGCTCGTGTTCCCGGTAGCGATGCGGTTTATCTATTAAATCCCCGCTGAATACGATAAGGTCCGGGGAAAGGGCGTTCACTTGGCTGACAACATTTGAAAGCTCGTCTGCTGTAAAGTATTCGCTTAAGTGGGTGTCGCTGAATTGAACGATCCGAAACTGGTCAAACCCTTTAGGAATGAGACGATGCCGAATGGGAATCAAGTTTGTTTCAAGCATGTGCGGCTCGAGATAGCGCGCATAGCCCAAGCCGCCGGCAGCGGTAAAGAGCCCTGCTGCAGCAAGGCCTAAGAAGCCTTTTAAAAATTGTCTTCTGGACGGATTTTTCATAAGCAACCAACCTTTAATAGAATCTCTACATTATATCATCCAGAAAAGCCATTTTAGGACAGTCCGCGTGTTTTGTTAATTTTTTTTAACTTATATGATAAACTATGAATTGAATGAATGCTCATTCATAAACAAGGGGGATGGATATGGACAGAAAAGTTGTAATCGTGACCGGCGGGTCGAGCGGAATGGGAAAAGCGATCGCCAAAAAGCAAGCCGAAGAAGGCTGGAATGTGATGATTACAGGCAGAACGCAAGAAACGCTTGAAGCGGCCAAAGAAGAAATTGAAACATTTACGGGGCAGGTGGCTATATGCCGGATGGATGTCAGGTCTGTTGAAGATGTGGAACAGATGATCACAGAGACGGCAGGACGCTTTGGTACGATCGACGCTTTGGTTAACAATGCCGCAGGGAACTTTATCTGCCCTGCTGAAAAACTGTCGGTCAACGGCTGGAAGGCGGTCATCGATATCGTGCTGAACGGCACATTTTATTGCAGCCAGGCAGCCGGCCGCTACTGGATCAAGGAAAAAAAACGCGGCCAGATTTTAAATATGGTCGCGACATATGCATGGGGCGCGGGTGCCGGTGTCGTTCATTCCGCGGCGGCAAAAGCAGGTGTCCTGTCGCTGACGAGGACGCTTGCAGTCGAGTGGGGAAGTGCATACGGGATCAGATGCAATGCCATCGCGCCCGGTCCGATCGAGAGGACGGGCGGTGCCGAAAAATTGTTTGAATCGGAAGAAGCCGCGCACGCGACAATCAAAAGCGTTCCGCTCAACAGGCTGGGAACCCCTGAAGAAATCGCGGGACTCGCCGCATTTTTGCTTTCTGAACAGGCGGGATATGTCAACGGGGAGTGTGTGACGATGGACGGCGGCCAATGGCTGAATCCCCGTCCGTTTTAAGATTTCAAATTCAAAGGTGCGGGCCGGTATGGTATAATCAGACAAAGATTAGAAGCAGGTGATATGCCATGTTGGATCCACTCGATATTTTAACGAACATTGAAGATGTTATTCCATACTATCAGCCGATCTTCAGTGCTGAAGAACAAAAGGTGATCGGCTATGAAGTGCTGGGGCGTATCAAGGTAGAATCTGAAGTGAAGAGTCTCGGGCCGTTTTTTTCTGATCCGACAATTCCTGAAGAATACAAGAAAGAGGTTGATCTCAAGGTGATCCGCCAGGCGCTTGATCATTTTTTGGAGAGCGGGCGCGACCTGCTCATCTTCGTCAATCAAGATGCAAATGTGCTGATGATGGATCACGGTGAATCGTTCCTCGACCTGTTGATGGAATATCAGGATAAAGGGCTCGAGCTCAACCGTTTCGTTATCGAAATCACGGAGCAAAAGTTTGAAGGGGATATTGAACAGCTGCATCATTTGCTGACCTACTACCGTACATACGGAATTAAAGTCGCTGTTGATAATATCGGAAAGGAAAGCAGCAACCTCGACAGAATCGCTCTTCTTTCCCCTGATCTGTTAAAGATCGACCTTCAGCCGCTCAAGCTGTCTTCTCCTTCGCCATCCTATGAATATGTGCTTTACAGCATATCGCTCCTTGCCAGAAAAATCGGCGCCGCATTGCTTTACGAGGATATTGAGGCGAGCTTTCAGCTGCAATACGCATGGAGAAACGGAGGCCGGTATTTTCAGGGGCAGTATCTTGAACTGCCGAAGGATGAATTTATCGAACGGAATGTATTAAAGGACCGGCTGCATGCCGAGTTTCACCAATTTATCACACATGAGAAGAAGAAGCTAACCATTTTGTACGACCACTCCGAGCAGTTTTACAAACGGATTCATCAGCTTGTCACATCGCTAAAGAAAATAGCTCAGTCAGACGATGAGTTTCTCTTCAATCTCGGAAAAGAACTGACCGATTGCAGCTTTAGAATTTACATGTGCGATGAAGACGGGATTCAGCTGACGAAAAACGTGTTTAAACATGATGGAGCATGGATATTTCAGCCTGAGTACATCGGCAAAAACTGGAGCTGGCGCCCTTATTTTCTCGAGAATATCATGAGGATGAGAACGATGAGAAAAGGGTTTTTCAGCGATTTGTACAGCGATATCGAAACGGGGGAAATGATCAGAACATTTTCCTATCCGATGGATGAAGAATTGTATCTGTTCATTGACCTGTCCTACTCATATTTATACGAACAAGACGGATTAATTTAAGCGGCGGCCTTTCGCCGCTTTTTCTTTTCGAAAAAATGAATCCCGAGAGGTTTGTTTTGCGTATATAAAGGAAAATGTGAATATATATGCTAAAAAAGGGGCGGATCATATGAAGAACGTTTGGTCATCCTTACTGTGCGGACTATTGACTGCGGCTTTTGTATTCCTCTGTGCGGATTTTGCCGAAGCCGGAGAAAAACCGACAAGAGCGTCGTTATTTGAGACCCTTCAATCCGTATCCGACGTCCATTTTCAGCTGACCGAAAAGGAAAGAACGAAAAAAGACATGATATCCCTCTTGGAACCTTATATGGAACACGCCATGGCAGCGAAGTACGTGGAGGCGAACGCCTTTCCCGAACAAGCGGGGTGGATTTTTTACGGGACAGACGCGCCGGAAGTGGCAATCCCTTTCTTCAGCTATGATGAAAACACAAAAGTGGCGGTGAAAGACGGAAGCTATACCGTATATGAATGTGTTGGAGATCAAGACGGCGGTCCTGTTTCATATCAAAAAAATTATCAGACGGTGACGCTGAAGAATATCGGCGGCAGCTTCAAAGTAACGGCTATCGGCCAATCTGATACAAAACCGGCTGGAGAAGACATGATGGCCGAACAACCGGACGAGAAAGAAACAAACTCGAATTTTGCGGATAACAAGAAAGAAGACCACGCTGTATTCCCGCTGTTTGTCATCGATGTTAACTGGACATTGGCCGAACTTTTCAGCTAGAAAAAGAATTTTTAAAAAATTCATTGACAATGATACTGATAATCATTATCATTTAATTATAGAGAGATGAACCTCTCTGTTCCCCAACCCCTCTATCAGATCAAGATTTTAAAAAACTTGGCGCTGCCCCCGCCAAGTTTTTTATTTGCGTGGAATCCTGCATTGCAAATGGCTGCGGGATTTTTGGGCTTTAGGTGTGGGACAGGAATAAGACAATCCTGTTGCCCCATAAATCTAAATTGGTGGTTAAAATAGGCTCCTCTGCAGTCAAAAAAATATTTTTCATGTATGACATGAAAAAAGAAAACTCAAACTATGAAAAGCGGTTTTTCTTTTTCATGATCAGAAAGGAAAAATGTCATCGGCTGATACTTTGTGGTATGATGCGTGTAGAACTTGTATTATAATTAATACTTGTTGATCCTGAAGTTGTTTTTTTGAAAGGAGTCTTTTTTAGAATGTCACAATTAATGGGTATCATCACGAGACTGCAGAGCCTGCAGGAGACTGCGGAGGCTGCCGGAGAACCGACGCAGCGCAATTTTGAAGTAAACGGAGAAAAAATTTGCAGCGTAAAATATTTTGAAAAAAACCAAACATTTGAGCTGACAGTTTATCAAAAAGGCGATAAGCCTACCACATTTCCGTTTGACAACATCGATATGATTTCAATCGAAATCTTTGAACTGCTTCAGCAATAGGAGGATATGGCATGAAAGCTTTTCCAAGCGTTATTTGTCCGAATTGCAAAACAACCGAGCATATGGATCAAGTGCTGACAGCCCAGTCCAATCAGAATGTAATTTACAGATGTGACAGCTGCGGGTTCAGCTTGAAAAATATACCGACCAAAAAAGGATAGCAGACAGACGAATCGTTCCATCTTCGGTGCAGATCAAAAATGAAAAGGGGCATTCCAATGGCTGATTCTTTTCTTTTTTATAATCTTTCTGAAGATCAAATGACATTTCCTGAAGTGATCGGGAGACTGAAGGCGTTCATACGCCAAGATCCGCGGGCAAGCTATCTGCTGTCCGTCGGAACAGACTCGCAAATCCATCAGAACTGCACAAAGTTTATCACGGCTATCCATTTGCACCGCAAGGGCAAAGGAGCGTGGGGCTGTCTGAAAAACACGGTTGTCAACAGACCGATACATAGCCTCAGGGAGAAAATATCGCTTGAAACAGCTTACAGCCAAGAGATTGCCGCATATCTTTTAAATGATTACTTTAATGAAATTATGGATCTGCTTCTTCCGTTTACAGACGAGGGAGCAGATTTAACCCTTGAAGTTCATTTGGATATCGGAAAAAAAGGAATGACAAAGGATTTAATCCAGGAAATGACGGGCCGGATCACCTCCATGGGAATCTGTGCCAAAATTAAACCTGACTCCTATACAGCTTCAAGCTATGCAAACCGGTACACAAAATAATTGTTTGAAAGAAAATCGAACAGATGTCGAAATGTGCGGTTGACGTTTGAATTGCAATTTCATATTCTAGCCCTATAGAAACTAGAGAGAACATATTGTTTCTGACTCTAGCTAAATCAATTAGGGGGCTGGTTAAGAATGGAACGCTTTTCAGAAGAAGAGAGAAAACTGTTGCTGAACGTACTTTTGGACCATGAGTATGCCGTAGAGCTACTAAGCAGTGAGATCAATGATATAGAAACGGGTACAAAAAATGTGGATAGCCTGACATATAAAAAACTGGTTACCTTATACGACCGTGTCCGGTCTGAAAATTAGGTCAGATTATATCAATTGATACTCATTAGAGTATCTTTTTTGTTTCCTAAAAGGATATGGAATGATAAACTGACCTTGGAAGAAAGGAAAGTTTTCGACAAATATTGATATCGTTTATATTATTGTAGTATAGGGAAAAGATGCGTTGATGGATTAAAGCTGAAAAGGAGTCGAAAAATCATGATTAGTATGCAATCAGATGAACTTCTTGAAACGACAGTAGGTCAGTTTATGATCGATGCTGATAAAGTAGCCCATGTTCAAGTCGGAAATAATCTGGAACATGCCCTTCTCGTGTTGACCAAAACCGGATATACCGCGATCCCTGTACTTGATGCTTCTTTCCGTTTGCACGGATTAATCGGAACGAATATGATCATGGATAAAATCTTCGGCTTGGAACGAATCGAATTTGAGAAGCTTGACAAGATTCATGTTGAAGAAGTCATGCTGACAGACATCCCACGCTTGAAAATTGACGACCCGATCTTAAAAGGATTCGGACTGGTCATCAACAACGCGTTTGTATGTATCGAAAATGAAGAGCAGGTTTTCGAAGGCATTTTTACAAGGCGTGTCGTGTTAAAACAGCTGAATAAGCATTTGAGAACGTTGAATAAATAGGCGCGGCAGCGGCCTATTTTTTATTTGCAGCGCTCCACCAAACCCTCCGCACATTCTCCGAAGCCTGACTTTCCGCTTGATTAAAAAACAGCCGTTTGATTAAATGTATGATAAGAAAAACTTATTGGAATGAGGAATGTCCATGCAGCTTCAAGAGCTCCACATGCTTGTCGTTCTGGCGGAAGAATTAAATATGCGGAAAGCGGCTGAACGCCTGTTTGTTTCCCAGCCGGCTTTGTCCCAACGCCTGCAGACCATTGAGAAATCATGGGGAACGAAAATTTTTTTGAGATCGCAAAAAGGGCTGACGGTTACGTCTGCCGGAGAAAAAATCATCCAGTTCGCAAAAGATGTGACATTGGAACAGGAAAAAGTGAGAGAGAATATCGATGAGTTGGAGGGCGAGATTCACGGTACGCTCAAATTGGCGGCCGCTTCGATCATTGGGCAGCATTGGCTTCCCAACGTTCTGAAAACCTATGTCAAACAATATCCAAACGTGAAAATTTCGCTCGTGACCGGATGGAGCAGCGAAATGCTGAAAAGCCTCTACGAAGACCATGTTCATGTCGGCATTATCAGAGGAAACCCGGAATGGAAAGGACCGAAGCATTACTTGATGCGGGACGAATTGTACCTTGTCGATACAGAGATCCGTAACATTGAGGACATTGCCAAAACGGAACGGCCGTTCATCCAGTTCAAAAGCGACAGCACGTACTATCAGGAAATTCAGCACTGGTGGCATCAAAAGTTTAAAACGTCGCCAAAGCAGACCATTATTGTCGACCAAATTGAAACATGCAAACAGATGGCTTTCCACGGAATCGGCTATGCGATCCTTCCATCTGTGACGCTTCACGGAAGCGGGAGCCATGTTCATCAAATCCCGCTGCTTGACGCTAAAGGAAAAGCAATCGGCAGAGATACGTGGCTGCTCGGTTATGAGCCGGCTTTCCAACTGAAGCAAGTACAGGCGTTTGTAGAGGTTGTGAAAGAATGTACGGCAACTGAATAAACATCAGAAAGGCAGGACTCAAAAAAGAGGGCTGCTTTTTTTGTGCGATTTATTGACATTGATAATCATTATCATTTAAAGTGTATCTATATAATAATGAAAATCATTATCAATTTCAGAGGTGATTCTGTTGTCTAAAGCATTAATTGCATATGCCAGCATGTCCGGCAACACGGAGGATATCGCGATGATCATCAAAGATACATTGAAGGAGAACGGTTTTGATGTCGCAATTCAGGAAATGGATGATGTCGATGCCGACTCATTGGCTGAATACGATCTTCTTTTAATCGGCACCTACACATGGGGAGACGGGGATCTTCCTTATGAAGCGGAATCGTTTTACGACGAGGTCTCTTCGCTTGACCTTAAAGGAAAGAAAGCGGCATGCTTCGGATCCGGCGACTATGCATACCCCCGCTTTTGCGAAGCGGTCAACACGTTTTACAGCATGCTAGAACGAACCGGCGCCGACCTTTATCGAGAGACCTTGAAAATAGAACTTGCCCCCGAAACGGATGAAGATGCCGAGTGCTGCAAGGAATTTGCCGAAGGTTTTATAAGATGGGCAGAACACGAAAAACGGCAGGCTGAGACCCATGTTTCATAAAGGTGCGACGGCCGTCGCTTCGGCAAAGCATTCCGGTTACTTTGTCGCCATCAAGCGGGAAGGGATTTTTCACTACTCACTTGAGCAAGGCTGGACAAAGCTCTTTCAATTAAAAAGCAAAATATGTTCCATCACCTATATCGGCGATTATTTATTCGGCGCAGGGGAGAGGGGAACGATTATCAGATCGTCTGACCAAGGAGCAACCTGGTCAATCTCAAGCTTTCCGACAAACGCCACGATTTGGTCGATCACAGGGAGAACGGACGGCTTTGTTTGTGCCCATGGGAAGCATTGCATTTACATATCAGAGGATTTCGGCGTCTCATGGAAAATCGTCAAGCCGTTTTCCGGTTTGAGTCATCCGCCCGTTATCCGCTCTCTGTGCCTCCATGAGGAGCGCCTTTACATCGGAACGCAGATTCATGAAGTGCACGGTGGTGTTTGGGCATACGATTTGGCAGCAGAATCGGCTTGTTTGATCAAAAAAGAAACCGGCCGCATGACCGCCTCGATGATCGCATTTGAAGGCGAATGGCTGGTTTGTGCGATGGGATCCAAAAAAGGAAATCACGGTGCCGTCAATTTGGTCAACATCCATACGAATGATGAAATACAAATCAGGCAGGGCCTAGTTGAGAATGAAGAATCATTCCTGGATGTGTCCGAAGACAACGGAATCATCTATGTCACATCGGCTCAAGACCGAGACAGATTTTCAAGAATCTACCGGCTTGATTTCTTTGAAAGAGAGCTGAAATGGTTTGACACGATTAAAGGGCATGGATTCAGAGTCGCCAATCAAAAGGAGAACTTCTTTTGCGCGGGTCTTTATGAATGCAAATTTGTCAGGCCTTATGAACAGCCTGCTGCAGCCCACTGATTTTATAGCGTTTTATAGGAGGAATAACGATGGGGAAAGTTTTGCTGGTTTATGCAAGCATGTCTGGAAATACAGAAGCAATGGCCGATTTAATCGAGAAAGGCCTTCTTGAGGGCGGGGCCGAAGTTGACCGCCATGAAGCGATGGATGTAGATGCGGCGCTCTTTAACGATTATCAGTATATGATATTTGGCGCTTATACATGGGGCGACGGGGATCTCCCGGATGAGTTTTTGGATATTTACGATGATATGGAAGGGATGGATTTCACAGATAAGATGTTTGCCGTTTTCGGGTCCGGAGATACTTCTTACGAGCATTTTTGCGGTGCCGTCGACATACTTGAGGACAAAATCAAAGAGCTTGGCGGAGACACGGTGCTTCCGTCCGTCAAAATCGAAATGAATCCGGAAGATGAAGAAGAAGACATGCTGCTTCAATTCGGCAGGGATTTTGCAAAGAAATGTGAAGTGCCGGCATGACATTTGCTAAAAAAGGAAACGGGACGCCCCCTTTCCTTTTTTTCTTGTTTTTAAATCTTTCCTTTGATACAGTAATGAGGAGAAAAAGAGAAGGAGGACTTACATAATGAAAATGATGGATGCAAATGAGATTATCTCATTTATTCAAAATAGTAAGAAATCAACACCTGTTAAAGTGTATGTGAAAGGCGACCTTGAAGGAATTGACTTCGGCGCTTCAGCCAAGCCTTTTATTACAGGGCATACTGGGGTAGTATTCGGTGAATGGGCGGAGATTCAAGCTGCGCTCGAAGCAAACAAAGGTAAAATTGAAGACTATGTTGTCGAAAACGACCGCCGCAATTCGGCGATCCCAACGCTCGATTTGAAAAATATTAAAGCGCGAATCGAGCCGGGTGCGATCATCCGCGATCAAGTGGAAATCGGCGACAACGCCGTCATCATGATGGGAGCTTCCATCAACATCGGCTCTGTAATCGGCGAAGGAACGATGATCGATATGAATGTCGTGCTGGGCGGACGAGCTACCGTCGGCAAAAACTGCCACATTGGAGCGGGTTCCGTGCTTGCCGGTGTCATTGAGCCCCCTTCAGCAAAACCTGTCGTTATTGAAGACGATGTCGTCATCGGTGCAAACGCCGTCGTACTTGAAGGCGTGACTGTCGGAAAAGGAGCCGTCGTTGCTGCCGGCGCAATCGTTGTGGAAGATGTGGCACCTTACACAGTAGTTGCCGGAACGCCTGCGAAAAAAATCAAAGACATCGATGAAAAAACAAAAGGCAAAACAGAAATCAAACAGGAATTGCGTCAGCTTTAAGAAGCGGCGGCGAAAAGTGCGTGGATGTGACAATCCACGCATTTTCGTATCGCCGGGGAGGTTAGAAAGATGAAATTGGACGAATTAGCAGCGATTCGCAGAGATCTGCACCAAATTCCTGAACTCGGTTTTCAGGAATATAAGACACAGGCTTATCTTTTGAACCACTTACTAAAGCATCCGGAAGACCGGATTGAAATCGAAAAGTGGAGAACCGGACTGTTTGTAAAGGTTAAAGGGACAGCCCCTGAACAGATTTTGGCTTACAGGGCGGATATGGACGGGCTCTCGATTCGGGAAGATACCGGATATTCTTTTTCTTCCGTACATCAGAACAGGATGCATGCGTGCGGGCATGATTTCCATATGACGATTGCCCTCGGCATCATCGATCATTTCGTCCGCAACCCGGTTAAACAAGATCTGTTGTTTTTGTTCCAGCCTGCTGAAGAAGGGCCGGGCGGCGCTGAACCGATGCTTGAAAGCGATTTGTTTAAAAAGTGGGAGCCGAGCATGATCACAGCGCTGCACATCGCGCCTGAGCTCCCGGTCGGAACGATCGGAACGAAAAGCGGGCTGCTCTTTGCCAATACGTCAGAGCTTGTAATCGAACTTGAAGGAAAGGGCGGGCATGCCGCATATCCCCACCTTGCAGAAGATATGGTGGTCGCCGCCAGTTCGCTCGTTACGCAAATGCAGTCGATCGTAGCCAGGAATGTCGATCCGCTGGACAGTGCTGTCATTACCATAGGGACGATTACAGGCGGATCGGCACAAAACATTATCGCTCAGCAAGCAAGGCTTGAAGGGACGATCAGGACACTGTCCCCAGCGTCAATGGAACAGGTGAAGAAAAGGATCGAGGCGATGGTGAGCGGCCTGGAAACGGCTTATCAATGCAGCGGTAAAGTCAGCTATCCGGCAGCATATTATCAGGTCTATAATTCAAGCGGTTTAGTTGAAGACTTTATGCAGTTCGTTTCTGAAAGCGGCCTTGCAGAGGTCATCCGTTCAAAAGAAGCGATGACAGGAGAGGACTTCGGCTATATGCTGAAAAAGTATCCGGGCTTCATGTTTTGGCTCGGCGTCGATTCACCTTACGGACTCCACCATGCCAAACTGCAGCCGAAAGAGGAAGCGCTTGAGACGGCAGTCCGCGTTATGACGGCTTATTTCTCTTCCAAAGCCAATTAGAACAAGCGGCTGGTATAAAAAATCAGCAAACGTGGCATCTTAATTGGTGGAGGTGTTTCTTCATGTCGAAAAAAATCGGAATCGAACAATCTCTTTCTGATGTCGAGGCTGCTTTGAAGGAAAAAGGGTATGAGGTTGTAACGATGAAAACCGAAGACGATGCAAAAGGCTGCGACTGCTGTGTTGTCACTGGTCTGGACACTGACATGCTAGGGATTTCAGATACGATGACCGGAGCATCTGTCATTCAGGCGACTGGTTTAACTGCCGATGAAATCTGTCAGCAGGTTGAGCAAAAACTTCAGTAATAAACATAAAACCGAAGTTCCAGCTTCGGTTTTAACTTGTTTTTCCAAAAAAACGGCTGTCGGGTGTTAAACGGTTGTTTCATCATCCGGAGGCATGTTACACTTTTTTTAAAGGCTTAAAAAAAGAACAACCGCTAATTTAAATTTATTATCAATTAATATTGACTAAAAATATGGTAAGTATTATAATGAATTATGTATGTGATGTTATTAACTAAATGAGAATTTAATATTTAAATTCTCATTTTGATATGGGTAGCAGAACCCAAAAATCACAATTGGAGGGATACATAAAATGGCAGAACGCATGGTAGGTAAACAAGCGCCGCGCTTTGAAATGGAAGCGGTTCTTGCAAACAAAGAATTTGGAAAAGTAAGCCTTGAAGAAAACA
The DNA here is from genome assembly GCF_021043345.1 of Bacillus sp. BS3(2021). Lineage (NCBI taxonomy): Bacteria > Bacillati > Bacillota > Bacilli > Caryophanales > Bacillaceae > Bacillus > Bacillus sp. BS3(2021). The sequence continues at coordinate 49,068 of NZ_JAJNDM010000004.1, forward strand.
TGAAGAATGATAAGTGGACGGTTCTATTCTTCTATCCTATGGACTTTACTTTCGTGTGCCCGACAGAAATTACAGCAATGTCTGACCGCTATGACGAGTTTGAAGACCTTGATGCAGAAGTAATCGGCGTTTCAACTGACACCATCCACACTCACTTGGCATGGATTAACACAGACCGCAAAGAAAATGGTCTCGGCCAGCTGAAATACCCGCTTGCTGCCGACACAAACCATGAAGTATCCCGTGAATACGGCGTACTGATTGAAGAAGAAGGTGTGGCGCTTCGCGGATTGTTCATCATTAATCCGGAAGGCGAACTTCAATATCAAACAGTGTTCCATAACAACATCGGCCGTGATGTAGACGAAACATTGCGCGTGCTTCAAGCGCTGCAAACAGGCGGTCTTTGCCCTGCAAACTGGAAACCGGGTCAAGCAACTCTTTAATTTTTATTCTCAAATTAGAAATCAGATTGGAAAGGTCTAACATTTGTTAGACCTTTTTAATCGACAAAAATGACAATGGAGGAAAAATCATGAAATTACGCCAGCCGATGCCGGAACTGACCGGCGCAAAAGAGTGGTTAAACGGAGAAGTGACAAAAGAGCAGCTTATCGGAGAAAAGCCGACATTAATTCATTTTTGGTCGATCAGCTGCCACTTGTGCAAAGAGGCGATGCCGCAAGTCAATGAGTTCCGCGACCGCTACAGCGATAAACTAAACGTGGTGGCCGTGCATATGCCGCGTTCAGAAGACGATTTAGACTTGAATAAAATCAAAGAGGTTGCCGCTGAACATGATATTACTCAGCCTGTTTTTGTTGACAGCGACCATAAGCTGACTGACGCTTTCGAAAATGAATATGTTCCGGCTTATTACGTTTTTGATAAAACAGGCCAGCTTCGCCATTTTCAAGCTGGAGGAAGCGGGATGAAAATGCTCGAAAAACGTGTAAACCGTGTTCTTGCCGAAACAGAACAGTCTGCTGAATAAAGATGAAAAGCCCCGTTTTCATGGGGTTTTTTGTTTATTCGGCTCCTCATTGCAAAAAAAGCAAAAAAATTTCCTCTATCCGCCCCTTTCGACAAATGGATCATTAGACACTGTTTATTTTACTTGATGAGTCTTATGTCCTGTTTTTGTTTCAGGAGTATTTCTGACTTTCCCTGTACACAACAAACTGCGAATTCGACAAGTGAAATCTGGCAATTTTGAATATTCTGGATTTATAAGCCGGATTAATCATTGATATTTCACACTTTCCATCACGATTAAACAGTAGAGTCTATTCCTAAATTATGTTTCGTTGAAAAGTAATTTTCTATGTTCCTTCATTATTTACCATTTTTCGACAATGGGTTTAGAGTAGGCCGAAATGCTTCGAAAACTCCTCAGGCTTCAAGTTTTCCGGAAATTTAGTTCTATTTTCTTAACGGAAAGCAACAGTAGAAAAACGAAAAAATAGTTGATAAAATTAGTTTGGTAATCTAATATTTTTATTGGAAGGTTTATTTATTCTGATAGGAGGGTATAAACGGTATGTTTAACGAGAGGGAAGCATTGCGTTTAAGATTGGAGCAGCTGAATGAGGCTGAGGTTAAGGTGATTAGGGAGTATCAAATTGAGCGGGATAATATATATGCAAAGCTGCGTGAATTGGATCGTCCATCCAGCTTTAATGATACAAAAAAAGATTTTCGCCCGGAGCGTAAAACGGAATCTCTCCCTGTTTTAGCTGAATTAGCTGCGCAGGAGATGAAGAGCTATCAGCAACAACAGCAGCAGCCGCAAGCATCTCAAAAGAACCAGCAGCAGACTTCTCCGCAAACCTCCTCACTGCCTGCCGGAATTCCAGATGGAACGACAAGGCGTAGAAGGGGTACAGCACGTCCAGGCTCAAAAGCTGCAAAACTGCGTGAAGCGGCGATTAAAACATTAAAACGCCATAATGCGGCCATCAAAAGCTCCGAACTTCAAAAAGAAATCGAAAAAGAGAGCGGACTTGAGATCCCTAATATGACAACCTTTATGCAAAGCCTGATTAAAATGTACCCGGAAGTCAAAAAACCATACCGCGGTCAATATATATTAGAGGGTGAGATTTCTACCGAGACAGAGCAGCAATAGTCAAACCCTTGCTTTTCCAGATAGCGTTTCCATTTTGAGGAACACCAAGGCGGCCGCTATATACGCCGCCGCCCTAATCAACTGCTTGAGACAATCGACTCAAGCGGTTTTTTATAAAATCCAAATTATTCCTTAAAGTGGTATTCAATTTAAAGGTTTTGTTTCTTTGTCTTTGCGTTTAATTTGATAGACCCATTTTTGCGGGGTTGTTTCTTCTTTCGTCTGCTTTTTCCATTCAGTTATTTTCTGATCCATTTTCGTGTCATTTTGTTTGATGACGCTCAATTGCTGTTGGAGCTGATCGACTTGCTCCGTAACTGTTTGAAGTACCGCCTCGATCTGCTCTGACCGTTCAAAAAGCTCTTCGTTTTGTTCAAGCGCCTTCTCCGTCTGCTGAGATGTATCAATATCGGCAAAATGAGAAGCGATCCACTTATCACTTTCATCGAGCTGCCTTTTATAGGATAAAATCGTTTCGTAAAACAGCGCTTCTTTTGTTTTTTCAGCCTCCAAAAGGCGGTTTTTCGTTTCTGTCACCCGCTCTTTTAATACCGCAACATCTGTTTCGATTTGTTTGAGCTGAAGACCTTTAGCATGAAGTTCGTCTTTCAGGCGGGCATTTTCGTGTGCAGCGTTTTCGAGCTCATGCTCCTTTTTTTCCCTCAGCGTTTTTTCTTTTTCCGCATGAAGCTTTTCATATTCTATTTGGCTATGTAAGCTTTTTTTCTCTTCTTCGGCTTTTACATTTGTTAAATGAAGGCGGTGCTTTTCTTCTATCTCTTGTTTTCTTGCATAGGTTTCTTTTTGAAGGAGCTCCTGAAGAACAACGATTTTACCCAGCAGTTCGCTTTTTATCCGGTTGAGCGTTTCGGCCGACTCGTCTTCCTTGTTTGCCGAAATCCGCTCCAGTTCGATTGACAGCTGCTGAAGCTGCTGCTTCAGCGCTGCGTTTTCCTGGCTGAGCTTATGATTTTTTTGATGAAAATAGCTTGCTTCAAGCTCGTGGATCAATTGATGTGACCTTGCCAGCTCCGCTTTTAAAAAAAGGTTTTCCTGTGATAAATCATGAAAATAAGGCAGCGAACCCGTTGTTTTTTTCATGGTGACCAGCCCCCTATTAATGTTACAACTACAATATGCATAAATGAAACACGGCATGCCTTTTGAAAAAGAGATTTTACAGACTTGTTCGGATTTCTAAAATTTTGCTATGATGTTCGCAGGCAGAAACACGCGAAGGAAGGTTGAGCTGCATGAAAGAAATACATGTCATATTATCGGGGGGCCTTTCACGCCGTTTTGGGGAACCGAAAGCGTTTGCCCGCTGGCAAGGCAAGCCGCTTTATCAATGGTGCAAACATGCGCTGGGAGGCGATGTCCTGATATTGAGCCGTCCGGGGCTGACGGAGCGGTTTAAAGAACTCGGGGAAAAAGCGGTGCTGGAAGATATCGAACCGTTCAGTGGGAGAGGGCCGCTTGCAGGTATGTACACAGCCATGGTTCGGGCGGAAGGGGAATGCTATATTTTTTCGGCCTGTGATACCCCGCTTGTCCGGCAGGAGACCATATCGGCTTTAAAACGGCAGATGACCCCGGCGGATGACGCCGTCGTGCCGGTCGCAGACGGAAGGGCGCAGCCGCTTGTTGCTGTCTACAGCAGAAGGGTGAAATCCGTCCTCCTCGAACAGCTTCAGCAGAACGAGCTGAAGATCAGCAGTTTCCTCGACCGCATCCGCGTCAAGTATATTGAAGCTGATAGGGTCGGGGCAGAGCCGTGGGAATTTATAAATGTCAATAAAAAGTCGGATTTAGATAAAATAGAACCGTTCTTTCCGGGATGAAATATTTTATTATAGATTGCAAGGGTTTTTCGGAAAGTGTTTTTCAAAAAACAGCGGACGGAAAAATGATATGATATAGAAAAGGAAGTAAAGGGGATCATCCTGATGCATGAACGGTATTCAAGACAAATCAGATATCAAAACATCGGACAGGCGGGTCAGGACAGAATCAGGCAGAGCCATGTTTTGATCGTCGGAGCCGGGGCGCTCGGCACGTCGGCTGCCGAGGGGCTTGTGCGCGCAGGCATCGGTACACTGTCTATTATAGACCGCGATTATGTGGAATGGAGCAACCTGCAAAGGCAGCAGCTCTATACAGAGAAAGACGCGGAGGAAAGGCTTCCGAAAGCGGCAGCCGCAAAAGAACGTCTTTCCCAGATCAATCGCGATGTTAAGCTTCGTACATATGTTGCCGACGGCACCGTGGAAACACTCAGACCGCTGATCAAAGAAGCGGATGCTGTCATCGATGCAACGGATAACTTTGAGACCCGCATGATCATCAATGACCTTGCCCAAGAGACGGGCACTCCGTGGGTTTATGGCGCTTGTGTCAGCAGTCAGGGCATGTATATGACGATTATTCCTAAAAAAACGCCGTGCCTTGCCTGCCTGTTTGAAGATGTTCCGATTGGCGGGGCTACATGCGACACGTCGGGGATTATTTCGCCGGCCGTTCAAATGGTGTCGGCTTATCAGCAAGCTGAAATTCTAAAAATCTTAACGGACAACCAAGATGCGCTTGAAACCGCTTTTGTCACGTTTGATTTATGGGCGAACACCCACTTTCGAATGGAGATCGGCCGCAATGAGACATGTCCTTCGTGCGGAGAAACGCCGGTTTTTCCTTTCCTCAGCAACATGAGCCAAAAAAAAGCCGACGTTCTGTGCGGAAGAGAGACCGTCCAAATTCGCAGCGATATGTTAAAACGGCTGCCTAAAGAGGAACTCATGAAAAAACTTTCGGGCATCGGAAAAGTGGATGCGAATGATTATTTGCTGCATGTACAATACGAGACATTCAGAATCGTCATATTTAACGATGGAAGAGCCCTTGTTCACGGCACAAATGATATAAAAGAAGCCAACTCCATATTGGCGAGAGTCATCGGAATGTAACAACAGGAGGTTTTTTTAATGATTGAAAAAAGAACGCCCATTCCAGTTTTTGAAGCCGCTGCGCGTGTCTCTCGGCACTGGAAGCAGGGAGATACAGAGTGGATCCATCTTGAGGAGAGTCTCCATAGACTTTTAGCCGAAGATGTAAAGGCTGATCACGACGTACCCGCTTTTGACCGTTCGCCGTACGACGGCTTTGCTGTCCGAGCTTGCGATACCGCCGGTGCTTCACGGGAAAATCCGCTGCAATTCGAGGTGGTTGATCACATTGGAGCCGGAGCCGTGTCAGGTAAAACGCTCGGTCCTTTTCAAGCTGTCAGAATTATGACCGGAGCGCAGATTCCGGAGGGCGCTGATGCGGTAGTCATGCTTGAGCTGACGAAAACCTACTCAGAAGACGGTAAAAACTATATGGTGTTAAAACGCTCATTGGAGCCGGGAGAAAATATTTCAAAAACCGGAGAAGATGCGAGAAAAGGATCAGTGCTTGTGAAGAAAGGAACCCGGATCACGCCGGGTGTTGTCGCTTTGCTTGCAACATTCGGATATGCAGTGGTACCTGCAGTCAAAAAGCCTGTGGTAGGCATCATTGCCACCGGAACGGAGCTCCTGAATGTCAGCGATCCCCTCGTTCCCGGAAAAATCCGCAACAGCAATGCAGGCATGGTGGCCGCCCAGGTTGAAGAAGCAGGCGGAACCCCCCTTTATTTAGGGAAGATTTCTGATCGATTTGACGAAAGCTTTGCAGCGGTGGAAAAAGCTTTGGACAAGGTGGATTTTCTGATTACGACCGGAGGGGTGTCCGTAGGGGACTTTGATTTTCTGCCGGCAATTTACGAAAAGCTCGGGGCCGAGGTCCTGTTTAATAAAGTGGCCATGCGTCCGGGAAGTGTAACGACTGTTGCTCAATTAAACGGCAAATTGCTGTTTGGGCTCTCCGGGAACCCGTCAGCCTGCTTCGTTGGATTTGAGCTGTTTGTCAAGCCGTCCCTCCACACCTGGCTGCATCATCAAAAGCCGTATTCTTTATGTGCAGAAGCGGTTTTAAGCAAGGATTTTCCAAAGCCTAATCCGTTTACAAGATTTGTCCGCTCGTTTGTATCCATTAAAGACGGGGCGCTTCATGCGGAGCCTGTCGGCCTGGATAAATCAAGCGCCGTCACGTCGCTGGCAGATGCCAATGCGCTGATGGTTTTGCCGGGCGGAACGAGAGGCTATGAGGCCGGGGCAAGAGTGCATGTTCTGTTATACCGGGATGAGAACGGAAGTGAAGAGCTGTGGCCGCACATTTTCCAATCCTCCAGATCGTAGGGTACCAAAACAGCGGCAAAACGACGTTCGTTGAAAAACTAGCGGAAAAGCTCGGTCAGCTCGGAGTCAAGATTGGCTGCCTGAAACACCACGGACATGGAGGAGAACCGGATGTTTTCGCCGAGGGAAAGGATTCCGACCGCTTTTTTCGGGCTGGAGCGGCTGCGTCCGGCGTCGAAGGAGCAGGCGTTTTTCAGCTGAGGGCGCGCGGCGAGTGGACGCTTGATCAACTGATTGCCGCTTATGGCGTTTTAGCGGTTCAGTGTCTTCTCATCGAAGGATTTAAACATGCGCCATATCAAAAAGTTGTCATGGTCAGAAACGAAGCGGACTGTCAGCTCTTGGAGGAATTGGACGGCATCATCGCCGTCATTTATCAAAAGAGCGAGCCGAAAACGGATGTTCCATCCTTTCATATTGAAGACCCGAGCGCCGTGGCTTTTATTCTGAATCATCTAAAGGAGGAAGGCGTTTGTCTGAACGATTTGTTATAACAAAAGAGCCGATTGTCATCGAAGATATCGTCAAAAAAGTTGAAAAAAGGGAAGCCGGTGCCATCACGACGTTTATTGGAACAGTGAGAGAATGGACAAATGGAAAAAAGACACTCTATCTCGAATATGAAGCATATGTTCCAATGGCGGTCAGCATGCTTGCTCAGATCGGGAAAGAAATCAATGAAAAATGGCCTGGTACAGCTGCAGCGATTACCCATCGCATCGGCAGGCTGGACATCTCCGACGCGGCCGTGGTGATCGCGGTGTCGTCACCTCACCGGAAAGCGGCATATGAAGCGAACGAATATGCGATCGAAAGGATAAAGCAAATTGTGCCGATTTGGAAAAAAGAACATTGGGAGGACGGCGAGACTTGGATCGGCGACCAGCTTGAGACAACTGAATACCCGGAAGGGAAACCAGATTTGGAAGCAGCGGCTTCCGACAGAAAAAGAGGTGCTGACCTTTGATTAAAATTTTACTGTTTGCCCAGCTTGCCGAACAAGCGGGTGCGCAGAGCGTTGATATAGATGAAGAAAAAACGACAACAGACGACATCAGACAGTTTTTAAAAGAAACTTACAATCTTCAGGGGACGGACCGAGCGATGATCGCTGTCAACGAAGTGTACAGAAGAGGAAACAGTGAGGTTAAGTCTGGAGATACGGTTGCTCTTATTCCCCCGGTCAGCGGAGGTTGAGAACGTCGGTCGGTTCAGGCATAGAGCCTGTTACCGACCGACGTTTTTTTTCGAACCGTTTTCCAGATAAATAAAACAGCCGCGCCGTTCTTTCGAAATGTTTGGTTCTAATTTTTGAATCAAGTCATAAAGCTCACTAATACGGTGAACGTTAAAATTGGTTCTTTCTTTCAGTTTCATTTTCAGTTCTTTTGTCGTTACAATTTTTCCTTTTTGCTGTTTAATAATGTCTACGCAATGTGCTGCATAATACTCTTTAGTGGAACGTCTATGTCGCTGGATTTGTCTGTCAAGTTCTCCTAACCTTGCGTAAATCCCTTCGCGTTCTTTCCGGAAGTCCTTCCAGATTTTTTGTTCCAATTCACCTAAGAGGAGAAGCTGTTTTTTTAAAGCCTCTCTTTTCGCCATTGCAATCAACTCCGTCATTCATAATTTGATAACATTTTCTATTATTTTACATCATCTTCCTTCATTCATCAAAAAATTTCCTTTGCCAACAAGAAACTATTTTTTATTGACTGTCACATTTTAAAAAAGATTTATTTCAAGCGGAAGAAGGAGGAAAACTCCATAATAAGTCTGAATTTTGTAAAATCGGTGGAATTTTATTTCGCAAACCGATATATTAGATGATGTGTCCTTGTTTTACATGAATTGGAAAGGTGCTGGTGCAAATGGAGTCCCTTAAAAAACTAAAAGATTTTTATTGGCCTTATAAAAGAATGTTCTTGTGGTCGCTTGTGTCGATGCTTCTGATGACGGCGATCACTGTTGTTTACCCGATTATTCTGCAAATGACAATTGATGAAGTGATTCTCGGCGGAAGGTACGGTTTGGTCATATGGATCAGCCTCGGGTTCATTGCTGTCATGGCGGCGAAGGGCGCAGCTACTTTTTTTCATCAGTATCTTGGAGATATGTTCGGAATCCGCTCGGTCTACCGGTTAAGAAAAGAGCTGTATGCGAAGTTGCAGCGTCTGCCGTTCAAGTATTATGACAGCGCTAAAACGGGAGATTTAATGTCGAGGCTTACGGCTGACGTCGAAGGCATCAGATTCTTTTTATCTTTCGGTTTTGCTGAGGCGATTCGCTTTATCCTGCTTGTCACCTTCAGTCTGTCTGTCATGTTTTCTTATTCTGTGCCGCTGACTCTGGTAACGATTGCTTCTCTGCCGTTTTTAGGAGCGGTTGTCTACAGGTTTGATAAAAAAGTGCATCCGGCTTTTCGGAACATAAGAAAATCTTTCGCCCGTTTAAATACGAAAGTTCAGGAAAATATCAGCGGCATGAATACCGTTAAATCTTTATCAAAAGAAGATTTTGAGATTCAAAACTTTACTCATTCAAATGACCATTTTCGAAATAAAAACTTAAACGCTTCGTTTATCATGTCTAAATTCTTTCCGCTGATGGAGTTTATCGGCAATATTTGCCTCGTTGCCCTGTTGTCGTTCGGCGGCTGGCTCGTGATGCAAAACAGCTTAAAACCGGGGGAGCTTGTCGCTTTTTTCAGTCTTGTCAATTACTTAATGTGGCCGATCATGAACCTCGGTTATGTCATCAACCTGTTTTCACAAGCGAAAGCATCAGGAGAGCGGCTGCTGGAAATTCTTGATGCCAAAGAGGAAATCACCGACAGCGGACATGCGGTGAAAAACGGCAGACTGAACGGCGATGTCGTATTCAGCGATGTTTCCCTTCAATATACAAAAGAAAACGCTGAAGCACTGCATGGAGTGTCTTTTCAAGCCGAGCGCGGCAAAACGATCGGGTTAATCGGTGCGACGGGGTCAGGAAAGAGCAGTATCATTCAACTGCTGAGCCGCTTTTATGAGCCGACATCCGGCCGGATCATGATCGACGGCAAGCCGCTTGAACACTACTCATTAAAAATGCTGCGCTCCAATATCGGCGTCGTCCCGCAGGAATCGTTTTTATTTTCATCAACGATCAGATCAAACATATCTTATGGAAATCCTGATGCATCAATGGAAGAGATCATCGAAAGCGCGAAAAGAGCCCAGGCGCACGATTTTATCATGGAGCTTCCGAACCAATACGATACGATGCTCGGCGAGAGGGGGCTCGGACTGTCCGGTGGCCAAAAACAGCGAATCGCGATTGCGAGGGCGATTTGTCTGAACCCGGGCATTCTCATCCTCGATGATTCGACGAGTGCCGTTGACATGGAAACGGAGCACCGTATTCAGCTTGCATTGCGGGAAGTGATGCGGGATCGGACGACGTTCATCATCGCTCACAGAATCTCATCCTTAAAGCATGCCGACGAAATTCTTGTGCTCGATAAAGGTGTTGTTAAGGAAAGGGGAACACACGAACAATTATTGGAAGAAAACGGTTTATACAAACGGATTTTTGATTTGCAGTATAAAGATCAAAATGTGTTGAATGAGCCGCATTTTGCAGGATAGGAGGCTCTTGCTATGGAAAATCAGGCGAAAAAACAAACATTGATGAATCGGTTTTTTTATACTTCAGACCAAATCATTGAAAAGCCTTTTAACTGGGCGCAGATGTGGAGGCTGCTCAAATATTTAAAGCCTTACCGAAAAAATCTGCTGCCGCTCTCCTTTTTAACGGTCATGATCTCGGCGGCGATCCGGCTGACGGTGCCGATTTTGATCGGCGTCTATGCGCTCGACAAAGCAATCGCAGGCCGGGATATGAATCTTCTTGCGATTCTGATCTCCGTCATCAGTGGATTATATCTTGTCAATTATGTTAGCAATGTGTTGAGAATCCGCTGGATGAACAAGCTTGGCCAGCATGTCATTTATGATCTCAGACAGCATTTATTTACGCATGTTCAGCGGCTGTCGCATCGCTTTTTCGATGAGCGTTCGGCAGGTTCCATCCTTGTCCGGATCATGAATGACATCAATTCTCTGCAGGAATTATTTACGAGCGGAGTCATCAATTTATTGATGGATATCCTGCTCCTCTTCGGTATTATCGTCATTCTGTTTTCGCTCAGTCCTGAGCTGACCATCGCCATCATGGTGACACTGCCTGTTATGTTCTTCATTTCAACCAATCTCAGAAGGAAAATCCGACGATCCTGGCAAAAGGTGCGCTTAAAGCAGTCCAAACTGAATTCCCATTTGAATGAAAGCATTCAAGGCATCCGGGTCACTCAGGCATTTACGCAGGAAAAAGAGAATATGATGTATTTTGAAGGCGTCAACAGCGAGAACTTTGAAGCCTGGCGGGAAGCGACGAAAAAAAATGCGACATTCCGCCCGCTTGTAGAAATGACAAACGCCGTCGGGACGGCCATTTTAATCTGGTACGGCACAAGCTTAATCATCAATGAAACGATTACGATCGGTGTATTTGTCTCATTCGCCTTCTATCTCGGAATGTTCTGGGAGCCGATTTCAAGGCTCGGCCAAGTCTACAACCAGCTGTTGATGGGGATGGCTTCGTCAGAGAGGATATTTGAATTTCTGGATGAAAAACCGAGTGTGGCAGACAAGGAAGATGCGGTCAAAATTAAAGAATTAAAAGGCCGGATCGAATTTGAACAGGTGGAATTTTCTTATGACGGGAATCGCAAGGCGCTGCACAGCATTTCATTTGAGGTGCCGGCGGGAACATCGCTCGCGCTTGTCGGACATACAGGATCAGGGAAGACGACGATCGCGAATCTGATCAGCAGGTTTTACGATGCAACAGGCGGGACTGTCAAAGTAGACGGAATACCGATTACCGATATCTCGCTTTCCGATCTTCGTTCGCAAATCAGCATCGTGCTGCAGGATACGTTTATTTTTTCCGGAACGATTATGGAAAATATTCGTTTTGGTCGTCCGAATGCCGCCGATGAAGAAGTGATCGAAGCAGCAAAAGCTGTCGGGGCCGATTCGTTTATTTCAGCGCTTCCGAATGGATACGCCACAGAAGTGGAAGAACGCGGCAATGTATTATCGGCAGGTGAGCGGCAGCTCATTTCATTCGCGAGGGCGCTCCTGGCAGACCCTCGCATTCTGATCCTTGATGAAGCAACCGCAAGTATTGACACAGAAACGGAAGTCAAGATTCAGGCTGCATTGAAAACCCTGCTCCATGGCAGAACGGCTATTATGATCGCTCACAGGCTTTCAACGATAAGGGATGCGGATAAAATCCTGGTTCTTGACCACGGCCGGAAAATAGAGGAAGGAAATCACCAGGAATTAATCGAAAAACGTGGAATGTATTATGAGCTGGTGAAAGCGCAGTATCAAATGTTTCAGCGAAACTAAACTGAAACCGTCCGCGGCCGCATATTCTGAAATGCGGCCGGGGCGTTTTTTTGAGAAAACAGAGGTGAAACATTTTAGATGATTCTGCGTATAAACTGGTAATTCATTTTTCAAGGGGGATACATATGGAAACGCATTTAGAAACTGAAAAAGTAAAAAATCCGTCATTGTTCGGATTGATTACCCATCCCGGAGAACAGTTTGAGAGAATGAGAGAAAAGCCGGCTGTCTGGTTTCCGCTTGTTATTGTTTTATTATTGTCGGTTACCGGCGCGTATATGCTCAGCGAAAAAACGATGTTATCTACCGATTTGTCGGAAATGCCGGGAGATGATGAAACATTTGAAGCCACTATGAAGAGAATCGGGATCATCGGCGGGATCATCGGCGGGATCATCGGCTTTGTGATTGCCTTGCTGATCAGCGCTTTAATCTATTGGCTGATTGTCAAAATCGGAAGAGGAACAACCAATTTTGTTCACATGTTTTCGCTGTCTGTTTTTACATATTTTATTGCGGCTATCGGGCAATTCATAGGCGGGCTTGTGATCTATTATTCAAATATTGATCCCACGATCGCCATCACGTCTTTAAGCAGCATCATCCCGGCAGACGAGCCGCTCAAATCGGTATTAGGTGTATTTGATATTTTCACCATCTGGTCGCTCGCACTGGTTGCACTGGGTCTCCAAAAGGTTGGGGGCATCTCCAAAAAAGCGGCTTGGACCGGTGTGATCATTTTATTTGTGATCTCCATTTTGCTCGCTTTAACAGGCGGAATCGCGATGAATTTCTTCGATACATTTGAAGGAGCAATGTAAATGAAAAAAATATGGATCGGCATTATCATTGTTGGGGCTGCTGCGCTTTTTATCGGACTCAACCTCTACCGCTCGGTGCAAACGGGCGGAGGGGCTGAAACAGCGGTCCAAACCGTCAAATTGGAAGAGAAAGAGATTTCTTCTGAAGTCATGGTTCCGGGCGCCCTAAAGTTTGCCAACGAACAATACGAATATTTTGAACCCGAAAAAGGGAAAATTGCCGACATCAAAGTAAAAGAAGGCGACAAGGTGAAAAAAGGAGATGTGCTTTTCACCTATACGAACGAAGAAATTCGCCTGGAAAAAGAACAGAATGCTTTATCCATTCAATCGAAGGAACTCCAGCTTGAACAGGTAAAGCGAAAAATCAGCAGTCTAAAAAGCAAGGAAGACGAGCTGAAGGCTGAGCTGGGAGCGGAAAAAGCCAAAAGGCAAATGGATGACGAACGGTCCCAGCTTGAAATGGAAGAAAAATCGCTTCAGCTTGAGCTGAAACAAGCCGACCTGCAAAAGGAAACGCTCGCGAAAAAATCTGCAGCGCTGCAAGTAAAAAGCGGCATTGACGGGACAGTGATCACCGCTGATAAACAAGCCGCCTTAAAGCAATCGGATATTCAAAAGCCGGTTATACATATAGGTAACGAGGACAAGCTTGTCGTTAAAGGCGTGTTGTCAGAGTATGACACATTGAAAGTGAAAAAGGGACAGAACGTGACCATCACGTCGGATGTCATCCAAAATAAAGAGTGGCGGGGCAGAATCTCTCAAGTCGGATTGGTTCCCGAAGAAGAGGCGTCTGCAGGTGCTGCGGGAGGAAAGGAACAAGCTGTTCAATATCCGTTTGAAGTCAAAATAAAAGGGGAGCGTCCTAAAGCAAAGCCCGGCTTCAATATGATTCTCAAAATCCAGACGGACAAAAGAACCATTCAGGCTCTTCCTGAAGATGCCGTCAAGCAGGATGATGATCAATCATACGTGTATGCCGTCAGAGACGGAAAGGCGAAACGGATCAATGTCAAAACCGGCGAGAAAGCAGATGGCGTCGTTGAAATTACCGGCGGTCTGACGAACAATGATCGGGTTATCGCAAACCCGGCCGAGGACATGAAAAGCGGAACGGAAGTGAAGCTTCAATGATTGAGCTTTCCCGCGTGAAAAAAAGCTACCAAATCGGAGGGGAAACCATTGATGTTCTCAGGGAGATCAATATGAAAATTGAGCCGGGTGAATATCTGTCCATCATGGGGCCTTCCGGTTCTGGAAAATCGACAATCATGAACATTATCGGCTGTCTTGACCGCCCGACATCGGGTATTTACAGGCTGGACGGCGAGGATATTTCATCATATGGTGAAAGGGAGCTTGCCGGCGTCAGAAACCGTTTAATCGGTTTTGTTTTTCAGCAGTTTCAGCTTCTGCCGAGACTGAATGCCATAAAGAATGTGGAGCTTCCGATGATCTACTCCGGCATTCCAAGAAAAGAGCGGCGGGAGCGGGCCGAACGGGCGCTTGAAAAAGTCGGGCTCAAGGACAGAATGCGCCATTTGCCGAACGAGCTTTCCGGCGGCCAAAAACAGCGTGTAGCCATCGCAAGAGCGATCGTCAATGAACCGAAGCTGATATTGGCCGATGAACCGACCGGAGCGCTCGATACGAAAACAAGCCGGGACATCATGGAGCAATTCACCGAATTGAATGAGGAAGGAACGACGGTGGTGCTCGTCACCCACGAACCGGAGATTGCAGATTATACAAGCCGGATCATCATGGTGAGGGACGGTGTGATCGTCTCGCCGGAAACAGAGCGGAGGGGGACGGTGCAATGAATCTCATCGAAAACTTGAGAATGGCGTTAAGTTCCATCCTTTCCCATAAACTGCGATCGATTTTAACAATGCTCGGAATCATTATCGGTGTAGGCTCTGTTATTGTCGTTGTTGCAGCGGGGCAAGGAGGAGAGCAGATGCTCAAGCAGACGATCAGCGGGCCCGGCAACACGGTCGAAATCTATTATCAGCCCAGCAATGAAGAATTAACGGCCAATCCCAACGCCTATTTAGACGCCGGCTTCACCGAAGAAGACATCAGAAGTTTAAAGTCACTCGAAGGTGTGAAGCATGTCGTTGCGAAAACTACCGAGTCTATGAATGTCCGCTTCCGGGATGAAAAAACGGATGCCGCTGTAAACGGCATTAATGACGGATATATCAGCATCAACTCGATGGAAGTCGAAAAGGGAAGGGAGTTTTCAGAAGAGGATTACAATGCCGGAAGCAGGGTCGCCGTCGTTTCGCCGAAACTTGCGGAGGAACTTTTTTCTCAGCAGTCGCCTCTCGGCCGCGTCGTATGGATCAATGGCCAGCCCGTTGAAATCATCGGCGTATTAAAAGAAGAAGCCGGGCTGCTTGCGTTGGGGATGAATGAGATGTATGTTCCGTTTTCAATGTTAAAATCGTCCTTCGGCATCAGCGACTATGACTCTGTCTCCGTTCAAGCTGAATCTGCCGACCATCTGCAAGCCGTCGGAAAGCAGGCTGCCGCGGCCGTCAACAACAATCACGGCACCACGGACTCGTATGAAGTGATGAACATGGAGGCCATAGCGGCCGGAATCAGCCAGATTACAACAATTATGACGATGTTCATCGGATCAATTGCAGGCATATCTTTACTCGTTGGCGGGATCGGCGTCATGAATATTATGCTGGTGTCGGTCACGGAACGGACGAGGGAAATCGGGATTCGAAAATCGCTTGGTGCAACAAGAGGCCAGATTTTGATGCAATTTTTAATAGAATCGTCTTTGATCACGCTGATTGGCGGGGTGTTTGGCATCGGCCTCGGATACGGCGGAGCCGCCCTAGTTTCGTTTTTTGCCGGTTGGCCGCCGCTCGTTTCCTGGCAGGTGGTCCTCGGAGGCGTCCTGTTCAGCATGGCGATCGGGGTTATCTTTGGCCTCATCCCGGCCAATAAAGCGGCCCGCCTTCATCCGATTGATGCATTGAGGTATGAGTAAAGCGGCATATAGCCGTCAGCCGATAAGCGTCACTTTGAAACACCCGCTCCTACTCATGAGCATCGACTTAGCAGGCCTGACAACGAATGCGAGAGTTTGTCGACACGCTGAAACCGCCTTTAGAGGCGGTTTTTTTGTATGCGAAAATTAAACTAAATTTAAAAATACACTTCTTACATTAATGATAGACTTAAAAGTGCTGAAAAATTGATCATTATGTTATGAAAGAGGTATTACAGGAGGAATTTTAGAGTGGAAGCCAATATAGAAACAGCAACTCAAGTAAAAAAACCGTCACTGTTCGGTATCATCACGAGCCCTGTCCGTCAGTTTGAAAGAATGAGAGAAAGGCCCGCAATTTGGCTGCCGATGATCATCGTGCTGGCGTTATCCGCCTTTTCCGTTTATCTTGTTTGTTGGGAACTAAGTGAGTTTCTTGGTTTGGATATAGATCCTGGACTAGAGGCCGCCCGTAATGTTTTTCAGTCTGTCATATTCTTCGTGCTCAGCGCTTTAGTATTGTGGCTGATTGCTAAAATAGGCGGCGGAAACACCAATTTTGCCTGCATGGTGTCTCTGTCTGTCTTTGCCACATTTGTACCTGTTATCAGAGACGTCATCATCGGTTTGGTGTATTATGCTTCGAATTCTGAGATCGCGTTTTCGTTCTCATCTCTTGATGGATATATTCCGGCCGAGGAGCCTCTTCTGAGCGTCCTGGAGATGTTTGATGTTTTTACAATCTGGGCGTATGTGCTGGTGGCGGTAGGACTGCAAAAAGCAGCGGGCGCTTCAAAGCGGGCGGCTTGGATCGGCGTTTTCGTCATATTTATTATGATGCTGATGTTGTCTTATTTATTAGGCTTATGGCAAGTATTTTTAGAACGTTCATTAGGCTGATGCATTATTGTAAAACCTCATGCGGCGAGCATGAGGTTTTTCTGAATGGTGTTTGAAGGAATAGATAATAATAATGTCACATATTTTTGCGGATTTTTATAGTTTATACAGTTTACAAACGGTACATATCACGATAATATGTTAAAATGTGAAAGATTTTGATGGTTATTGAATGAATTTGAAAGATTTTTGTTGAGTTATGTCGAAAAAGCGTTTACAATGTAATTGTAAGCTAAATGAAGGCGTTTCCAAAAGGGGTGATAATGTGTTGACTCCCGAACGGCATCAGCTGATTATTGACGAGATTGAAAAGCATGATGTCGTGAAAATCCAGTACTTAATGAATTTAACGAACGCATCTGAGTCAACGATCAGAAGAGATTTGTCGACGCTGGAAGCCCGCGGATATTTAAAGCGTGTTCATGGAGGGGCATCGAGGCTTTCCGATATTCGTACAGAGCCTGACATGCTAGAGAAATCATCCAAAAACCTTCATGAAAAGAGAAAAATCGCTCAAGAAGCGGCCTCACTTCTTGAAGAAGGCGATTGTATCTACCTTGATGCCGGAACGACCACATTGCAAATGATCGATTTTATCGATCCGGAGATGGATATTATCGTGGTCACAAATGGAGTCATGCACATTGAGGCATTAGGTAAAAAAGGCATTACTTTTTATTTATTAGGCGGGTATGTGAAGTATAAAACCGGAGCAATCGTGGGCGGTTCGGCTTTATCAGCCATCAGCCAATACCGGTTTGACAAAAGCTTCATCGGCGTCAACGGCATTCATAAAGAAGCGGGATTTACGACTCCGGATCCTGAAGAAGCGCTTTTGAAAACAAAAGCTGTCAACCAGGCGAAAAAAGCATTTATTTTAGCTGACGTTTCCAAGTTTGGGGAAATTTCATTTTCTGCCTTTGCCGGTTTAGACGAAGCAACTATCATTACAGCAGGATCTGCAAAACATTCATTTGATAACTATCAAGAAAAAACTGTCGTAAAGGTAGTGAAAACATGATATACACTGTAACTCTCAACCCATCGGTCGACTATATTGTTCACGTTGAAGAATTTTCCGTAGGAGGGCTGAATCGTTCAGTCTATGACACGAAATATCCCGGAGGCAAAGGAATCAATGTCTCACGCGTACTGAACAGACACCATGTACCTTCTAAAGTTCTCGGTTTTATCGGCGGTTTTACCGGGGGGTACATCAAATCATTTCTCGAAGAAGAGAAGCTTGAAACGGCTTTTCATGAGGTGAATGGAGACACGCGCATCAATGTCAAATTGAAGACCGGGGATGAGACGGAAATCAACGGGCAGGGGCCCGTCATCAGCCAAGAAGATTTCGCGGCCTTTTTAGACCAGTTTTCAGCGATGAAAGAAGGGGACATTGTCGTATTGGCTGGCAGCATTCCTTCTTCATTGCCGCAGGACACCTATGAAAAGATTGCAGAAAAGTGTGAAGAGCAAAATGTCCGGGTTGTCGTTGATATTTCGGGTGAGGCACTCCTAAAAGCAGCAGAAATGAAGCCGCTTTTAATGAAACCGAACCATCACGAGCTCGGTGAAATGTTTGGGACAACCATCACTTCAGCGGAAGAAGCGGTGCCTTACGGTAAGAAACTCGTTGAACGCGGGGCCGAAAACGCGATCGTTTCCATGGCTGGGGAAGGCGCACTTTTATTTACAAAAGACGGCGTCTACCATGCCAACGTACCTAAAGGAAAGCTCGTGAACTCAGTCGGCGCCGGAGATTCAGTGGTTGCAGGCTTTCTCGCAGGCATTGAAAAACAGCTCGACATCAAAGAAGCTTTTCGCTTAGGTGTCGCGTCAGGAAGCGCAACCGCCTTTTCAGAGGAGCTGGGAACGGAAGAGCTCGTTCACAAGCTGCTTCCGGAAGTTCAAGTCAAAGCGATTTAAAGGAGGAAAGGTTATGAAAATAACAGAGCTACTAACGAAGCATACGATCAAGTTAAACCTTGAGAGCAGCCAGAAAGAAAACGTTATCGAAGAACTCGTCAGCGTTTTGGATCAGGCGGGCAAGTTGAATGATAAAGAAGGCTACAAAGAAGCCGTGATCAACCGTGAGAAACAAAGTTCCACCGGTATCGGCGAAGGCATCGCCATCCCTCATGCGAAAACGGCAAGCGTTAAAGAGCCTGCGATCGCGTTCGGCCGTTCAAAAGACGGCGTCGATTATGAATCCCTTGACGGCCAGCCAAGCCATCTCGTTTTCATGATCGCTGCTACAGACGGCGCGAATAACACTCACTTGGAAGCATTGTCAAGACTGTCGACTTTGCTTATGAGGGAAGAGATTCGCAAACAGCTGCTTGAAGCTTCATCCGAAGACGAAATCATCGACATCATCAATCAGCATGATAAAGATGATGAAGAAGAAGAGCAGGCCGAAGAAGCATCTGCACCATCAGCAAAAGGAAAAATCCTTGCGGTTACAGCATGTCCGACAGGGATCGCCCACACGTTCATGGCTGCCGATGCTTTGAAAGAAAAAGCGAAAGAGCTCGGCGTTGATATCAAAGTTGAAACGAACGGTTCAAGCGGTATTAAAAATGGTCTGACAGCGCAGGAAATCGAAGATGCGGTTGCGATCATCGTCGCCGCCGATAAGCAGGTTGAAATGGATCGCTTTCAAGGCAAACATGTCATTGAAGTACCTGTAACAGCAGGAATCAGACGTCCGAAAGAGCTGATTGAGCAGGCGCTGAAACAAGACGCGCCTATCTATCAGGGTAAAGGCGGCGGTGCATCTGCATCTGCTTCTGAAGACGGAGCTGCCAAAGGAAAAGGCGGCGGTTTCTACAAACACTTGATGAGCGGTGTCAGCAACATGCTGCCATTCGTCGTCGGGGGCGGGATCTTAGTTGCGGTTTCATTCTTCTGGGGAATTAACGCGACCAAACCGGGAGATCCCACTTATAATGAGTTTGCAGCTGTATTAAATACTATAGGCGGAACTCAAGCACTTGGATTAATTGTCGCTGTATTGGCAGGATTTATCGCGATGAGCATCGCGGATCGTCCGGGGTTTGCGCCTGGTATGGTCGGAGGTTTCATGGCGACGCAAGCCGGCGCCGGTTTCTTAGGCGGACTGATTGCCGGTTTCTTGGCTGGTTATATTGTTGTCCTATTGAAAAAAGTGTTCGCTGGTCTGCCGCAAGTGCTTGACGGATTAAAACCTGTCCTTCTTTATCCGTTGTTTGGAATATTCTTGACCGGAATCATCATGCATTATGTTGTCAATACGCCTGTCAAGTATATTATGGATGGCATGACACATTGGCTTGAAGGTCTTGGAACAGGAAACCTTGTTGTAATGGGTATTGTTTTAGGCGGTATGATGGCGATTGATATGGGCGGTCCGATCAACAAAGCGGCCTTCACATTCGGTATCGCGATGATTGAAGCTGGAAACTTTGGACCTCACGCAGCGATCATGGCGGGCGGTATGGTGCCTCCGCTTGGAATTGCCCTTGCAACGACTTTCTTTAAAAATAAATTTTCAAAACGGGATCGCGAAGCCGGAATTACCAACTACGTGATGGGCTTGTCATTTATTACTGAAGGTGCGATTCCTTTTGCGGCAGCCGATCCGGCGCGCGTCATTCCTGCTTCTATCATCGGATCAGCAGTTGCCGGAGGTTTGTCTCAATTTTTCCATGTCACACTGCAAGCGCCGCATGGCGGAATATTCGTTCTCTTCTTTACGACGAACCATGCGCTGCTGTATCTCCTCAGTATCTTGATTGGTGCGGTTGTGACGGCTCTCATTCTCGGCATCTTGAAAAAGCCGGTTCCAACTGAAAAATAAGTGCTGAAAGTGCCACAGTAATCCCTGTGTGGCACTTTCTTTTTTACCGTTTTTGCCGGAAGTGAACGCGGGAATTATGTATTCGGCAGGAACTTGTGATAAAGTATAGGAAAGCTTTATTTTGCATGTATGCTGTGACAGACTGTTTTTAGGAGGAAGCGTTTTGACTGAAGAAAAATCCACCCAAAATAAAAACTCTCTCTTTGAATGGGTAAAAGCCATTATTATCGCAGTCGTTCTGGCGTTATTGATCAGGGCATTTTTATTCGAACCGTATTTAGTCGAAGGTACATCAATGGATCCGACGCTGCACGACGGAGAGCGGCTGTTCGTCTATAAAACGGTTAAATACGTAGGCGAATTTAAGCGGGGAGATATCGTCATTATCGACGGCGATGAAAAAAATGTCCATTATGTGAAGCGCTTGATCGGCCTGCCGGGAGATACCGTGCAAATGAAAGACGACACGCTGTACATAAACGGGAAAAAGGTGTCTGAGCCGTATCTTTCGGAAAACAGAAAAGAGGCGGAAGCAGTCGGCGTCAAACTGACGGGCGATTTCGGCCCTGTGAAGGTTCCGGAAGGCAAGTATTTCGTGATGGGAGACAATCGCCAGAGATCGATGGACAGCCGGAACGGACTCGGACTGATCGATAAAAAACGAGTGGCCGGGACTTCACAATTTGTGTTTTTCCCGTTCAACGAAATCCGAAAAACAGACTGAAAAATGCCTGATGTCCATTTGGACAATCAGGCATTTTTGCTTGATTTATGCGGATAATGATGCCAGTACTGCGATAAACAGTACGGTAACGAACACAGAGGCCATAATCAGAAGAACGCTGTATAAGATTCTGATTTCCGCGGCTTCTTTTCCCCTTTTTGACAGCATTCGTTTCGCCGCGATATGAACGAACACGTAAATCATGGCAATCCCGATGTAAAGGCCCACATCCCGTGCTGTAAAGCCGGTTACGGCAAGATAAACCCCTGCGAAAAAAATAAACATGCAGTATTCCGTCAAAGTGATAAGCTTCATGTCTTCCTCCGTCTAACGATCCGAGTTTTCTTCAAATATCACCTTTTTATAATATATCTTTTGCAGCCATCCCACAAGGAGGCCGAAGCCGATCAGCAGACAGGAAAATATCAAAAAGTCCGAGGTCCACATATCAAACCCTTTGAAAAGCCCGATAGACATCGTAGAAATCACCATGGCCACTGACACGAAAAGCGCTTGGCGCGGCCTTGAATTGATCCACCTGATGATATCAGGGTCATCTTTTAATTTCATTATTCCTTCCCCCATTCTTCAATAATTGTAACATATTGTCACAAAGAAAGTGTGAACAAGTGTTTTTTTGATATATTTTTCTTTAAAACTTTATCGTAAAAAAGCAAAGCATTTCTCTTGCGGAATTTTCGTGTTATACTCTTTTTAATGAAGTATAGATGGAGGATTTTAAATGATAGCTGTTCAAAATGTCAGCTTGCGGTTTGCGGACCGGAAGCTGTTTGAAGATGTAAATATTAAGTTTACGCCGGGTAACTGCTACGGATTGATCGGAGCAAACGGCGCCGGAAAGTCCACTTTTTTGAAAATATTATCAGGTGAAATCGAGCCTCAGACGGGCGAGGTTCATATGAGCCCGGGCGAACGCCTTGCCGTTCTGAAGCAGAACCACTTTGAGTATGAAGAGCATGAAGTGCTGAAAGTCGTGATCATGGGGCATAAACGCCTTTATGAAGTCATGCAGGAAAAAGACGCGATTTACATGAAACCCGATTTTTCAGATGAAGACGGAATCCGCGCCGCAGAGCTTGAGGGCGAATTCGCCGAGCTGAACGGCTGGGAAGCCGAAGGGGAAGCCGCGATTTTGTTAAAAGGCCTCGGCATTGCTGAAGAACTGCATACGAAGAAAATGGCGGATTTGGGCGGTTCCGAAAAGGTGAAGGTCCTCCTTGCACAGGCCCTGTTCGGAAAGCCTGACGTCCTTCTTCTTGATGAGCCGACCAACCACTTGGATATTCAGGCGATCCAGTGGCTTGAAGAGTTTTTAATCAATTTTGAGAATACGGTTATCGTCGTATCGCATGACCGCCACTTTTTGAATAAAGTATGTACGCATATCGCCGACCTGGATTTTAACAAAATTCAAATTTATGTCGGAAACTATGATTTCTGGTATGAATCAAGCCAGCTTGCGCTTAAAATGAATCAGGAAGCCAATAAGAAAAAAGAAGAGCAGATCAAACAGCTCCAGGAGTTCGTTGCCAGATTCAGCGCCAACGCCTCAAAATCGAAGCAGGCGACATCAAGAAAAAAACTGCTTGAAAAAATTACGCTTGACGATATTAAGCCGTCATCGCGCAAGTATCCGTACGTACATTTCACACCTGAACGCGAAATTGGAAACGATGTGCTTGTTGTCACAGACCTGTCGAAAACGATTGACGGTGTCAAGGTGCTTGACTCGGTCAGCTTTATGATGAATAAAGAAGATAAAATCGCCTTTACAGGCCGGAATGAGCTTGCCGCTACTGTGCTCTTTAAAATCCTTGCCGGGGAAATGGAGCCTGACAGCGGATCGTTTAAATGGGGCGTCACAACATCCCAGGCGTTTTTCCCGAAAGACAACAGCGAGTATTTTGAAAACAGCGATATAAACCTTGTCGACTGGCTCCGCCAATTTTCGCCGCATGACCAAAGCGAAAGCTTCCTGCGCGGATTTTTGGGCCGGATGCTGTTCTCCGGGGAAGAAGTGCTGAAAAAAGCAAGCGTTTTGTCAGGGGGAGAGAAAGTCCGCTGCATGCTGTCCAAAATGATGCTGTCCGGCGCCAATGTGCTGATGCTTGATGAGCCGACCAACCATTTGGATCTCGAATCCATTACAGCGCTGAATAACGGTTTAATCAGCTTTAAAGGCGCTATGCTGTTTACATCTCATGACCATCAGTTTGTCCAAACAATTGCCAACCGGATCATCGAAATCACGCCAAACGGAATCGTCGATAAACAGATGAGCTATGATGAATTTTTGGAAGACAAAGCGGTTCAGGACAAGCTTGCTGAACTTTACGCGTAATGATAGAAAACCCGCCTTGAAAAGCGGGTTTTTTTATAAAAAGGGAGATGGTTGCCGTGTCATGCCGCAAGGCTCTTGAGCAATATATTCAAGCAACAAACACACATGAGTTTGAGAATGTCAAAAAGCTCCTTCATCCCGACGCTGTGTACTGGTTCTCGGATGAAACGTGCTCGGGCGTTAAGGAAATTCAGCGTTATTTTGAAAACGCCTGGAAGCAAATCGAAAACGAAGTATACAGCGCCAGTCATATCAGTTGGATCACGGAAACGGACGAACAGGCCGTCTGTCTTTATACATACGAATGGAAAGGGTTTTTTAGGGGCGAACCGGTTCAAGGGGCAGGCCGTGCGACAAACGTATTTGTAAAGGACGAGTCAGGAAGCTGGAAGCTGAAGCATGAACATTTAAGCAGTTTGCCCAAATCATGAGGAGGCAGGGCATTGGACGGCTTTATAGCTCCATCTATGTACGGAAGTTAGAAAGGCTGGCAGCATGCGGAAATGATATAAAAGGACCTCAGAAAACTTCTGAGGTCCTTTTGTGCGGAAGGCTTTAGATCGCCCAGTTGCCGTTTCTGAAAATCGGCTCTCTTTTTCCGTCTGCTGTGATTCCGTCTATATTCATTTCTCCTGAACCGATCATGAAGTCAACATGTGTAATGCTTTCGTTTAATCCTTCTTTCGCAAGCTCTTCGCGCGACATCTGCTTTCCGCCTTCGATGTTGAATGCGTACGCACTGCCGATTGCGAGGTGGTTTGAGGCGTTTTCGTCAAACAGCGTGTTGTAAAACAGAATATTGGACTTGGAAATCGGCGAATCGTGGGCAACGAGCGCAATTTCGCCTAAGTAGTGTGAACCCTCATCCGTTTCGATCAGCTCTTTTAAAATCTCTTCACCTTGTTCAGCTTTGACATCGGTGATCCGTCCGTTTTCAAATGTCAGCTGAAAGCCGTCGATCAGATTGCCGCCGTAGCTTAACGGCTTTGTGCTTGAAACAGTGCCGTTCACTCCGTCTTTTTTCGGAGCGGTGAATACTTCTTCTGTCGGCATATTGGCCATGAACTCGATGCCGTTTTCGTTTGTGCTTCCGGCGCCGACCCACAGGTGCTTCTCAGGAAGCTCGATCGTCAAATCTGTTCCTTTTGCTTGGTAATGAAGGGCTTGGTAATGCTTGTCGTTTAAGACGCTTACTTTATCGCGCAAAGTTTGATCGTGGTCTTTCCACGCCTGGACAGGATCTTCACGGTCGACGCGGGTCGTTTTGAAGATCTCATTCCACAGCTTTTGCATCGCTGTCTTTTCATCTGCGTCAGGGAATACTTTTTTGGCCCAGGCCGGTGAAGGTGCTGCGACGACAGTCCAGCTGACTTTATCCGATTGAATCATTTGCCTGTATGTATGCATCGCCTTTCCGGCGGCTTTTTGCTGGGCCGCGATTTTTTTGGAATCGATGCCTTTCAAAAGATCAGGGCTTGAAGAGACAATGGAAATAAAAGCGGCGCCTTCCTTAGCGAGCGTCTCCAGACCTTTCGCTTCCCACTCAGGGAATTCTTCAAAGGCTTCCGCTGGGGCCAGCTCATATTTCAGCCTTGTCACCTCATCATCCTGCCAGCGGACCGTTACGTTTTTTGCCCCTCTTTGATAGGCGCTTTTGACGAGGAGCCGTGCAAAATCGCGTACTTCTGTTGACGCGTTGATAACGACTTTCTGTCCTTTTTGAACGTTTACACCGACTTCGGCTACAAGCTTCGCATATTTGCTCAGTTTATCAGTAAACGAATTCATTGGCAAAACCTCCTTTATTGTCCATAACATCATATCAAATATTTGATTGAAAAGAAAAAAAGACGCAGCCCGGTAAGGCTGCATCTTTTTTAACGGTTGATTTTGGCCGTTTGGCCGGGGGGCGAGCTTGGCATGTTTGCAAGGGAGATGCTCATCCCCCCGAGAATAATACCGCTTAAAATAACGGTGATGGCCAGGCGTCTTCCCATATCTCTAAGCATGTTCTTCCTCCTTATCGTTTCTCCATTCCTCACGATATGAAAGAAGCAGGGAAAAAAGACGCGAAAACAAAAATTATTTAGCCGCTTTTTGCAATTTATCGATCACTTCAAGAGAGCGGCCCGTTCCGATGGCGACAGACTCGAGCGGATTTGCAGCAACATGCACGGGCACAACGATTTCCTGTGATAGCCATTCTTTGATGCCGTTCAATAGCGCGCCTCCTCCGGTTAAAATCACGCCCCGGTCGACAATGTCTCCGCTCAGCTCGGGAGGACAGTCTTCAAGCGTCGCTCTGATGGCTTCGATAATATGAAGGAGCGATTCGCGCATCGCCTTCTGAATCTCTATTGATTCCAGGGTAATTGTTTTCGGCAGGCCTGTGACAAGGTCGCGCCCTCTGACTTCCATCGTTTTCGTCTCATGGTCAATCAATGCGTAGCCGATCTCAATCTTGACTTCTTCGGCCGTCCGTTCACCGATCAGCAGGTTGTATTTTTTTCTGACGAATGACACGATGTCTTCATCAAGCTGGTCGCCGCCGATCCGGATCGAGTGGCATGAGACTACGCCTCCGAATGAAATGATCGCCACTTCTGTCGTGCCGCCGCCGATATCGACGACAACGTTTGCGACAGGTTCATCGACAGGCAGGTCTGCGCCGATGGCGGCAGCGACAGGCTCCTCAATCAAATGGACTTGCTTGGCTCCGCAGTTTTTGACAGCATCGCTGATCGCACGACGTTCAACCGCGGTTGAACCGGATGGCGTGCAGACGACGACGCTCGGCTTTCTGAAGGTAAAGCCGATGTTCTTTCCAGCTTTTTTCATAATCTGCTTCAAGAGGTCTGTCGTCATGTCATAATCGGCGATGACTCCGTCTTTCATCGGTCTGACCGCGACGATTTTTCCCGGTGTCTTTCCGATCATGTTTTTGGCTTCTGTGCCGACCGCCAATACGCTCTTTGTTTCCGTATCCACGGCGACAACGGAAGGCTCATTTAAAATGATTCCTTTGTTTTTGCTGTAAACCAATATGTTAGCTGTGCCTAGATCAATTCCGATCTCGGTTGTTTGAAACATGTTTTCACCCAATCTCTATTTAAAATTTTTCCGAAAAACGAAATTTTCTTCGTGCTGAAAAAATGAATTTCATTTAAATTTTCTCAAATGATCGGCGATTTTTGGGGGTTTGTGACGAGTTTGAAACCAATCTGTAAAATGCTGTCCTCATATTGACATGATGAGAAAAATATTCATTTTTATGACCGAATTTTTGTCAAAGAAACGTTCAATAAGGGAAACCTTTTTCAGTCTTCGTTCGTCTATCGTTATGCTAAGACAATATCTTAGAAAAATAGAAACAAAAGAGGAAGTAGGCGAAAGTTTTGAAAGCAATTGGAGTTGTGAGAAAAGTAGACGAACTCGGCCGGATCGTGATGCCGATTGAATTGAGAAGAGCTTTGGATATTTCGATCAAGGACAGCATCGAATTCTTTGTCGACCAAGATAAAATTGTCCTGAAAAAATATAAACCGCACGGTGTGTGCCTGATGACCGGTGAAATCACTTCTGAAAACCGCGAGTACGGAAACGGGAAAATTACGCTGAGTCCTGAGGGGGCCGAATTGCTTTTGGAAGAAATAAAAGCTGCCTTAAACGAAGTGAAAGCATAAGATTTGAAGCCCTTCATCAGAAGGGCTTTTTCTTGCGTCGGCAGAAGATAAAACCGCCGTCACTGAAAAATTCAGCCATAGAGACGATAAATACTTCGAACAATCCTCTCAAATGTGGTGTAAAGAATGTTACAATTGACTGAGAAATACAAGTGGCAGGTGGGGGTATGAAAAGATATCAAGGACGAATCATTGCAACCGTGCTGGCAATGACTTTTATCATGTTTTGGAATTTTTTATTCTATGGTGTGTTGGGAAATAAAATCAATTGGACGGTTGATCTGCTGTTTACACTGGTGACATTAATCAGCGTTTGGTGGCTCACGCTTTATATCGATGAGTCCAATCAGCTTGTCTATAAACTGAAGGAAAGCGAAAAGAAATATAAAGAGCTTTCTTCAGAAACCAACCGCATCATGGATAACCTTCAGGAAATCGTCTTTCAGACGGACCGGATAGGATACATTACATTTTTGAATCAGGCGTGGACAACGTTGACCGGATACAGTGTTGAAGAGAGTCTTGGAACGATGTACAACGATTACTTTGACCATGAAGAACGGATCTCGAATCACCTGATCGCCCAGCTGAAGAACAAGGAGCCTGAAGGCAGGATCGAGGTGCTCTACCATCGCAAAGACGGAAGCAAGTTCTGGGGCGAAGTTCACTATAAACTTTATTATAAAAACGGTCAATTTACGAGCAGCTTGGGGACGCTGACTGATGTGACGGAACGGAAAAAAGCGGAGATGGAATTGTTCAAGTCGAATCAGCGGCTGGCTATGCAGTCTCAGAAGCTGGCGATGGCCGGGCAGCTCGCCGCGGGAATCGCTCACGAAGTCAGGAACCCGCTGACATCGGTAAACGGATTTTTGCAGCTGATGAAAGCGGAATATCCCGACCGGAAAGATTACTTTGACATTATTTTCTCAGAGATTAAACGAATCGATTCCGTGCTCGGCGAACTGCTTGTACTGGCCAAACCGCACCAGGTTCAATTTAAAAAGATCAACATCAATTCGGTTCTTCAGCAGGTGGCAACGCTTCTTGAGACCAACGCCGTGCTTTCCCACATTAAGATCGAAAAAGCGTTTCAGCACGGGGAGGAGTGGGAAATAAACGGCGATGAAAATCAAATCAAACAGGTATTCATCAATTTAATAAAAAACGGGATAGAAGCGATGCCTGACGGCGGAAAAATCACGATCTCCTCGGAGGTTGAAGGTGACTATGTGAAAATCAGCATCAAAGACGAAGGGGGCGGCATTTCCCAAGCCGATTTGGCAAAGCTCGGGGAGCCTTTCTTCTCAACGAAAGAAGAAGGGACGGGTCTTGGGCTGACGATTTGCCTGAATATTATCGGCGCTCACAACGGAGAAATGAAAATCGACAGCGAATTGGGCGAGGGAAGCACATTCCACATCCTGCTTCCGATCGACAAAGGGGCGGCATCCGAAGAGAACGATATTCAGCAAGGATGCTGCAGCCGCGCAACGATAAAATAAAAGAGGAAAAATTCCACTTCATATGATAGAATTTGTTCAGATTGACCCATGGAGGAATTACCGATGAAAAAAGAATTTGCAGTAATTGGACTCGGCCGGTTCGGCGGCAGCATTTGTAAAGCATTGAGTGAAGAAGGGCTTGAGGTAATGGCGATCGACAGAGATGAAGATCGCGTAAACGAATACGCCAAAATTGCCTCACATGCTGTGATAGGAGACACTACAGACGAATCAGTGCTGAAAAACCTTGGACTGCGCAATTTTGACCACGTCATTGTAGCGATCGGGGAGAACATTCAAGCTAGCATTTTGACAACGCTGATTTTGAAAGAGCTTGGTGTGAAAATGATTACCGTCAAAGCTCAAAACGATTATCACGAAAAAGTATTATCCAAAATCGGAGCGGACCGGATCGTTCATCCGGAGCGTGAAATGGGAAAAAGAATCGCCCACAACATCGTCTCCAACAATGTGCTTGATTATCTTGAACTTTCTGATGAACATAGCCTTGTCGAAATCGCAGCGAACGGCAAACTGGCCGGAAATACGCTGCTTGACCTTGATATCCGGGCCAGATACGGAATTAATATTGTCGCGATCAAGCGGGGGAAAGAAGTCATCGTATCTCCGCTTGCCACCGAAGAGATTCAAAAAGACGATATTTTAATCGTCATCGGCTCAAATCCTGACATTGAGAGATTTGAAAAAAAAGTTTTTCAACATTAAAATGCCATCGATCAGCCGCGGGAACCCCACAGCCCGCGGTTTTTTTGATCTTTTCATTGACTGTTTCAAACGATTCGGCTACGATATTGAACCATATCCATATAAAAATGAGAGGGGACATATATCTTTGGACAATGAGATGTTCATTCACCGGCTTGGCGCCGCCAGTCATCGCAAAAAAGCGGATACTGTAATTAAAAACGGAAAGATCATGGATGTTTTTAATCAGGAATGGTTGAAGACAGACATAGCTATCACAGACGGGGCCATCGTCGGTTTGGGCGATTATGAGGGGGAGAATACCATTGACGCAGAAGGACAAATGATCGTTCCAGGCTTTATCGACGGTCATGTCCACATTGAGTCTTCAATGGTGACGCCGCCCGAATTTGCCAAAGCGGTGATTCCCCACGGTGTAACAACCGTTGTCACCGATCCCCATGAAATCGCGAATGTCTCAGGAGTGAGGGGTCTTGAGTTCATGTTGGAGCAGGCTAAGATGACAAGGCTGAACATTCGTTTTATGCTCCCTTCTTGTGTGCCTGCGGCACCATTTGAAAAATCGGGTGCGGTTTTGAACGCTGCGGATTTACATCCTTTTTACAGCCGCGAAGAGGTGCTCGGGCTTGCGGAAGTGATGGACTATGTGGCCGTTGAAGCGGGAGAGCCGGATATGGTGCAAAAACTCATGGATGCCCATAAAGCGGACAAGCGGATCGACGGACATCTGGCCGGCTTGTCAGCCGGGTTCGTCAATGTCTACAGAGCGGCGGGCGTGCTGACAGACCATGAGGTCACGACACCTGAAGAGGCGCTTGAACGGGTCAGAAGAGGAATGTACGTCATGCTGAGAGAAGGCTCTGCGGCAAAGAATACACGTCATGTTTTGCCTGCGGTTAATGAGAAAAATGCGAGACGCTTCTTTTTCTGTACAGATGATAAGCATTTGGATGAACTGGTCGATGAAGGAAGCATTAACCATCAGGTCAAGCTTGCCATTCAAGAGGGACTTGACCCGTTTCTCGCATATCAAATGGGCAGCCTCAATGCAGCGGAATGCTTCGGGTTAAAGACGAAGGGAGCGGTTGCCCCTGGTTATGACGCAGACCTCCTTTTCATCAGCGATTTTGAGAACGTCAGCATTTCAAAGACGATGATCAACGGCGTGATCTGGAGCGGGGCAGAACAAAGCGAATGGACGGGCGGCAAAGCGGCACCTGCACTGCTCCAATCTGTCCATCTCCCTGATTTACATGAGGATGATCTGGAAATTCCGATCGTTCAAGGGAGTGAAATCAGGGTCATTGACATTATCCCTAATCAGCTTGAAACAAAGCTGTCCCTAGCCAAGCCGAAAAGCGGCGTTTTTTTTCAGCCGGATCTGGAAAGCGATCTGTTGAAAATTGCAGTGATTGAACGCCATCGCGGCGTTAAAGGAATCGGACTCGGCGTTGTCAGGGGCTTCGGTCTAAAAGAAGGCGCCATCGCGACAACGATTTCTCATGATTCCCACAATTTAATCGCTGTCGGTACAAATGATCAAGACATCTTAAAAGCGGTTGAACGTCTCGGAGAAATCGGGGGAGGCCTCACCATTGCAAAAGGAGGGAAGGAGCTTCAATCCGTCGCTCTGCCGATTGCCGGCCTCTTGTCGGACAAACCGCTTGAGACGGTAAACGAAAGCTTAAAATCTCTTCATGCAGCATTAACGGAGACAGGATTTTCAGGAGCGTTTAATCCTTTTCTGACGCTTTCTTTTTTAGCGCTTCCTGTTATCCCCGATATTAAAATGACGACAGAAGGCTTGTTTGATGTTAAAGCGTTCAGGCATATCCCGATTCAACCATAAAAAAACGGATGCACACCGGTGCATCCGTTTTTTTGCTCAAGCCGCGATTAGACTTCCATAATAATCGGAAGGATCATCGGGCGGCGTTTTGTTTTTTCGTAGAGGAACGGAGCGAGCGTGTCTGTGATCTCGTTCTTAATTTCAGACCACTGCGTCGTTTTGCGTTCCATCACTTTTTTAAGGTGTCCTGCAATCAGGTCCTGGGCATCATTGATTAAATCACCGGATTCTCTCATGTAGACAAATCCTCTGGAAATTAAGTCAGGTCCTGCGGACACTTTGAACTCTTTCATGTTGATGCTGACAACGACAATGACAAGCCCTTCTTCAGAAAGAATCCGGCGGTCGCGAAGCACGATGTTCCCGATGTCGCCGATGCCGCTTCCGTCAATATAGACATTGCCTGACGGGATTTTACCTGCGACTGAGGCTTCTTCGCTTGTCAAAGCAAGCACTTCGCCGTTGTCCATAATAAAGCAGTTTTCCTCAGGAATTCCGCAGTCTGTCGCAAGTTTGACGTGCATTTTCTGCATTCTGTATTCACCGTGAATCGGCATGAAAAACTTTGGCTTGATGAGGCGGAGCATCAGCTTTTGCTCTTCCTGTCCGCCATGTCCTGATGTATGAATGTTAGTCACAGCTCCGTGGATGACATCGGCGCCCGCCCGGTAAAGCTGGTTAATTGTGCGACTGACGCTGATTGTATTGCCCGGGATCGGAGATGATGAAAATACGACCGTATCCCCGGGAATGATGGAAATTTGCCGGTGTGTGCCGTTAGCAATTCGGGATAGCGCAGCCATCGGTTCACCTTGGCTTCCGGTACAAAGAATCGTCACTTTGCCGGCAGGAAGCCTGTTGATTTCATTCGCTTCAACAAACGTATTTTTCGGACACTTAATATACCCGAGCGTTTGGCCGATTTCAATCGCCGACTCCATGCTTCGTCCAAATACGGCAACCTTCCGTCCGTTTGCAACAGCTGCTTCGATCACCTGCTGCAGGCGGTGGATGTTTGACGCGAAGGTTGCGAAGATGATCCGCCCTTCAACTTTTCGGAAAATATCATCAATGCTTTCTCCGACTTTGCGCTCTGACATCGTGAAATCAGGGATTTCACTGTTGGTGCTGTCAGAAAGCAGGCAAAGCACGCCTTCTTTTCCGATTTCGGCCATCTTGGTCAAGTTGGCAGGTTCGCCTACCGGTGTAAAATCGAATTTAAAGTCACCGGTATGTACGATGTTTCCTTGCGGTGTTTTTACGACAATCCCGTATGAGTCCGGAATGCTGTGGGTCGTCCTGAAAAAAGAAACCGACGTTTTTCTGAATTTGACGATATCGTCTTCTTCAATGATATGAAGCTTTGTTTGACGCAGCAGACCGTGCTCTTCAAGCTTCTTTCTGAGAAGGCCGATGGCGAGCTGTCCGCCGTAAACGGGAATGTTCACCTGTTTGAGCAGGTACGGAATTCCGCCGATATGGTCTTCGTGGCCGTGCGTAATAAAAAGACCTTTGATTTTTTCTTCGTTTTTGACTAAATAAGTGTAGTCGGGGATGACATAGTCGATTCCGAGGAGCTCGTCTTCCGGAAACTTAATCCCCGCATCGATGAGCACGATCTCGTCCTGAAACTGGACCCCGTACGTGTTTTTGCCGATTTCCCCAAGTCCTCCAAGGGCAAATACAGCCGTTTGATCATTTTTTACAAATTTCATTCATTCATAACTCCAATACTTTAAAATTTTCGCTTTGCTTTTCATATTCTAAAAAAGCGTCTTCAACTTGCTGTATAAACTCAATATTGTAGTTGTATTGTTTTAATTTAGATCTGACTTCACGTTCAGATTGAGCTTCCACAAAAATTGAATCTGTTTTTTCACGAACAGGTACTTCGTCATTGCTTGCTTGATAAAATACCTTATAGATCATCCAAATCTCTCCTTAACTGCCGATTGTTAGACTCATCTTTCTATTATATTCGAAATTGCCTCATAAGAAAAGCGCTTGAGAAAAAAAGGACTCTTCCACATGAGTGAAGGTCCTTTTAGGCAATCGACTTTCTGCGCATCATGCCATTCAGCTGTTTTTTTAATTTTTTCCGCAGTCGGCGTAGCATACGGATTCCTCCTTTCTCTGACTTGTCCGGTCACTACCGTATCTCTTTAGTTCTATTATATGATGAATCCGTCTATTGTTACATGGATATTATTGGCATGTTGATTTTGTTTTGATTTTGGAGTGAAAAGGTTTTCTCGCGTACGCAGTTTTTGTATGATGGTACAGGAGAACCATCAATCATACTAGCTAAGGGAGAAGGATTCACTGCCATGGATAAAAAGCTGATTTTCTTTGATATCGACGGAACGATTTATGATCATGATAAACGGATTCCCGACACCGCGAAACAGGCTGTCTCCGATTTAAAAGCGCACGGCCATCATGTTTTCATCGCATCAGGCCGGGCGCCGTTTATGGTCAGGCCTGTGCTTGAAGAATTGGGCATCGATTCTTTTGTCTCTTATAACGGACAATATGTCGTTTTTGAAGGAGAGGTCATTTATAAAAACCCCATTGCCGAACAGTCACTGGAAGCGCTGCTTGCGCATTCGGACAGCTGCGGCCATCCCCTCGTCTTCATGGGAGAAGAGGGGATGCGCACTACATCTGCCGGCCATCCGTTCGTCCACGAAGGAATCGGCAGCTTAAAAGTCAATCCGCCGGAAGAGGACCGCGCCTATTTTAAAGGCAGGGACATTTTTCAGGTCCTCTTGTTCTGTACGCAAGACGAGGAAGAGCGGTACAGCCGGTTTCAGGAGTTTGATCTCGTCCGCTGGCACGAGCGCTCCACAGATGTGCTGCCTTCTGGCGGGTCGAAAGCGGAAGGAATCAAAAAAGTCATTGAAAAGCTTCCGTTCGACAGAGAGGATACTTACGCGTTTGGAGACGGTCTGAACGACCTGCAGATGATCGAGTTTGCGGGAACCGGAGTGGCGATGGGCAACGCTGTGCCTGAGCTGAAAAAAATAGCCGACTTTGTCACAAAGCCCGTCGATGAAGACGGCATTCAATACGCGGTAGAAGCCCTCGGGCTTTTGAAACCATAAAAAAACGGATCTTGTCTGATCCGTTTTTTTATGTGCATTATCTGCCGACAGGCGTTGCGTTTTCGGGTTGTTTCAGCGGGTTTTCTTTGTCGATATGGTCGTAAAACATAATGCCGTTTAAATGATCGATTTCATGCTGGAATACGATTGCCGGAAATCCTTTTAAGCGGATGTCGACGTTTTCGCCATCAAGTGTCGTTCCTTTGACCCGGATCCGTTCATAGCGCGGAACATATCCGGGAATCGGTTCGTCGACGGACAGGCAGCCCTCGCCGCTTGTCAAATAGCATTTTTGAACAGAGTGGCTGACGATCTTCGGATTGAAAAGCGCATAGCTGTAAAGTGTCCCGTCTTCATTTTCGGCATGAACTGCGATCATTCGTTTATTGATATTAATTTGCGGAGCGGCTAGGCCGACACCAGGACGAAGGTTGTGCTTTTGAGCGATTTCAGGGTCCTGGCTGTTTTTGACAAACTCGATCATGTCGCTCAGCTGTTTGATTTCTTCTTCGCTAGCTGGCAATTGAACTTCTTCGGCGACGGTTCTTAAAGCGGGGTGCCCGTCGCGGACAATGTTTTCCATTGTGATCAACATCTTCACTCCCAACGATTCATTATGTAAAGTATAGCGGATCTTGCTCTTTTCGCGCAATCTCTGTGCATGATAAAATGACCAGCCGAAGGAGGCTGGTCATGACGGATTCATCAGGGGCTAGCAGCCTAAATAAGCGGCCCCTACAATAATCAGCAAAATAAAGAGAACGACGATCAAAGCGAATGTGCGGCCGTAGCCGTATCCATAACCGCCGCCGTACCCGTATCCAGGGCAGCAATAACCGTACATATGAAGACCTCCTCCGTTATTTTACGCCAGCCTTTTCTTTTTGGTAGGCATGGCGTCTAATATAAATTATGTAAAAGTCCAACGGTTGTATAGTCGAATGCCCAACTTCAAGGAATTTTCCCTGAATGTTTTGGTCTAAAAGCGAAGGCGGCGGCATACCGATCTGATATCGGCTTGTCCATACGCTTTAGACTTCTGTTGTCAAACAAACGAATTCATTTTATAGTGGAATTTGTCGAGATTGGGGGAAGTTCGAAGTGAAATTTTCAAACATGCGGGTGCCAGCAGGCATCGTTGTTCTTTTCACGGCAGCATTTGTACTATCAGGCTGTCTCTGGAAAGATCCTGTCGAGTCTTTTCACGGCTCGCTGGAGAAGATCGTGGAATTGGAAGAGCCTTTTAAACAAGAGCAGGGTTCCCTTAAAAGTCTGGAAAAAGCCGAATCTAAGCTTTACAAGGAAATGATCAGGCTCAATATGGATGATTTTGACCGGATCGCTGCGCTCTCCGACAAAGCGCTCAAGAAAGCCGGAAACCGCGAGAAGCACTTGAATTCTGAGAAAGAAAGCATAGACGAAGCAAAGCAGGAGTTTGAAGCGAATAAAGCGTCGGCGGAAAAAATCGAAGATCAGAAGGTCAGGAAAAAAGCTGAGAACGCTGCTTCTTTTATGGAAAAGCGCTACAAAGCCTACGACTCGCTTTATGACGCCTATCAGAACGCAATCGGCCTTGACAAAGAGCTGTACAAGCTGCTCAAAAACAAAGGTCTTAAACTGGATGACCTTGAGGCACAGCTGAAAAAAATCAATCAATCGTATGACAAAGTGCTGAAAGAAAGCAAACATTTCAATGAGTATACAAAGGATTACAACAAAGCCAGAAAAGATTTTTACAAGGCTGCGGGATTTGAGATGAAAGAGGGCTGAATATTCAGCCCTCTTTTTTCGACAAAATCTGTATTGCTATTGTAATACAGAATGCTGTCTATACTAGAACAGTTTGAAACAGTCTGAACAACGCTGAAACAGAAATTCAGTAAAGCGAATACATTTATTGAATTTCAGGAATGAAATCGATTGACGAGTATGATCGACTGGTGTAAACTTAGCCTTGGTGGAACTTGTTGTATTAGTTTGTCATAAACTATAAATGATACAGTTTTAGAACGCGTTGTGCTGTCCTTACATAAAAGTTTCGACAACCATCAAAGCGGCTAATAAGAAATAAATATGAGTTGCGCCCGTCAATTTAGGACACCCTAATTCTGTATGTATAAGGGATACACGTCTATGACTGTCAAAAGAAAGGAAGAGGTGACTTTATATGGCTGCAAAAACGAAAAAAGCAATCGTTGATAGCAAAAAGCAATTCGATGCCATTAAAAAGCAGTTCGAAACGTTTCAAATTTTGAATGAAGAAGGCGAAGTCGTTAATGAAGCGGCAATGCCCGATCTATCTGATGATCAATTAAAAGAATTAATGCGCCGCATGGTGTATACACGCATTTTGGATCAGCGTTCTATTTCTTTGAACAGACAAGGCCGCCTTGGCTTCTACGCGCCGACTGCCGGTCAGGAAGCGTCTCAAATTGCTACGCATTTCGCGCTTGAAAAAGAAGACTTTGTTCTTCCTGGCTACCGTGATGTTCCGCAGCTGATCTGGCACGGACTTCCGCTTTATCAAGCATTCTTGTTCTCTCGCGGACATTTCCGCGGCAACCAAATGCCGGATGATGTCAATGCGCTGTCGCCGCAAATTATTATCGGTGCGCAATACATCCAGACGGCTGGCGTTGCACTCGGCTTGAAAAAACGCGGCAAACAGGCTGTGGCGATCACTTATACTGGAGACGGCGGTGCTTCCCAAGGTGACTTCTACGAAGGCATCAACTTTGCCGGTGCGTATAAAGCTCCAGCTATTTTCGTTGTTCAAAACAACCGCTATGCGATTTCTACACCTGTTGAGAAGCAATCAGCAGCTCAAACAATCGCACAAAAAGCTGCGGCTGCAGGTATCGTCGGCGTTCAAGTAGACGGCATGGATGCCCTTGCTGTATACGCTGCGACACGCGAAGCACGCGAGCGCGCTGTAAACGGCGAAGGCCCTACCCTGATCGAAACGCTTTGCTTCCGTTACGGTCCTCATACTATGGCCGGTGACGACCCGACGAAATACCGTACGAAAGAAATCGAGAATGAGTGGGAGCAGAAAGATCCGCTTGTCCGTTTCCGCAAATTCTTGGAAAACAAAGGCCTTTGGTCTGAAGAAGAAGAAAGCAAGGTAATTGAAGAAGCGAAAGAAGAAATCAAGCAGGCGATCAAAAAAGCTGACGAAGAGCCGAAGCAAAAAGTGACCGACCTGATCGACATCATGTATGAAGAGCTTCCTTACAACCTTGCAGAACAAAAGGAAATTTATAAAGAGAAGGAGTCGAAGTAAGCCATGGCGCAAATGACAATGATTCAAGCAATCACTGATGCGTTACGCACAGAACTGAAAAATGACGAAAATGTCTTAGTTTTCGGAGAAGACGTCGGTGTTAACGGCGGCGTGTTCCGTGCGACTGAAGGATTGCAAAAAGAGTTTGGTGAGGATCGCGTATTTGACACTCCTCTTGCTGAATCTGGTATCGGCGGCCTTGCACTCGGCTTAGGCTTACAAGGCTTCCGTCCTGTAATGGAAATTCAATTTTTCGGCTTTGTGTACGAAGTGATGGACTCAGTTTCCGGACAAATGGCACGGATGCGCTACCGTTCCGGCGGCCGCTGGACTTCACCAGTGACAATCCGCTCTCCGTTCGGCGGCGGTGTTCATACGCCTGAACTTCACGCGGACAGCTTGGAAGGACTCGTTGCACAGCAGCCTGGACTTAAAGTCGTCATTCCTTCAACTCCGTACGATGCTAAAGGACTTTTAATCTCCGCGATCCGCGATAACGATCCGGTTGTCTTCCTTGAGCATATGAAACTTTACCGTTCATTCCGTCAGGAAGTTCCTGAAGAGGAATACACAATTGAAATCGGCAAAGCCGATGTGAAACGCGAAGGAACAGACCTTTCCATCATCACATACGGAGCGATGGTTCACGAGTCATTAAAAGCTGCGGAAGAGCTTGAAAAAGAAGGCGTATCTGCTGAGGTTGTCGACCTTCGCACAGTCAGCCCGCTTGACATCGACACGATCATCGCATCTGTGGAAAAAACAGGCCGCGCGATCGTCGTTCAAGAGGCGCAAAAACAGGCTGGAGTGGCTGCAAACGTTGTTGCCGAAATCAACGACCGCGCGATTTTGAGCCTCGAAGCTCCGGTGCTTCGCGTCACTGCTCCTGATACGGTATTCGCATTCTCTCAAGCTGAAAGCGTATGGCTTCCAAACCATAAAGACGTGCTTGAAACTGCGAAAAAAGTATTGGAATTCTAATAAGATCTGAACAATAAGGGAAAAGCTGATACCAGCCTTTTTCCCTTCATGCATTTCCACAGTCAGTCGGAGAAACTGTAGCCGTCTACTGACAGTCAGCCTAAATAAGCAGGCTGACCATTATATCAACTACGTAATAATCTTAGGAGGTCGAAAACTGTGGCATTTGAATTTAAACTTCCGGATATCGGGGAAGGAATCCACGAAGGCGAAATCGTAAAATGGTTCGTCAAGCCAAACGACGAGGTAAACGAAGATGACGTTTTGGCAGAGGTCCAAAACGATAAAGCAGTTGTAGAAATTCCTTCACCTGTTAAAGGAAAAGTATTAGAATTAAAAGTTGAAGAGGGAACAGTCGCAACCGTTGGGCAGACAATCATCACATTTGATGCACCAGGTTACGAAGATCTTCAATTCAAAGGCGACGAATCAGGCGAAGCGAAAGCGGAAGAAGCTGACAAACAAGAAACTGATGCACCAGCAGAAGCAGCGGAAGCAAACGAGCAAGCGGATGCAGATCCGAATAAGCGCGTCATTGCAATGCCATCTGTACGCAAGTATGCCCGTGAAAAAGGCGTTGATATCGTGAATGTTTCAGGTTCGGGCAAAAACGGCCGCGTTCTGAAAGAAGATATCGACAGCTTCTTAAACGGAGGAACTGCCGGAAACGCTCAGGCTGCTCAAGCTGAAGAAAAAGCAGAGCCTGCTGCACAAAAACCTGCAGCGGCGGTTCAAGTGCCTGAAGGCGAATTCCCTGAAACACGCGAGAAAATGAGCGGAATCCGCAAAGCCATCGCAAAAGCTATGGTCAACTCAAAACATACCGCTCCACACGTTACACTAATGGACGAAGTCGATGTGACAAACCTTGTCGCTCACCGCAAGCAGTTTAAACAAGTTGCGGCTGATCAAGGAATTAAGCTGACTTACCTGCCTTACGTGGTAAAAGCTTTAACATCAGCTCTGAAAAAATATCCAGTCCTGAATACATCAATTGACGACAATACAGATGAAGTGATTCAGAAGCACTACTACAACATCGGTATTGCGGCAGACACTGACAAAGGCCTGCTTGTGCCGGTCGTTAAAAATGCGGACCGCAAAGCTGTTTTTGAGATTTCAAATGAAATCAACGAACTTGCGACAAAAGCACGCGACGGCAAACTTGCTCCTGCTGAAATGAAAGGCGCTTCTTGCACAATTACGAATATCGGCTCTGCCGGCGGTCAATGGTTCACACCGGTTATCAACCATCCGGAAGTTGCGATCCTTGGAATCGGCCGCATCGCTGAGAAAGCTGTCGTTCGTGACGGCGAAATCGTCGCTGCACCTGTTCTGGCTCTTTCTCTAAGCTTCGACCACCGTATGATCGACGGCGCAACTGCACAAAACGCATTAAATCACATCAAGCGTTTGCTGAACGATCCACAATTAATTTTAATGGAGGCGTAATGTAATGGTAGTAGGAGATTTCCCTATTGAAACAGATACTCTTGTCATTGGTGCGGGACCTGGCGGCTATGTAGCTGCCATCCGCGCTGCTCAGCTTGGACAAAAAGTAACAATCGTTGAAAAAGGCAATCTTGGAGGCGTATGTCTGAATGTCGGATGTATCCCTTCAAAAGCGCTGATCAATGCAGGCCACCGCTATGAGAATGCAAAGCATTCTGAAGAGATGGGGATCACTGCTGAAAACGTAAAAGTTGACTTTACAAAAGTTCAAGAATGGAAAGCCTCTGTCGTTAATAAGCTTACCGGCGGTGTGGAAGGCCTTCTGAAAGGCAACAAAGTCGACATCGTAAAAGGCGAAGCGTACTTTGTAGACAGCAATTCTGTACGCGTGATGGATGAGAATTCAGCTCAGACATACACGTTCAAAAATGCGATCATTGCAACGGGTTCTCGCCCTATCGAATTGCCAAACTTCAAATATAGCGACCGTGTACTGAATTCAACAGGCGCGCTTGCACTGAAAGAAATTCCTAAGAAGCTCGTTGTCATCGGCGGCGGCTACATCGGAACTGAGCTCGGTACTGCATATGCAAACTTCGGCACTGAAGTTGTCATTCTTGAAGGCGGAGAAGAAATTCTTCCAGGCTTTGAGAAGCAAATGAGCTCTCTTGTTAAACGTAACCTGAAGAAAAAAGGCAACGTTGAAATCCATACAAAAGCTATGGCTAAAGGCGTAGAAGAAAAAGCTGACGGCGTAACCGTTACGTTCGAAGTGAAAGGCGAAGAGCAAACGATCGATGCGGACTACGTACTTGTCACTGTCGGCCGCGTTGCAAACACGGACGAGCTTGGACTTGAACAAGTAGGCGTTGAAATGACGGACCGCGGCATCATCAAAACGGACAAACAATGCCGTACAAACATTCCGAACATCTATGCGATCGGCGACATCATCGAAGGTCCTCCGCTTGCACATAAAGCTTCTTATGAAGGTAAAATCGCTGCTGAAGCGATTGCCGGAGAAGCAGCGGAAATCGACTATCTCGGAATTCCTGCGGTCGTCTTCTCTGAGCCTGAACTTGCATCTGTGGGTTACACTGAAGCACAGGCTAAAGAAGAAGGTCTTGCAGTGACTGCAGCCAAATTCCCGTTTGCTGCAAACGGACGTGCGCTGTCATTAAACGAAACTGACGGTTTCCTTAAACTTGTAACACGCAAAGAAGACGGCTTAGTCATCGGTGCACAAATTGCCGGAGCAAGTGCTTCTGACATGATTTCTGAGCTGAGTTTGGCAATCGAAGCAGGCATGACTGCTGAAGATATCGCCATGACAATCCATGCTCACCCTACATTGGGAGAAATCACAATGGAAGCTGCAGAAGTTGCCATTGGCATGCCGATTCACGTTGTAAAATAATTAAATAAAAAACCCCCAGCAGGGGGTTTTTTTATGTATTTTAGCAATCGCTCAAGATAGAAAATCCCCTAGCACATACACAGGGGATTTTTAATGCTTCAATTCTTTTTGAAGAAGCTTTACAATTTTATCTTTATCTTTTATTTTTCCTTCAATTTTAACCAGTACTTTTTTATCATGAACAAGCAGCAAGCTTGGAAAGATTTTAACCTCTTTTTTCCACTGGCCTTTTTCATGTGAAATTTCCATATTTGAAACCTGTTCGGGAAATTCTTTTTTTAAATCCAAAAGCGCATCATAGTAAGCCACTTCCTGCCCCATATGCTCGTCATCGGAAAAAAAGATGAGCTTGAGGTGGCGTTGGTTGGCGCTTTGCTGCTGCTCATGGTCAGGCATGATGTGAGATAAAGAACATCCACTCGTCAAAAAAAGGAAACAAATTGCGGCGGTGAATATCGCTCGAAACCACATGACGTCTCCTCACCTCTCTATATAATGCAAGCCGATTTTCCTGTTCGATTAGTAAACAATTCCTATTTTATCATGATAATTGAAATAATCTTTCGTTGTTACCCATTTGTTACACAATTGATAACTGCTGTTTTATTTATGAGACGTTGCAGATTGAACGGATTTGATGGGTACATAGTCGGAATCAGCAGGGAAGCGTTCTGCATAAGCTTTAAGCAGGAATACATATATAACATGAATGGCCTTTTTTTTGAAAAAAGAGCAAAAATGACTTAAATGTGTTATACAATTAACCATTGACAATATTAATGTGACATAATATTATAAAGGTAACAAATTTAAACGCTTCCATTTTGAAAAGAAAAGGGGAATGAAAGATGGGCACGATCGTTTGTCAAGACTGCAATGAAACCATTCAGCATTTTGAAGATGAGAAAGTGACGATTCTTTACGGAACGTGCGGACAGTGCAACTGCCATCTTAGAGAGGAAGAATAGAAAAAAGCATGCGGCCATTTACAGTGCCGCATGCTTTTCTGTTTTTTACAGGATTGCTTGCTGTTCTTTAATGACGCGGATCATATGGAGGGTGTCATCTTCCGGTCCCTGAACAGGCAGCCCTGCTTCGAGGTTCTTTTCGATGTAGTTGATATTATCCTCGGTAATGATCTCGCCTGGAATGAAGATCGGTATCCCTGGCGGATAAACCATCACAAATTCGGCAATGATTCTGCCGGCGGCTTTTTTAAACGGAATGATTTCCGTATTTGCATAAAAAGCGTCACGCGGTGTCATTGCAAGCGCTGGAATGTTTGGCAGAAGCACTTCAGGCTTGCGTCTGTTTTCCGCAGCAGAGGCGGCCTGCTGAGCGATGTCGGCTAAGCCTTTGATCAGCGCATCCGCATCCTCTTTCCGGTCTCCCGGTGTAAAAATGCACAGGATGTTGTATAAGTCAGAAAGCTCCACTTCGATTTGACATGACTCGCGCAGCCATTTTTCCACATCATGCCCGGTCAGCCCGAGGTCTTTCACAGATATGATCAATTTGGTCGGATCATAGTTAAAAGCCGCTTTGGAGCCGAGGATTTCCCTCCCGACGCATGAAATACCGTTGATTTCATTGATGCGATCCCTTGTTTCATCAGC
Organism: Bacillus sp. BS3(2021); assembly: GCF_021043345.1. Taxonomy (NCBI): domain Bacteria; kingdom Bacillati; phylum Bacillota; class Bacilli; order Caryophanales; family Bacillaceae; genus Bacillus; species Bacillus sp. BS3(2021). The sequence continues at coordinate 92,209 of NZ_JAJNDM010000004.1, forward strand.
GAGCTTTATCGTTTGTTCGATCAGTTCGTGTCCCTCTGTGGCTAAGCGTTTTCTTGCGACATCAAGTGAAGCGAGCAATAAATAGGAGGTCGATGTCGTCGTCAGCATGCTTAAAATCGATTGAACTCTTTCTTTTGAAACAAGACCTTCTTTCATATTGAGAATCGAGCTCTGTGTAAGGGATCCTCCGAGCTTATGAACGCTCGTCGCCGCCATATCCGCTCCGGCCTGCATGGCAGAAAAAGGCAGATCTTCGTGGAAATGGATGTGAACGCCGTGTGCTTCGTCAACAAGCACAGGGATATGAAATGAATGAGCCAGCTCCACGATGCTTCTTAAGTCTGCAGCTATGCCGAAATAAGTCGGGTTGATGACTAGAAGCCCCTTTGCGTCAGGATGCTCAAGCAGCGCTTTTTTCGCTGATTCAGGGGTGATTCCGTGTGAAATTCCCAACTCATCGTCAATTTCCGGATGGATGAAGATCGGTACTGCGCCTGAGAAGACGATCGCTGACATGACCGATTTATGAACATTTCTCGGCACGATGATTTTGTCTCCGGGTCCGCATACGGCCATGACCATCGTCATGATGGCGCCGCTCGTTCCCTGAACGGAAAAAAACGTGTAGTCGGCTCCGAATGCTTCAGCCGCCAGATCCTGCGCCTGTTTGATAATTCCTTTCGGTGCGTGCAGATCGTCGAGAGGCTCGATATTGATTAAATCTATGCTTAATGCGTTTTCTCCGATAAACGCCCTGAATTCAGGGTCCATCCCGGAGCCTTTTTTGTGCCCGGGTATATGGAACTGGATCGGGTTTTTGCCGGCGTGTTTTTTTAATCCGGTATATAGGGGTGTTTCGTGCTGCAACAATTGTTTTCCCACCTTCATGATAAACCTGCTATTTCCTTAAAGACTATTCTTTATCAAAAATCGTTGAGTTATTTTGCGTTTTTGCTTGATGGCATAAAACAAATGAATTATATTATGTTCTTGAAAGAATGTAAAGAACATTTTATCATCTTTAAGGCTTCTCTGTCCCTTTGGATAGTCGCAAAAAAGAAAACCAATACTAAAGCCAAACAAGCCGTCAGGCCGAACTGCACAAGGAGATGAACCAAATGGAAGAAGGATACCAATATCCGATGAATGAAGACTGGAGCACCGAGGAAGCGATAGACGTCATATCGTTTTTTCAGACGGTTGAGCTCGCTTATGAAAAAGGCGTAGAGCGCGATGTACTAATGAGTGCTTACCGCCGCTTTAAAGAAATTGTTCCGGGAAAAGCGGAGGAAAAAAAGCTCTGCAGCCAGTTTGAAGAAGCGAGCGATTACTCTCCGTATCAGGCAGTCAAAAAAGCAAAGGAACAAACGGAAAATACGAAAATTAAAATGTAATGAGAAAATCCAAAACAAAAAGGGATGGGCACAACAGGCCATCCCTTTTTGTTTAAACCGATACTTTCTGCGTCAGGCGGTAAAGGAAGGCGAGCTTTTCAAAAGCCGCTTCGATTTCGGATAGAAACGCCTCTTCGCTCATTTGCAGGACTTCGTCTTTTGCAAGCTGAATACCGCAAAGCGCTTCTGCTTTCTTCACGTTGACGAGCCGTTCAAACAGGTTCTCCAGCTCTTTATCGTCCATCTCAGACTGTCTTATGACGTCCGGTTTCGTATGATCGGCCGACCAGACAAAACGGCTTGGAATGTTGCTTTCAATGTCCGGCAGATGCTTTTTAAACAGCTGGCCGTATTCCTGCTTGAGAGGAGACTCATAGATCAATGCAAACCATACGAACACGTGGGTTTCCCATAAACCAATTTGGAAATGAGGCAGCTTTTTATAGCCGCGCTTATTGTTTGCAAAAGCAACCCAGCTGTCGTCCGGCGGATTGACCGAGCGGCGCGCGTGCTTTGCGACGTGGACAAACATTTCATCTCCTGTCAATGCGGACAGTACAGGCGCAAAATGATCGCCGAGCCCTTCAAGTTTCGGGCGCACGGTTTCTTTCAGAACGCTCATCCGCGCATCTAAACCTTCTATTGTAAATGTACGAAAATCCTCTTCAGTAAAACGCAGACTGCTCATTGTGTTCCTCCTTGTCCAATCAGTAAAGATATTGTATCACAGTCGGCTTTTCAAACAAAAAATTACGTTTCGCTTCGCGGATTTTGGGGAATCGTTAGGTAAACACACAATTTTTAGAATAACGTTGCGAATGTTTGAGCACTTCATACGATATGAATAAGAAATTAATATAAATCACGCTTAGGACTAAAACCAGAAGGATTCTCTTTGACATCAATTTTCTCTGGAGGGGGCGTAGGGCACATGAAACCAATTGTGAAACAAGGATTGAAAGAGGAAAAAGACAATCGGGCCGCTGTTTGGAGGCTTGAGGTCGATTATGAACTTGCAACGCTTTTTGAAGCCATGGAAAAAAAGGATGAAACCCAAATCGAGTTGAGCAAGCGCAAACTGGAACGACTCAGAAAAGAATGGATTAGATTACATGGTTGAAACCATAATAAAAACGAACCGTTTGAGAGGTTCGTTTTTATCTGGGCTGCCTGATCATTTGTCATTTTTCTTGATTTTTCCCGGCTAATATCAGTATGCTATGAATAAATCAACAGGTATACATAGAAAAGAGGTAGTGTGATGACAAACTGGAAGGAAATCGACCGCCTGGCGAAAAGCTGGGTGAAAGAAGCTGGTCAGAGAATTCAGCAGTCAATGAAAGAAAAGATGACAATCGAAACGAAATCGAATCCAAATGACCTTGTCACAAACATTGACAAGGAAACAGAGCGTTTTTTCATTGAAAAAATCCAATCGGTTTTTCCGGATCATCATATTCTTGGCGAAGAAGGCCAGGGGGACAAGCTTACATCTTTGGACGGCATCGTTTGGATCATCGATCCGATCGATGGCACGATGAACTTTATTCATCAAAAACGCAATTTTGCGATTTCAATCGGCATTTTTGAAAACGGAAAAGGCAAAATCGGTTTGATTTATGATGTGACTCACGACGAGCTTTATCATGCTTTTCAAGGCGAAGGTGCGTACATGAATGATACAAAGCTCGGCAAGATGAAAGAAGTGCCGCTTGAAGAATCGATTCTGGCCATCAATGCGACATGGATCACCGAGAACAGACGGATCGATCCAAGCGTATTATCTCCGCTTGTCAAGCGCGTCAGAGGGACCCGGTCATACGGTTCAGCGGCTTTGGAACTCGCTTATGTTGCAGCCGGCAGAATGGATGTGTATGTGACGATGAGACTTGCCCCTTGGGATTACGCCGCCGGCTGCATCCTGCTTGATGAAGTCGGCGGAACATATACGACAATTGACGGGAAGCCGCTCAATTTTCTTGAAAACCACAGCATCGTAGCCGGCAATCCGGCAGCTCACCGGGCGATTTTCAACGAATATTTGCCGCATGAATAGCAGGTCTTTCTCTTCTTCCGATTTCGCCTTTTTTGAGGAGCTGGCCGAAGCAAGCCCCGGGTGGGCGAAGGAAGAGCTTGACGGAAACAGCCTGGAACGCTATATGAGTGCTTATGCGATGTATAACGGTGAATGGCTCGTGTGGGAAGACAGGGGCCTGCCGGCGGCTCTGAGCTTTCATCTCGAATGGGCGCCTTCTAATGGCAAGCCTTGGCTCGGAACGCTTCTTGTCCATCCCGATTTCCGCCAAAAAGGCCGGGCAAAAGAAGTGATTGAAACGATCGGCAAACGTTTGAAAGAAAAGGGACATAAAGCGTTGTTTGCGGCGGTGCCATATGAAAAGGACGCGTGGCTGAACATGCTCGCCCGTTCGGGATTTGAACAGCTGAAAACGGAAAAAGATAAAGAGGGAAAACGATATTTGATTATGGTGTTGCCCCTTGCTTGATGCTTCAATGAGACTTGTTTGACAACAGGTCTCATTTTTTCGGGTTTATTTCAAACCGCAGAGGGATGAAAATGGTGCTAGATTATGATTTGCGCGGGGGTTCGGATTTAAAAATCAAAAGCCCCTTCAGCCGGAAGGGGCTCTTTTTTATTCAAGCAGGCCTTTTTCGCGCATTCTTTTTTTGAGAGTAAAACCGCTCCCCATAATGACGATCAGAATTGCGACGGCAATTGCGACGCCGGCAGCGCTTTTTTCGGCGACTGCAACGCCGATCATCATGATGCTGATCACTGCAGCAAGTGCGAATAATAAGAATATCCATTTGATTTGTTTCACTGTTTTCCCATCCCCTTAGTATGAAGTCTACTGTTAGTTTACAGAAAATCGTGCTGAATAGAAAGGGTCAACCGAATCTGGAAATTTGAAACAAATTGAAATAACTTCGTTCGTCAGTTATAATATGAAAGATTATCTAAATTTTTTAGGAGATGAAAATGTGAAACTTCGAGAAGATCTTCGCAATATCGCTATTATCGCCCACGTTGACCATGGAAAAACGACGCTTGTGGATCAGCTCCTCCATCAGGCTGGCACATTCCGTGCAAATGAAAACGTGGCGGAGCGCGCCATGGATTCCAATGACTTGGAAAGAGAGCGCGGCATTACGATTTTAGCGAAAAATACAGCGATTAACTATAAAGATACACGCATTAATATTTTGGATACTCCGGGACACGCAGATTTCGGCGGGGAAGTTGAGCGGATCATGAAAATGGTCGACGGCGTTCTGCTTGTTGTTGACGCTTATGAAGGCTGCATGCCGCAAACCCGCTTTGTGCTGAAAAAAGCACTTGAGCAAAACTTGACGCCAATCGTTGTTGTCAATAAGATCGACCGCGATTTTGCCCGGCCTGAAGAGGTCGTTGACGAAGTGCTCGATTTGTTTATCGAGCTTGATGCCAATGAAGAACAGCTTGAATTCCCGGTTGTTTACGCTTCTGCGATCAACGGCACCGCTTCAGCTGATCCGAAGCAGCAGGATGAAAATATGGAAGCTTTATTCGAAGCGATTGTCAACCATATTCCTTGTCCTGTCGATAACCATGAGGAGCCTTTGCAGTTCCAGGTCGCTCTGCTTGACTACAATGATTATGTCGGCCGTATCGGAATCGGACGCGTGTTCAGAGGAACGATGAAGGTCGGACAGCAAGTTGCTTTAATGAAGCTTGACGGTTCTATCAAGCCGTTCCGCGTAACGAAAATCTTCGGTTTCCAGGGCTTGAAAAGGGTCGAAATTGAAGAAGCGAAAGCCGGCGACCTTGTCGCGGTATCAGGAATGGAAGACATCAATGTCGGAGAGACCGTCTGCCCGATTGAGCATCAAGAGGCGCTTCCGGTTCTGCGCATTGACGAGCCGACGCTTCAAATGACGTTCGCGGTTAACAACAGTCCTTTTGCCGGTCGCGAAGGAAAATATGTCACGGCCAGGAAGATTGAAGAGCGCCTTGAACAGCAGCTTCAGACAGATGTCAGCCTTCGAGTCGATCCGACGCCATCTCCTGACGCCTGGGTCGTATCCGGTCGCGGTGAGCTGCATTTGTCGATTTTAATCGAAAACATGCGCCGTGAAGGCTTTGAACTGCAAGTATCGAAGCCGGAAGTCATCATTAAAGAAATCGACGGCGTTCGCTGTGAGCCTGTTGAACGCGTGCAAATCGATGTGCCTGAAGAGCATACCGGATCTGTAATGGAATCAATGGGCGCGCGCAAAGGTGAAATGATCGACATGATCAATAACGGAAACGGGCAGGTCCGCCTGATTTTCAACGTTCCTTCACGCGGATTAATCGGCTACTCAACCGAATTCCTTTCCCTTACACGCGGTTTCGGGATTTTAAACCATACGTTTGACAGCTATCAGCCTGTTGAGCCTGGGCAAGTCGGCGGACGCCGCCAAGGTGTGCTTGTTTCAATGGATACCGGGAAAGCTTCAGCTTACGGCATTCAAGGCGTTGAAGAACGCGGCGTGATTTTTGTCGAGCCGGGCACAGAAGTATATGAAGGCATGATCGTCGGCGAGCACAACCGTGAAAACGACCTTGTCGTCAACATCAATAAAATGAAGCAGCAGACAAACGTGCGCTCAGCGACGAAAGATCAGACGGTCAGCATGAAAAAACCGCGTATCATGTCGCTTGAAGAATCGCTTGAATACTTGAACGAGGATGAGTACTGCGAAGTCACGCCTGAATCCATCAGATTGAGAAAGAAAATTCTCGACAAAAACGAACGCGAAAAAGCAGCGAAAAAGAAAAAGCTGGCAGGATTGTCGTAACATTTGCAGAACCTAAAAAAAGAGCAACCCAACTAAGCAAAGGGGAGGGGAATCTTTTTGACTGATGTAAGTGAACGGCTGTCGTTTTTTGCCGCTCTTTATAAAGTGGACCAGAATCCTGAGGCGGGAATGTGGTGGCTTTATGCCACCATCTTCGTCCTGTCTGCGGTCGTCTTTAAACTGGGGTTCGCCAAACGGCTGCCGCTGTTGAAAACGGCGATCATTTACTTTTTTCTGGCGCTAGGCTGTACGTTTTTAACTTTTTTCGGCGTTTTTCTGCCGGTTGGAGAAGGGCTGATCGTAGCCGTTTTAATCCTTTCGATTTACAAAATCCGTCTGCACCGTTCGAAAAAAGAGCAGACGGGGGCGAATACGTAGAAAAGACATAGCCAAAGAAGGCTATGTCTTTTCTGTATCCGCCAGAAAATCCGCTGTTAATAAGTCCCGAAACAAAGCCCTGGCAAAAAGAATCTCATCTGCTGAATACCGGCTTAAAAATCGTTTAAACCTTTGTTCGATTTTTTCGTGCTCACGCTGGTGAAGGTGATGAATACTTCTCCCTTTATGGCTTAAGCGGAAGTAGATTTCTTTTTTATTGTCGCTGAGCTGTGTCTTGCTGACGAGGCCTTTTTCGGTCAGCTTTGCGGTGATCCTTGAGACCGTCGCTTTTGAAAATCCCATCTTCTCGGAAATCGAGGTGACGTTGATCGGTTCGTGGTCGCCAATGCAGCTGATCGTATGGATGTCAGACATGTTGAGTTTCAGTTCAGCTCCGAATTCGCGTTCCATCTTTTTCATTTCAGCGGAGATGCGCTCTTTCATGACGGTTTCTTGCTGCTCTTGCTGATGAATGAGCCTGATGTACAGATCGAATATTTCTTGTTTTGCGTGTGTTAAATGCTCCATGCAGAAAATCGGCTCCTTTAATCGATGTTTCTGTTTTGATTATATCATTTTGTTGCGCATGAAACAAAATGATTAAACAGACTGAATGTGAGAGTTCCCGCACCAGCGGTGGATACCATCGGCAATCAATTGCTCCGCGTTTTCCATGGATTCGTCGACAGCCCAGGCCACGTGACCGTCGGGACGGATCAGCGCTGCTTTTACCCCATTCCATTCAGGCCTGCCGTCAATTGCTTTCACTTGTATACGCCGGACGTGAGGAAGGATGGAAAATTCCTTCGTTTCTATCCCGAATGCTGCTAATAAAAAGCGTCCATCACGGAGAAAAGTGTAGAGCCGTTTGACAGTACCATCTGAAAGGGTCAGATCGATATCTGGGAGACGTTTTCCGTTCAGCTCATGTTCAGGCATCTTTTCATCTGCTTCGTATTGCACGCTGAGCGCCGCAATTTGTTCTGCCAGATAGCGATTGACGTCTGAAAATCCGAGAATGCCGGATAATAATTCGCGGAGGTACAGGCCTTCACGTGTAAAATCAAACAGCTTTGTTTGGATTTGTGTATTGACGAGCAGCGCTTCCCCGACAGGGTGTCTTTCATTATGGTAACTGTCAAGCAGCCAGCCGGGGCACCGTCCGTTGATCTTTGCCGCGAGTTTCCAGCCAAGGTTCATCGCGTCCTGAAGCCCGACATTTAAACCTTGCCCTCCCGCGGGAAAATGAATATGCGCGGCATCTCCAGCCAAGAAAATTCTGCCGGAACGGTAATGCTCCGCCAACTTGCTGGCATTTCCGAAGCGGGACATCCAAACCGGGCTGTCCATTCCAAGGTCCGTGCCGCAGATGCGCTTGAGTTCTGTTTTTAATTCTTCCAGTGTGACGGGCTCGTGAAGCAAAGCTTGAGGCATGTGCGGCGCCGTTATGAGGACGCGGAAAATGCCGCCGTCTAAAGGCACGATCACAACGCCGCCTTCACGGTTCTCGCAAGTATAAAAATGAGATTCCGGCGGATTTTCAAGCGACACATCACCAAGCATTGCCGTGATATTTGCATCAGTTCCGGAAAAAGCGATGCGCGCCTGTTTGCGAATGATACTTCCGGCTCCGTCAGCACCGACGATATAGGAAGCGGTTAGAAAGGACAGGCCGTCGGGTCCCTGGACGACGAGCTCGGCCGTTTCCTCATGCTCGCGGACAGCGAGAACTTCATGACCGCGAAGGATGCAGACACCGAGATTTCGCGCATGTTCCTCAAGCAGCTTCTCAGTTTCGTATTGGGGGATGAACAATGTAAAATTGGCTTGCGTGTCAAGCGCAGAAAAGTCCAATCCAGTCTTCAGACCGGCAAAATGCCCCGAAGGAATCGGTTTGCCAATTTCCTTAAACCGTTCTCCAAGCCCCCTCATTTCAAGTATCTCGATTGAGCGCGGATGCAGCGTGAGCGCTTTTGAGAATGGAGAAGGCTCTTTCAGCCGTTCGACAATACAGGTCTGGACACCGGCCAAAGCCAGCTCGGAAGCCGTCAGCAGACCGACGGGGCCGCCGCCTGCGATCAGTACATCAAAATCCATGATGAATCACTCCTTTTTTTGTTACGTATGAAACAATTTTAAAATACTACAAATGAAAATGTTTATCAACTATAATCTTTAATTTTGTTACTGATGTAACAAAAAGGCGATAAAAAAGCATGGAGCTTGTCCATGCTTTCATGACTTGATCTGCTCTTTATCTTTTCTGTGCGGATATAGCTTAAAACGGCCGGTTTTCATCCGGTTTTCTGTTTTGATTTTAATTCGTTCGCTGCATTCATGGCACATATAAGTATGTATCGGCCGGTTTCGGAGACGTTTGGCAATGAGTGTGTCATCATCGATTTTTTCGATTTTGTCACACAATGAACACTTTACCCTCACTTGATTCACCTCACTTACGATTCATTATACCTTAATCAATCGGACAAATAAATTTTCTCCTTTAGAAAAAAGGAAAAAGCCTGTGCCGTCAAGAAAACAGTGGCACAGGCTTTTAAAAGTTATGGCTGCCGATTTTTCATATGCTTGTTTGATTGCTTATTCTGCTCCTTTTCAAGCTGTTTCTGGTTTCTGTCATTCAGCTGGTCGTTGTTGGATTTTGTAGGATTTGTTTGCTGATTGTCTGTTGCGTCGTTCGGCACTTCAGGAAGGACGCGCCCGACGATAGCTGCCAGCTCGTCGAGAATCCCTTTGACAGGGCGTCCCGCTTGAATTTCCCTGCCCATTGCCCGCAGGCGGTTGACGGTGTCGGGATCTGCGACAACGGCGGCGTTTGCTCCGTAAGGGTCATTCTGCAGCGCTTCAGCCACGGAATACTTAATAGATTCGACTTTGCTGCGCTCCAAATTGTCTTTCACATCAATTCCGACGACGGCTAGCCTGCCGAGCACGACGGCGGTTGCATCATTGACACCCGGAACGCTTTCGGTGATCTTCACAAGGCGCCGCGAGATGGCTTGCCCGTCTTTACGGTTCACCGGCTCTTGAGAGCTGTTTTTTACTTGAATCGGTTTGTTGCCGGGAAGCTCGTTCGCTTCATTTCGGGCATTATTTTGAATGCCGCAGGCTGAAAGCAGCATAACGGTTTGAATTAGGATCAAAAAAAAGATTCGCACTTGAGGTTGCCTCCTTAAAAATGCTTTCATTAATTTTTATTGTTGAATTAACCTTCTATCTTTATTCACAAAAACATATATTTTAGCGGGCGCTCCATCAGCTTTTAACCCAATTGAAAAGAAAAGGCTAAAAATCCTGATCAGGAGGCGGAAGATTGAGTAAAATTTATGTGCTGGATACGAATGTGTTATTGCAGGATCCGAATTCAATCTTTTCTTTTGAAGATAACGAGGTTGTCATCCCGGCTGTCGTATTGGAGGAAGTCGACTCAAAGAAACGCTACATGGATGAAATTGGGAGGAATGCAAGGCGCGTATCTAAATTGATAGATGATTTGCGTTTAAAAGGAAGGCTGTATGAAAATGTTCCCCTACCAAACGGAGGGAGCTTGAGAATCGAGCTGAACCATCGCTCTTTTCAGCAGCTTCAAGAAATTTTTATCGAAAAAACAAGCGACAACCGTATTTTAGCCGTAGCGAAAAATCTCAGCCTGGAAGAGGAAACGAAAGAAGACGGCAGGCCGGTTATCCTTGTCAGCAAAGATATGCTGATCCGTGTCAAAGCCGATGCCATCGGCTTGATGTCAGAGGATTTTTTGCACGACAGGGTTGTCGACAATGATGATATATACAGCGGTTATACGGACGTGTACATTCGCCCGGATCAGATGAATTCCTTTTTTGAACATCACGATTTGCCGCTTCACGAAATCAGCAGTGAGATGCTGCGTCCGAACCAGTTTGTCGTTATGAAGGACGCGCTCGGCGGATCATCCTCTGCCGTAGGGATCGTAGATCAAAGCGGAAAAGCCGTTAAAAAGCTTGTTTTCGATCAGGAACAGGTTTGGGGCATACGTTCGCGAAATGTACAGCAGACGATGGCTTTGGAACTTCTTTTAAGACAAGATATTCCGCTTGTCACCCTGATTGGAAAAGCCGGCACAGGAAAAACCCTGCTTGCGTTGGCAGCAGGGCTGCTGCAGACAGAAGACCTGGGGAATTTTAAAAAACTTGTTGTCACAAGGCCGATCGTTCCTGTCGGAAAAGATCTCGGCTATCTTCCGGGTGAAAAAGAAGAAAAACTTCGTCCGTGGGTCCAGCCTATTTTTGATAACCTGGAATACTTGTTCAATGCAAAAAAGCCGGGGGAGCTTGATGATATTTTAGCGGGGATGGGCTCCATTCAAGTCGAAGCCCTCACATATATAAGGGGCAGAAGCATTCCTGACCAATTCATCATCATTGATGAGGCTCAAAATCTGACCAAGCATGAAGTCAAAACGCTTCTGACCCGCGTCGGGGAAGGCAGTAAAATCGTATTGATGGGAGACACCGAACAGATCGACCATCCTTATTTAGATGCGATGAACAACGGCCTGGCCTATGTTGTCGAGCGCTTTAAGGATCAAAAAATTTCCGGAAACGTGAAGCTTTTAAAAGGAGAGCGCTCCCGGCTCGCCAGGCTTGCAGCCGATCTGCTGTAAATAAAAAAACCCGGGCGTTTAACCCGGGTTGCAACTTGCATGGCCCGCGGGCCGGGTTGCCGGCAAGTGCCGATAGCCCGGCCGGGAAAGAGGAGGCGGAGTTTTTCATCGCCTCCGGCGCACCCGTTGCAGTGTTGTAGCTTTAAACAATGTGAATTTCTTTTACTCGTTTCACAGGAGTCATCCTGTTTGAACCGTCGGGAAAATAAACGTGTACAGGCCCGTCTTCGCCAAGCGGCTTGCCATTGTTGCTGAAGCAGAGAATCATGCCGCCCGCTTCTTCGATCGGAACGGAAACGTCTTCACCTTCCGTTTTGAAGAGGCATTTGACGGCGGAGCCTGTCACCTCCGCATTTTTCAAAAAAGGTTCAAGCTTGATCCCGAAAGTGCCGTCAAGCAATTTCTCCTTTTCATATTTTTTCTCTGATTTCAGTGTCGGCGGCGATACAGCACCTTCCCTGATTTGCCGTTCCCGGTCAATCACAAGGTCGTCATCTTCATCTTTTACCTCTCTGAAATCTGAAAAGAACTGATCGAGATCGAATTTTCGGTCATCAAAAATCCAAACGCTCGGATCGAGCGTAATCTGATACTTTACATTTCCTGTGATCGTTACAATGCTCATGTCTCTACCACTCCCTCACAAAAATTATAAGCGCTTTCTTTCAAATTGTCACTTCTCATAACAAAAGCCCTCTCCGGGAAAGATAACAGCAACGACGCTCGGATGGAGGGAAAAAACTTGAATTGCCGGGATAATGAGGAGCTTGAATATTTTGTCACAGAAGCGAAAAAAGTGACGGACAAAGGAAAGGTTGCATCTTACATACCGGCTTTGGCTGAATTATCGGAGGACGATTTATCGGCGGCGGTCTACTTTACGGACGGGACGTGTATATCAGCGGGAGACGTGGAAAAAGCCTTCACTCTGCAAAGCATCTCAAAAGTATTGTCGCTTGCTCTCGTCCTGATCGATCACGGCCCGGAAACAGTGTTTCATTATGTAGGACAAGAGCCGACTGGTGATCCGTTTAACTCCATCATCAAACTTGAAACCGTCAACCCGGGGAAGCCGCTGAATCCGATGATAAATGCCGGAGCATTGGTGGTGACAAGCATGATTAAAGGAGAGACGAATGCCGATAAGATCGGCAGGCTTCTTGATTTTATTAAAAAACTGGCAAATAACCGGAATATTACATTTTGTGAGAAGGTCGCCGAATCTGAATTTGAAACCTCGATGGTCAACAGGGCGATGTGCTACTACATGAAAGAGCACGGTATTTTTCAGGCTGAGGTTGAGGACGTCATGGATGTGTATACAAAGCAGTGCGCCATTGAAATGAACAGCTTAGACTTGGCGAAAATCGGTTCTGTTTTTGCTTTGAACGGCAAGCATCCCGAAACGGGAGAACAAATCATACCGAAGGATATCGCGAGAATTTGCAAAACATTTATGGTGACATGCGGAATGTATAATGCCAGCGGCGAATTCGCAATCAAAATCGGCATACCCGCCAAAAGCGGGGTTTCAGGGGGAATCATGGGTCTATCCCCATACCGTTTCGGCATCGGCATCTTCGGGCCCTCGCTTGATGAAAAGGGAAACAGCATCGCTGGAATCCGGCTTTTAGAGCTGTTATCGGCGAACTACAGTTTAAGCATTTTTTAAAACGTGAGCGGAAGCTTAAAATGCGAGTCTTTGAAATACGGCGAAAGGACAGAAATAGCTTGCTTTTTTTCGGCTGAGGCTTTATCATAAATAGAAGAATTAGGTACTCGCCTGGGGAACGGAGGGATACTTTTGGCGTCTGAGATTGTAGTCGACCATCGTGAAAAAGCACTTGCCCTGTTAAAACGTGATGCTGATAAAATCTTAAAGCTGATTCAAGTGCAAATGGACAACTTAACGATGCCTCAATGTCCTCTTTATGAAGAGGTTTTAGATACACAAATGTTCGGACTCTCTAGGGAAATTGATTTTGCTGTCCGCCTTGGATTAGTGGATGAAGAAGAGGGTAAAGAACTGCTTTACAGGCTGGAACGTGAATTGTCTGCATTACATGATGCATTTACAAAAAAATAAATGAACACCTCAGAAGAATCTTTCTGTCTGAGTCAGCTTGTCGACGACGTTTCGATAGAAACAAACTGCCGGCAGGCTTTTTTTGTTATGGAATGAGAAAGAAAACGTCCGCTGATGAAGGAATGAATGCTGTTCGTGCCGAATAAACGAAGACGCATGGTATGCCGATAAAAAAATAGAACGGCAGTCTTGGAACAGACGGACTTTTCTTTCAGACGAGATTCGAAGTCTTATGAAAAGGGTATCTTTCGTGCTTTTTAAGAAAGTGTAGTAAAATAACGAAGGAGTTACCACAAACACATTTTGAAGGCAAGTAAGGAAGAGGATAATAATATGATAAAAAGAATGCTCAAATCCTATGATTATTCATTAATCTTCGCTGTATTCCTGCTGTGCGGGTTCGGGCTCGTCATGGTGTACAGCTCAAGCATGATCACAGCCGTGACAAGGTACGGACGAGACAGCAGCTACTTTTTTGACAGGCAGCTGATGTTTTTGGCGCTCGGAACCGTCATATTTTTATGCGCGGCGCTTTTTCCGTATAAGGCTTTTGCCAATCAAAAATTCCAAAAGTTTTTGCTGCTCATTTCCGTTGTCGCTTTGTTCGGGCTGTTCGTTGTCGGACACGTGGCCGGGAATGCCCAAAGCTGGTTCAGGGTTTCGAATTACGGCATCCAGCCGGGGGAGTTTGTCAAGCTGACCGTCATCTTGTATCTTTCTTCCGTCTATGCCAAAAAACAAAGCTATATTGACAACTTGGGAGCCGGAATCGCCCCTCCCGCGATCATCACGCTTTTCATTTGCGCCCTGGTCGCTGCTCAGCCGGATGTGGGAACGGCCTTTATCATCGCTTTAATCGCTTTGTGCATTATTTTGTGCTCGGGATTCAGCGGCAAAACGCTGTTAAAGCTCGTACTTTTGGCCGGGGCTGTCCTTGTGCTCGTCAGCCCGCTCATTTATTTCAACTGGGACAGCATTTTAACAGAAGGACGGATGAATCGGTTTGAAAGCTACCAAAACCCGTTTAAAGACGCACAGAAATCTGGTTTTCAAGTCGTCAACTCCTACTTGGCGATCGGTTCGGGAGGGCTGTTCGGCCTGGGTCTCGGCGAAAGCGTGCAGAAGTATGGATATCTGCCTGAAACGCACACCGATTTCATTATGGCGGTCATCGCCGAGGAGCTCGGCATTTTCGGCGTCCTTTTTGTCGTGCTGCTGCTCGCTTTCATCGTTTTAAAAGGGTTTTATATTGCGAGAAAATGCGACGACCCGTTTGGAAGCCTGCTTGCGATCGGGATATCAAGCATGATCGCCATCCAGTCTTTCGTGAACCTGGGCGGCATATCCGGCTTGATTCCTTTGACAGGGGTGACGCTTCCGTTTATCAGCTATGGAGGGTCATCGCTCATTCTGCTGATGGCAAGCGCGGGGATATTGGTGAACATCAGCATGTTTAATGAATACTTTGACCGGTTCAAACGAAAACAACCTGTCGATACTACAAAAACCAAAGAAAATCAATATAAAAAAAGTATAAATTTTTAAAAAACTAAGCGTGTACAATGTCCATCCGATTCATTTAGAATAGATACATACTTAAAACAGCGGATGAGGGGGAACGACATGTCACAACAGTCTATTCAAAAAGTTCTTGTTGCAAACAGAGGGGAAATCGCTATCCGCGTATTTCGCGCCTGCACAGAACTGAATATCCGTACGGTAGCGATCTATTCTAAAGAAGACAGCGGATCATACCACAGATACAAAGCCGATGAAGCATACTTGGTCGGCGAAGGGAAAAAGCCGATTGATGCTTATCTTGATATTGAAGGGATCATCGAGATTGCGAAACGCAACCATGTGGATGCCATCCATCCGGGCTACGGCTTCCTGTCTGAAAACATTCAGTTTGCCAAGCGGTGTGAAGAGGAAGGCATCATCTTTATCGGACCGACCTCCAAGCACCTCGATATGTTTGGAGACAAAGTAAAAGCCCGTGAACAAGCTGAAAAAGCAGGAATTCCCGTCATACCGGGGAGCGACGGCCCAGTGGCTGATATCGCGGAGGTCAAACAATTTGCGGAGGAGTTCGGATATCCGTTTATCATCAAAGCGTCGCTTGGCGGCGGCGGCCGCGGCATGCGGATCGTCAGAGACGAATCGGAGCTGGAGGAATCCTATAACAGGGCAAAATCAGAGGCGAAAGCCGCTTTTGGTAATGATGAAGTGTATGTCGAAAAGCTGATCGAAAAGCCGAAGCACATTGAAGTTCAAGTCATCGGAGACAAAGAAGGTAACGTGGTTCACCTTTACGACCGTGACTGCTCTGTGCAAAGGCGTCATCAAAAGGTTATCGAAATAGCGCCGAGCGTTTCGCTTTCTGAGTCCCTCCGGGAAAAGATTTGCGATGCTGCCGTTAAGCTTGCGAAGAATGTTGATTATGTCAATGCCGGAACGGTTGAATTTTTAGTTGCGAACGATGAGTTTTTCTTTATTGAAGTCAACCCGCGTGTTCAGGTGGAGCACACCATTACGGAAATGGTGACGGGTGTCGATATCGTTCAGACACAAATCCTGATTGCTGCCGGACTCAGTCTGGGCAGCAGCGAAATCAGCATTCCGAACCAGGATGCCATCACGCTGCACGGATATGCGATCCAGTCAAGGGTTACGACTGAAGACCCGTCAAACAATTTCATGCCTGACACAGGCAAAATCATGGCATATCGCTCAGGCGGCGGTTTCGGGGTGAGGCTTGATACCGGAAACAGTTTTCAGGGCGCTGTCATTACGCCTTATTATGACTCGCTGCTTGTTAAGCTTTCAACCTGGGCTCTGACGTTTGAACAGGCGGCGGCCAAAATGGTCCGCAACCTACAGGAATTCAGGATCAGGGGAATCAAAACGAATATTCCTTTCCTTGAAAACGTGGCGAAACACGAAAAATTTCTCACAGGGCAATACGACACGTCTTTTATTGATACAACGCCGGAACTCTTTGTCTTTCCTAAGCAGAGAGACCGCGGAACAAAAATGCTGACGTATATCGGGAACGTAACGGTCAACGGCTTCCCGGGCATTGATAAAAAGAAGAAGCCGGAGTTCGACAAACCCCAGATCGTCAAAACGGATGTCGATCAGCCGATCGCGAGCGGAACAAAACAGATTCTTGATGAACGCGGAGCTGAAGGGCTCGTCAAATGGGTGAAAGATCAAGAGGAAGTGCTTCTCACTGATACGACGTTCCGCGATGCCCATCAGTCACTGCTTGCGACAAGATTCAGAACGCATGATTTGGAGAAAATCGCCAATCCGACAGCTGCGCTCTGGCCTGAGCTTTTCAGCCTTGAAATGTGGGGCGGCGCCACTTTTGATGTCGCTTACCGTTTCTTGAAAGAAGACCCGTGGAAAAGGCTTGAGAAGCTGCGGAAGGAAATTCCGAATACGATGTTTCAAATGCTGTTGAGATCTTCGAATGCCGTCGGGTATACAAACTACCCTGACAACCTGATTAAAAAGTTTGTCAGCGAATCCGCTGCGGCCGGAATCGATGTATTCCGCATTTTTGACAGCTTGAACTGGGTTAAAGGGATGACGCTCGCCATTGATGCAGTGCGCGAGTCGGGCAAACTTGCCGAAGCCGCGATCTGCTATACCGGAGACATTCTCGATCCGAACAGAACAAAATATAACCTTGAATATTATACGTCAATGGCAAAAGAGCTTGAATCAGCGGGGGCGCATATTCTCGGCATTAAAGATATGGCCGGCCTGCTGAGACCTCAAGCAGCATACGAACTGGTGTCAGCTTTGAAAGAGACGATCGATATTCCGATCCACTTGCATACACACGACACGAGCGGCAACGGTATTTTTATGTACGCGAAGGCGATAGAAGCAGGCGTCGACATCGTCGACGTAGCGGTCAGCTCTATGGCGGGCCTGACATCACAGCCAAGCGCAAGCTCGCTTTATCATGCGCTTGAAGGCGATAAACGCCGTCCGCAGCTGAATGTCGATGCGGTAGAGTCGCTGTCTCAATATTGGGAGTCTGTCAGAAAATACTACAGCGAGTTTGAGAGCGGCATGAACGCGCCTCATACCGAAATTTACAAGCATGAAATGCCTGGCGGCCAATACAGCAACCTTCAACAGCAGGCTAAGGGAGTCGGCCTCGGTGATCGCTGGAATGAAGTGAAAGAAATGTACAGCCGGGTCAACCACCTGTTCGGGGACATCGTAAAGGTTACGCCGTCATCTAAAGTCGTCGGGGATATGGCACTTTACATGGTGCAAAATAACCTGACGGAAGATGATATTTACGAAAGAGGAGAATCACTCGATTTTCCTGACTCAGTAGTCGAGCTTTTTAAAGGGTATATCGGCCAGCCTCACGGCGGATTCCCTGAGAAATTGCAAAAGCTGATTTTGAAAGGGCAGGAGCCGATTACAGTGCGCCCTGGAGAACTTCTCGAACCCGTTTCGTTTGACGATATAAAAGCGGAGTTTAAGGAAACGCATGATCTGGAGCTTTCCGATCAGGATGCTGTTGCATATGCGCTTTATCCGAAAGTGTTTACCGAGTATGTTAAGACAGCGGAACTGTACGGGGACATCTCAGTGCTTGATACACCGACCTTCTTCTACGGCATGACGCTCGGCGAAGAAATCGAAGTCGAGATCGAAAGAGGGAAAACGCTGATCGTCAAACTTGTCTCTATCGGCGAACCGCGTCCTGATGCAACGAGAGTCGTCTACTTTGAACTGAACGGCCAGCCTCGCGAAGTGGTCATTAAAGACGAAAGCATTAAATCGTCCGTTCATCAAAAGGTGAAAGCCGACCGTTCAAACCCGAATCATATCGCGGCGTCCATGCCGGGAACGGTGATTAAGCTTCTTGTAAGCAAAGGGGACCAAGTGAAGAAGGGCGATCATTTAATGATCAATGAAGCAATGAAAATGGAAACGACCGTTCAGGCTCCGTTTTCAGGAACTGTTGAAAACATTCATGTGACAAACGGAGAAGCCATTCAAACCGGCGACCTCCTCATTGAGCTGAAAAAATAAAAGTGCGGCCGCTGACTTTTGTCGGCGGCCTTTTTTTATGAAAAAATCCCCCGCAACAGGCGGGGGATCAACCGTTTATTGTTATTTTTGCGCCTGTCTGCGATAGCGCGCAACAAGCAGCAGGAAGTAGCAAAGGATTCCGAACAGGCAGGAAATGAAGAAAGCGTGGGCGAGTGCAAATCCCAAATCCAGCCTGCTGTAGACAACCGCAATTCCTGAGGCAGCCTGAAGGATAATCAGGATCAGGGAAATCATCCAGCCCCAATAAATGCGTTTTTGATTTTTATACTGTTTGGCCGCATGTATCGCTGCCGCAATGATCCAAGCGAACAGAAGAAGCGCCGCAGCCCTGTGTCCCATCTGCACCCATTCGTGAAACTTCCCTGGGAGCCAGCCGTTTTGTGTGCTGCACATCGGAAAGTCAAGGCACGCAAGGCTTGACTTCGTATGCCGGACATATGCGCCTGTATAAACGACGACATATGTGTATATAATGATTCCTATCATATGAAACTGCATGGTTTTTCCTATATAAAACGATTCGGCTTTCTGCTTGCTGTCAGCTTCAAACACGAGGAGCGTCAACAGCAGAACAGATGCAAAGGAAATAAGCGAGATTCCGAAGTGCAAAGCCATGATCAGGGCCGAAGACCCGAAGACGACCGCCGCAGCGCCCAGGAGCGCCTGAAGAATGAGGAAGACGACCGACATCACCGCGAGAAATTTCGTTTCCCTGATATGGCCGATTTTTTTCCATGTCCAAATGGCGAGAGCCAGCACAAGGACGCCGGATGTGCCGCTGACAAACCTGTGGCTCCATTCGATAATCGATTCAAGGGTTAGAGCCGGGAATATGCTTCCGTTGCAAAGCGGCCAAGATCTGCCGCAGCCCATTCCCGAACCCGTCTTTGTGACGAGGGCGCCGCCGATCAGCACGAAAAGCATGGCGATAGTTGTGATAATTCCCAAGCCTTTTAATGCTTTATTCATAAATTCAATTCTCCTTTTTTAATGCAAACTGACTAATAAAAAGATATTTACCACCTTCAAGTGTAAGCGAATTGATGTTCTGCTGCAATTCATAATGATTATTGTTCACAAAAATGCAATAGAAGGCGTTCACATTTTTATTGGTTTTGAAGACTTGATAATTGTGGCTTCGTTTGATAGAACTATATTAGAATGACAGTGGTTTTCCGCTCTTGTTCACAACTTTTCCTTCATCTGTAAAGAAAGTCATAAAAAGTTCACAAATATAAACCGGTTTGTCGATTAATATTTAATAGGCTGTTTTTTTCCAACCGGTAATCTTGTATGATAGAGTTGTAGGTTTTTTATGAATATACCGCTTCTCTTGACGTGATGAAGGTTTGAGTAAGGGGGGTTAGTATTATGGCTGAAACAAGAATTACAGCTGATACAGCAATGAATGGACAAATAGAAGAGACGACAGCATGGAAAGATTTCCTCGCCCTTATCAAAGTCGGGATTGTTTACTCGAACCTGATAACAACTTTTACGGGCTTGTGGCTCGCTTTTTACTTTTCAAATCTGAGCTTTCTAGGAAACCTTGATATCGTGCTGTTCACTTTAGCGGGATCCTCGCTTATTATCGCAGGATCATGCGTCATCAACAACTATTATGACCGTGATATTGACCAGCTCATGCAGCGGACGAGAACAAGGCCGACGGTGACTGGTAAAATCCAGCCTTCACAGGCATTGTGGTTCGGCATTCTGCTGACTGCGCTCGGTTTTATCATGCTGCTGATGACCAATCTGACAACTGCCGCAGTAGGCTTTGTCGGCGTCTTTACGTACGTGTTTCTATACACGATGTGGTCAAAGCGCCGCTATACCGTTAATACGATTATCGGAAGTGTGTCAGGGGCTGTTCCTCCTTTGATCGGATGGACCGCTGTCCAAGGCTCCATCGGAGTTGAGGCGTGGGTGCTGTTTTTAATCATGTTTATTTGGCAGATTCCCCACTTTCTGGCGCTTGCGATTAAGAAAACGGAGGAATACAGAGCCGCAAATATACCGATGCTGCCTGTTGTACACGGTTTTGAAGTGACGAAAAGGCAAATCATCATTTGGATTGCCTGCTTAATGCCGCTGCCGTTTTTCCTGGGCGGACTCGGACTGCCGATCGTCATTTTGGGAACGGTACTAAATATCGGCTGGCTCGTTTGCGGTCTGGTCGGTTACAGAAGCAAAAATATCATGAAGTGGGCAACGCTCATGTTTGTATATTCATTAAATTACTTGACCATATTCTTCGTTGCCATGGTCGTATTCACACTTTTTAAAATTGGATAGAACTCTATAATTCATCACATTGAAGGCTGTCACTTAACACTTCAAACAGACAACAATCATGTAAAAGCCGCCTTATCGATTTTTTTCGATTATGTTTAACAAGGCGGCTTTACGTTCATACATAGATGGTATTTTGAGTAAAAAACCTCATTATTTAAGAAATGAGGAAATGTAAGTGCTTTAATTTAAGTGGGGAGTCAGATGAATGAATAGGTGTCCTATAAACGTTTGAACAGTGAAAGTTTCAAAAGGATTGATTGAAAAGGGGTTGGGAAGAAATGTTAAAGAAATGGCGTCTGATGTCGCTGTTCACTATTTTGGCGCTCGTTTTAGCAGGGTGCGGAGAACCGTTCATATCAACGCTGCAGCCGGCGGGCGAGGTGGCTGATCAGCAGTATTTCCTAATGATTCTCAGCACGCTGATCATGGTTGTTGTTGTAGTGGTGGTAAGTTTCATTTTCGTATTTGTCATCGTCAGGTACAGAAGATCTAAGCTCGGTGATGACCACATCCCGAAACAGGTTGAAGGAAACCGCAATTTAGAAATTTTATGGACTGTTATTCCAATTCTTCTCCTTCTTATCCTGGTTGTTCCTGTTGTCGCACAGACCTTTGATCTTGCTGATACAAAACCGATGGATAAGAAAAACAGGGATCCGGAGAAGGCGCTGGTCGTCAATGTCCGGGCGAACCTTTACTGGTGGGAATTCGAATATCCTGACTACGGCGTGGTGACGAGCCAGGAGCTGGTCGTGCCGACCGATGAACGCGTTTACTTTAAGCTGAAAGCTTCCGATGTCAAACATTCATTCTGGGTTCCTTCAGTCGGGGGTAAGATTGATACGAACACAGACAATGAAAACAAATTCTTCTTAACGTTCGATTCAAAACGCGCTGAAAAAGCCGGAGACTATTTCTACGGGAAATGCGCCGAGCTCTGCGGACCTTCCCATGCTTTAATGGACTTTAAAGTTAAAGCGGTTTCGAAGGATGAGTTCAAGGAATGGATGAGCGATATGGAAAACTATAAAGCGGGGGCGAAAACCGATCTCGCTGTTGAAGGAGAAAAAGTGTTCAAAGAGAAAAACTGCCTGAGCTGTCATGCGACCGATTCAAAAGACCAAAGGGCGGAAGCGGCCAGAACGGCTCCGAACCTCGCGACTTTTGGAGACCGGTCGACGATCGCCGGCGTGAAGGAATTCAGCGATGAAAACTTGAGAGCGTGGCTCAAGGATCCTGAAAGCATAAAACCGGGCAACAAAATGACCGGCACATACCCTGATTTGAGCGACAAGGAACTTGATGCACTGACTGAATATTTAAAGGGGTTAAAAACGGAAGACTAACGCTTCAAAGGGAGAATGAGGGAGGTTACATTGTGAGTACGCTTAAGAAAAAGCAAGGTTTTGGGGCTGTATTATGGGACTATTTAACGACTGTCGATCATAAAAAGATTGCCATCCTTTATTTGCTGGGCGGCGGGTTCTTCTTTGTGCTCGGCGGAATCGAAGCGATGCTGATCAGGGTTCAGCTGATGATACCGAACAATGACATCATGAGCGGCGGAGTCTACAATGAAATCATGACGATGCACGGTACAACGATGATTTTCCTGGCAGCGATGCCGCTTTTGTTCGCACTGATGAACGCCGTCGTTCCGCTGCAGATAGGCGCGAGGGATGTTGCGTTTCCATTTTTGAACTCGCTCGGCTTCTGGCTGTTCCTTTTCGGCGGCATCTTTCTGAATTTAAGCTGGTTTTTGGGAGGGGCACCCGATGCCGGCTGGACGTCTTACGCGTCGCTTTCCCTTCATTCCGAAGGGCACGGGATCGATTTCTATGTTCTCGGTCTGCAAATTGCCGGGATCGGTACGCTGATTGCTGGAATTAACTTTCTCGCGACGATTATCAATATGAGGGCGCCGGGCATGACATACATGAGGCTGCCGCTTTTCACATGGACGACATTCGTCGCTTCGGCTTTGATTTTATTCGCGTTCCCGCCGCTGACCGTAGGCATCGCGCTCTTGATGCTGGACCGGTTGTTCGGAACGAGCTTTTTCAATCCGGAATTAGGCGGTAATACGATCATTTGGGAGCATCTGTTCTGGATCTTCGGACACCCTGAAGTTTATATTCTCGTACTCCCGGCGTTCGGAATCTTTTCGGAAATCATTCCGGTTTTTGCGAGAAAAAGGCTGTTCGGTTATTCTTCAATGGTATTTGCGACCGTATTGATCGGCTTTTTAGGCTTCATGGTTTGGGCCCACCATATGTTTACAACGGGACTCGGGCCTGTGGCGAACGCCATTTTTGCGGTGGCGACGATGGCCATTGCCGTCCCGACCGGAATTAAAATCTTCAACTGGCTGCTCACGGCTTGGGGCGGGAGCATTAAGTTTACAACGCCGATGCTTTATGCGATTTCTTTTATCCCGTCGTTTGTCATGGGCGGGGTGACAGGTGTCATGCTTGCTGCTGCACCGGCTGACTATCAGTTCCACGACACGTACTTTGTCGTGGCTCACTTCCATTACGTCATCATCGGCGGAGTGGTGTTTGCCATCCTCGCCGGCGCTCATTACTGGTGGCCGAAAATGTTCGGGAAAATGCTGAGCGAAGCGTTGGGCAAAATAACATTTGTGCTCTTTTTCATCGGGTTCCATCTGACTTTCTTCATCCAGCATTGGCTCGGGTTGTGGGGAATGCCGAGACGCGTGTTCACATACTTGCCGAATCAGGGATTTGACATGGCGAACTTAATCAGTTCAATCGGAGCTGTGTTTATGGCGGCTGCTGTCATCATACTCGTGATCAATATTATCGTGACGACTGCCAAAGGGGAAAAAGTCGGCAGCGATCCTTGGCATGACGGAAGAACGCTTGAGTGGGCCGTTTCTTCACCGCCTCCTGAATACAACTTTAAACAGCTGCCTCTGGTCAGAGGCCTTGATGCTTTATGGATCGAAAAAAGAGCCGGCAAGCAGTCAATGACCGCCGCGGAGCCGCTTCAGGACGTCCATATGCCAAACGGATCGATTCTCCCGTTCATCATGTCACTCGGTCTGTTTATATCCGCTTTCGGCTTCATGTACCGGACGGAATTTGCCTGGGGGCTGCCTGTCATTCTGATTGGATTAGGAATCACATTATTTATGATGCTTCTCCGGTCTGTAATTGATGACCACGGGTATCATATTCATAAAGAAGATCTGATGGATGATGACGACAAAGGGGTGAAGGCATAATGCATACAGAAGAGAAATTAACGGCTGAAACCTTCCCGGCTTCTCCTGAAAAAGCTACATTAGAAGGAAAAAATAAGTTTATCGGCTTTTGGCTATTTCTCGGAGGAGAGACGGTTCTTTTCGCGTCTCTCTTCGCAACATACCTTGCGCTGAAGAATTCAAATGCAGGAGGGCCGAAAACGACTGAGATGTTTGACATGGGGCTGGTCTTTCTGGCGACAATGCTCCTTTTAACGAGCAGTTTAACGAGCGTATATGCCATGTATCATATGAAGAACTTTGCTTTTAAAAAGATGCAGGTTTGGCTCGGAATCACTGTTCTGCTCGGTGCAGGCTTCCTGGCGCTTGAAATATATGAATTCACCCATTATATTCACGAATATGGGTTCACCATTCAAAGCTCGGCTCTCGGCTCCGCTTTTTATACGCTAGTCGGCACGCACGGAGCGCACGTTACGTTCGGGCTGCTCTGGATTCTTTCTTTGATGATCAGAAATGCGCGCCGCGGATTAAGCCTTTACAACGCGCCGAAGTTTTTTGTCGCAAGCCTCTATTGGCATTTTATCGACGTTGTCTGGGTGTTTATCTTTACCGTTGTATACTTGATGGGGATGGTGGGATAAAAATGGTGAATAACGAAAACAGAGGGAATCCCAAAACAGATCTTGCCTACCGCAAAAAGAAAAACGCGGAGGACATGAGATATCAGGTTATTTCATTCGGTTTGATGATCGGCTTGACCCTTGTCGCTTTTTTAACGGTCGCCTCAGATGCAGGCGTATGGTTTACGGTGCCGTTCATTCTGCTGCTGGCCGTCATTCAGGTTGCATTTCAGCTGTACTACTTCATGCATATGAGTCAGCGGGGGCATGAAGCGCCGACTTTGTTCCTTTATTCGGGCGTTTTGGTCGCTTTTGTTACCGTTTTGGCTTTTGTGACGCTTATCTGGTGGTAATCGAACCGACATACAGAAAGGAGGATGCCTCATGTTGGGCAGCCTTGAAATATTCGGTTTTCGCGCCCTGTGGAGCCCCTATTTCCTAGGGGCTGTCGTTTTCATAACCGTCCTTTACTTTTTTCTGATGAAACGATTTGGATCAGAAGAAGAGCGGGCATCCAGGAAAGAAATCGGTTTATTCGTGACAGCGATGTTTCTTTTATACGCGTCTAAAGGCAGTCCGATTGATTTGCTGGGACATATTATGTTCAGCGCGCATATGGCGCAAATGGCGGTTTTGTATTTGATCGTACCGCCTTTGATCATCCTTGGCATACCGCCTTGGTTTTGGAAAAAGGTCATTTTTCTGCCGGTCGTCAAGCCGCTGTTCCGGTTTTTTTCAAAACCATTGATCGCGATTATCGTGTTTAACGGTTTATTTTCGATGTATCACATTCCTTTGGTGTTTGATTTTATTAAGACAGATGCCGTTTATCATGCCGTCATTACGGTGCTGATCTTCATTGCGGCGTTTTTCATGTGGTGGCCGCTCGTTCACAAGGTCGAGGAGCTTCCGCAAATGAACGGACTTTTGAAACTCGGCTACATTATGGCTGACGGCATTTTGCTGACACCGGCGTGCGCGCTGATCATGTTCAGCGATACGACCCTGTATTCGACATATTCAGATCCTTCCGCATGGGCGGAGGCAATGAAACTGTGCGTTCCTCTCGATACGCTGAGCGGAATGACGCTTACAGGTCCGGAAATGTTCAGCAGCATGCCTGTTCTGGAAGATCAGCAGCTTGGCGCGATCGTCATGAAAATCTTACAGGAAATCGTGTACGGGACATTTTTGGCGATTATCTTTTTCGGATGGGCGAGGAAGGAAAGAGCCAAAGACGAAAAGGAACTGGAAGAAGAACGATACTCGCCGTCTACGGTTCATTAAGATGAAAAAAGGGTACAGCCTCATCAGAGGGGCTGTACCCTTTTTATGTACGTCTGCTACACTTCAAGCGCTGAAACTTTTTCTTTGATTGAATTCAGCACCGTCTTGCTTGTTTTGAGGAGCTGCGGCGGGAAATGTTCGTTTTCACCGTATTCCACTCCATGCGGATAATAATATTTGCCCAGAAGCGGTGTCATCAGTTTGATGACCGCGCGCCGGGCGCCCACATCGCCTTCGACGGCATATCCGAACACGCGGAGGTAGTACCTGCCTTCCACCATATCGAATTTGCGGTCATATGTGACGCGTTCATAATCCCATTGGCCAGCTCTTACGAACCCTTCGTTTTCCATGATGTCGTCTAACCGGTTAAGGTCAGCAGTCAAGCCTTCGATACCGGATTCTTCAAATTTCATCCCGTAAAACCCCCTTTAAAAAATTACCTTTACTGACAATCATAGTATGAAAGCGTTAAACTTTCAATCCTGGCTTTAGCCGATATATAAATATTTTTGTGAACAGTATGAATCGCGGGCGGCTTGACGACAATATGAACAAACGAAAGACAAGAGGAGGTCTTCTGATTGACACGTGTGAAAGATATTATGACAAAGGAAATATTATATTGTACAGTTCTTGATAATGTGTACGAGGCTGCCGTGAAAATGAAAGACGGAAATGTCGGAGCGATTCCGGTTGTGCTTGATGACGGTTTGGAACTGGTTGGGATCGTTACTGACCGGGATTTGGTGCTGCGGGGGATCGCCGTTAAAAAACCAAATTCGCAAAAAATTACAAATGTCATGACGACGGATCTCATTACGGTAAGTGAAGACGATTCAATTGAAAAAGCGGTTGATCTCATGGGAGATTATCAGATCAGGAGGGTCCCGGTTACACGGGGAAAGACGCTTGCGGGCATCATTACGCTAGGCGATGTTTCAACCCACAAAAAATCAAACCGGCAGGCTGGCGACGCGCTGACATTTATATCGGAAAACGAAGAGAGGCCTGGAGATTTTCTTCATTAAAACATATTTTGTCGCACATCTTAATAGGCTGTATTATCATTGAAAATTCATGTCAGTTCTGTTTAAATGACACTAAAGGCAAGTTTTTGATGCGGTGCGCCGTTTTATGGATAGATTGATCCGTCAGTCGGAGGTGAAAGTTTGAAAAATATATTAAGAGCGGTTGTGATCCTTCTCATCGTTGCGGCTTCATACACGCTGTTTATTCAATACGGTTCAACACCTGAGAAAATTGTGAAGGAAGACAAGCCGCAAGTCTCAAACGAGGATGCGAAAAAAGAGAAATCCTTGAACATTCCCGATTCCGGCTTGCTTTCTTTTATCGGAGAGTCGGCTGAGACGATCGAAAAGAAACTGGGGAAACCGGACAGGGTCGATCCTTCAGCATATGATTATGAATGGTGGGTCTATAGCCAAGGGGCAAAACAGTACGTTCAAATCGGCTTGATTGGCGGCAAGGCCGTGACATTGTTTGCGACAGGCGACGGGTTGAACACCGCTCCGTTTAAAATTGGACGGCCGTCAAGGGAAGTCTTCAAAACCGCCCAGATCGCCCCTTATGTCAATGTTCAATATAAAGGCAGTTCATACCGTTTCGAATTTTCTGAGGAAGACATGAATACAAGGCCGACGGTGAAAGTCGGAGACATTTATGTTCAGCTGTATATGGATAAATTCGAGGGAACGCTGTCAAGCATCAGGGCATTTGATGCGCCGACTTTCATCAAGCAAAGGCCGTATGAAGTTGTCTACAGAGGCACCCTGATCGAACCTCAAGCATTGACAGAATCGGATTGGAAAAAAATCGAGAAAGCAAATGAGAAGCAGATCTTTGATTTGACGAATGTCATCCGCGCAAGACACGGTCTTTCCCAGCTCTCTTGGGATGAAGGCGTATCAAAAGTGGCATACGGCCACAGCAGCGACATGAAAGAGCACCATTATTTCTCCCATGTGTCAGAAACGGAAGGCACGCTCAAAGACAGGCTGGAAAAAGGGAAAGTGAACTTTGAGCAGGCGGGGGAAAATATCGCGCTCAACTATGTCGACGGGCCTGCGGCGGTTGAAGGCTGGTTAAACAGCGAAGGACACAGAAAAGCGCTGTTAAATGCCGACTATACTCATCTCGGAGTCGGGGTGGACGAGAAATATTATACGCAGAACTTTATTAAAGAATGGCACTAGAGCCCGGGATCATACCCGGGTTTTTAGTTTTTAGAGAAAACCATGAAACTTTTAATGTTTGGTCTGCTGCTCACTCTTCCGCACGGACTCCTATAAAAAGAGGGATTTTTAGGCGAACACATTTTGCCGGGGCGGATTACACTATAGCAGGCATATGTTTTCGGAGGGGGTGTAGACGTTGGCAAATCAAAACGCGCAATCATCCATTGATGAATTTAAGCAATTTATTAAACGGCATCCTAAGTTGATTTCCGAAGTCCGGAAACAAGAAAAAAGCTGGCAGGAAGTATATGAAAACTGGGTTTTGCTCGGGGAAGACGATTCGATTTGGGATCCGTACAGGGAAAAAGAAGCTTCGGCAGAAAAGGAGCCTTCTGCTGGCGGCAAAAACGATTTCATTTCAAAAATGGTGACGGCCGTCCGAAAGATGGATGCCAATCAAATGAATGAGCAGATCAATAAAATGAGCCAGTCTATTTCTTCGCTGCAAAGCTTGCTCAGCCAGTTTTCGGGCGGAAGCCAAAAACAGCAGAATCAAAGCGGCGGCGAGCATCCGTTTTCTTTCCGAAAAGATTAGGGAAGGAGTCAGACATGCGTAAAGAAGTGCAGGAGTATGTGTTCGCTGATGAAGAGCGCCGCCGGTTCATCCGTGAGCAGCCGGTCTGGTACCGCAAGCTTTCGCGGAATCCGAATGACTTGTCAGCCTTTCATCTCGATATGATGAACTTTTATGAAAAAACGATTCCTCACAGGGTCAACCAGCTATCGGGCGGCATTCAGATGGCCCAGATGATGCTTCAAATGTTTCATGCGATGCGCACTCAGGATTAATTTAAAGCCTGAGTCTTTTTTTTATGATGATAAATCGCGTCATTCTGGCAAAGCTAGGTGTAAAGGAGTTGATCTGTGATGAAAAAGTGCTGGCTTGTAATCATGTTGTGCCTCTTGCTGGCCGGCTGCGCCACCCATAAACCAAAACCCAAGGGCGTTTCAGAATGGCGCGATGCAGCTTGTACAAGCGAAGTTTTTGGAAAATAATAGTTTGGAGGCGGCACAGACATTTTTGAAAACGGCTGTTTTGTGATACACTATAGCTGGAGGTGCATGTCTATGTTTGCCACAATGGAATCGTTGCGGCTTCAAAATGAAGCATATGATTTGGCCAACATGATTCTTCAATCAGAGGCGGCTGAACATTACAGAAAATGCTACAAGCGTCTCCGCGAAGATGAAGAGGCCGGACGTATTATCGCTTCGTTTACGAAAATAAAAGAACAGTATGAGGATGTGCAGCGCTTTGGCAAGTATCATCCTGATTATAAAGAGATATCCAAGAAAATGAGGGAAATCAAACGGGAGCTTGACCTTCACAATACAGTAGCCGAATTTAAAAAGGCGGAAACCGAGCTGCAATCTATCCTAGATGAAGTCAGCGTGGAAATCGGTCAGGCTGTATCAAAACATATCAAAGTACCGACTGGAAACCCTTATTTTGATAATCTTTCATCTTGCGGCGGCGGCTGCGGGTCAGGCGGAAGCTGCGGCTGTAAAGTTTCCTGATGAGGCTCGGTCGCCCCGAGTCTCGTTTTTTTTAGAACTTCATGCACAGAGCGACAGGCAGGTGAACAATTTGGAAATCAGGCGTCAAGGCTTAATCGTTTGGCTGCACTCCTTGAAGCAGGCGAAAATGCTCAGGAAATTCGGAAATGTTCATTACGTTTCAAAGCGGCTGAAATATGTAGTGGTTTATTGCAATATGGAAGATGCCGAAAGAATCATCGCTAAAATACGTTCGTACTCTTTTGTCAAACAGGTGGATCTTTCATACAAACCGTTCTTGAAAATGGAGTTTGAATCCAAGCAGGATAAAGCGAAAGAATACGACTATAAAGCCGGGCTCTAACTTGCTTTATTTTAAAAAAATCCCCGCAGAAATACCTCTGCGGGGTCCTTCTATTCCTTAAAAATCAAGGAGAAGGCAAAGGGAGAGGAGAAACCGGAGGAAGAACTTATGGGGAAACGTAAGTCTTCTCCGCGGTTGGCAACAACATCAATCGATGCTGTTGCTATTATTATCACCACTGAGCCTTTTTGCTATACATATGAATTTGTACTTTGGGTGTTTGTGCCAGAAAACACTTTATGATAAGATAGGAATGATTTTTTTCGAGTTTTAAGAAAAAGTGGTGGAAGTATGAGAGTGATTTCTGGGACGTATAAGGGACGTGCCTTAAAAGCGGTTCCCGGCACGTCGACAAGGCCGACGACTGATAAAGTAAAGGAATCCATCTTTAATATGATCGGCCCGTATTTTGAAGGCGGCACGGGTCTTGATCTGTACGCGGGAAGCGGCGGATTGGGGATTGAAGCGCTGTCGCGGGGGTTTGACCGCTTCATTTTTGTCGACCGTGATTTTAAAGCGATTCAAACCGTAAAAGGCAATTTGAAAACACTGGGCTTGGAAAAACGTGCCGAGGTATACAGGAATGACGCTGAACGGGCTCTCCATGCGCTGGTGAAAAGGGGCGCAAGCTTTGACGCCGTCTTTTTGGACCCGCCATATCGAGAACAAAAGCTGGAAGCGCTTTTATCGAAGATTGATGAAGCGGATATGCTGACTGACAGAGGTTTTATTGTAGCTGAGCATGGGAAGGAAGTTATCCTTCCGACCGAGGCGGGCGGACTTCAGCTTGCCCGTCAGGAAATATACGGCTTAACAGGCGTGACCATATACAGAAAGAGAGGGAATGGGGATGGCTAGCATTGCCGTTTGTCCCGGAAGTTTTGATCCGGTGACTTTTGGACATTTGGATATCATCAGGCGCGGGGCGAAAGTGTTTGACAAAGTGTATGTATGCGTCTTGAACAATTCTTCGAAAAAGCCGCTGTTTACGGTGGAAGAACGCTGTGGGCTGCTTCGCGAAGTGACGAAGGATATCCCGAATGTGCAAGTGGAATCTTTCCAGGGGCTATTGATTGATTATGCAAAGAGCAAGCAGGCGAACGTCATCCTGCGAGGGCTTAGAGCGGTATCTGACTTTGAATACGAGATGCAGGGAACCTCGATGAACAAAGTGCTTGATGAAAATATTGAAACGTTTTTTATGATGACGAATAACCAATACTCATTCCTTAGTTCAAGCATTGTCAAAGAAGTGGCAAAATATAAAGGTTCAGTCGCAGAACTCGTGCCGGAAGCGGTCGAGGCTGCACTTGAAAAAAAGTTTGCAAAAAATGAGCGGCCGTAACCGGCTGCTCATTTTTTAGCAGGGGCGTAAGATTTGGCATAAAGAATGCTGTAAATGAGAAGGGTGCCGATCGTAAGGAGCGGACCAATCTCTGCCAACGCGTTCCACATCTGCAGAAAGAAAGATTCCGTTTTCCCGGCCGTCAGAAAGGAGAAGGCCGGCTCCGTCGGAGAATAGAACGATGTATAAAGAGGCTTCCAAAGAATAAGAACAAAGATCGCTGCATAAATTCCCTGAAGGATGCGGGCGATAAAAAACGGCTTAAAGCGAATATCGGTTTCAGCAAGAATGCCTGCAACCTGCGCCTGAACGCAGAAGCCGCTGAAACCCAAAATAAAGCTGACAATCACCGCTTGCTGGAGAAGCGCCGCATCCGTGGCACTGACCAGTTTGCTGCCGAGCGTAATTTCAAACAATCCCGATAATAACGGTTTATCAAAATCACCGGGGAATTGAAGAGCAGTCAAAATCATTCGTGTGGCGTGCGAAAGAATGTCGGTGATGTGCATCACAGAAAGAATGTTATTAAAAACCGAAAAAAGAATGATGAAGCCGCCCACCATTAACAGCGTTTGGACAGAAGAGATGACAGCATCGCTCAAAAGTTTGCCGAGCGGCCGCTTTTCTTCAAGTCTTGCCTGATGGAGCGCTTTTAAGGCTTCTTTAATAGAAGGCAAAGGAAGCTTCTTTCGCACAGCGGTGCGGTTCTCTTCTTTTCTTCCGTAAGTACGCATCGTCAACCCGACTGCGAAATTGCCCAAATAATGGGCTGCCGCAAGCACGACGCCGAGAGAAGGATTATGGAAAAAGCCGACCGCAACGGCTCCGAAAATAAACAGCGGGTTAGATGAGTTGGTGAACGAAGCGAGCCGCTCTGCTTCGACCCGTGAAATCTGCCGCTCTTGTCTCAGCCTTGAAGTCAGTTTTGCACCGGCCGGATTTCCTGATGCCATTCCCATCGCAAGCACGAACCCTCCGACGCCGGGAACGCGGAACACCGGTCTCATGAAAGGCTCGAGCAGCAGCCCGACAAACCTGACGACACCAAATCCGATCAAGAGCTCTGATAAAATAAAAAAAGGCAAAAGGGAAGGGAATACGACCTCCCACCACATGGCAAGTCCACTTTTAGAAGCGTCAAATGATTCTTGCGGATGGGTGATGACGGCGGCTGTAAACGAAAGCAGCAAAACGGCAATCATAAGTGTCTTTACCTTTGACATGTCCATTTCTAACCCCCTTTGCGGCTGTGAATACACATTGGAAACAGGATCATGATAAAATAAACGAAAAGCTTGCCCGATTTGTGCGGAAGCCTTCTCCGTGAAACTTCTTTATCATTATACGAAGGCTGGTCCTCATTTTAGACCACCAGATTGCAGATCGGCGATACAAATGAACCGGAAGCTGCTTGAGACTTGCTGAAGCCCTTCTCCTTGATAAGCATCAATAGAAGGTATGGCATACATCTGTGAATTCATGCAGGCTGAAAATTTGGAACCGGACCGAAGATGTGAGCCGGTGAAAATAAAGATGGAGGGTTACATATACATGCTGAAAAAAAGAATTATACGCATCGCATTACTGATCGTTATCATCACGGCCGCGCTGTCATTTGTGAAGCTGCCTTATTACATCACAGAACCCGGCGAAGCGACTGAGCTGAAACCTTTAATTAAAGTTGATAACGGCTATCCTGAAAAAGGGAGCTTTTCTTTAATGACAGTGAAAGTCGGCCCTGCAAATCCGCTTACATACATGTGGGCAAAAGTGCGCCCTTACCACGAAATTCTTCCGGAAGAAAATTTCAAACAAGAAGGCGAATCTGATCAGGAATATATGAAGCGCCAGCTGCAAATGATGAGAGATTCCCAGGAAAATGCGATGATCGCCGCTTATAAGCGGGCCGGAAAAGAAGTCAGCTACACGTTTAACGGCGTATATGCCATGACGGTCGTCAGCGGCATGCCTGCAGAAGGAAAAATACAAGTCGGAGACAAAATTAAAAAAGCTGACGGAAAAACGTTCCGTTCAGCGGAGAGCTTCGTCCGCTACATCGAATCAAAAAAAGCCGGAGACCCCGTGAAAATCGTAGTTGAACGGGATAAAGAAGAAAAAACATATGAGATGAAGCTGAAAACATTTAAAGAAGATCCGAAGAGAGCCGGGCTTGGCGTATCCCTCATCACAGACCGCAATGTCAAGGTGAAGCCGGAGGTCGATATGGACATTGAAAACATCGGCGGCCCTTCGGCAGGGCTGATGATGTCAATGGAGATCTATAATCAGCTGACAAAAGAAGACGAGACGAAAGGACACCATATTGCGGGAACCGGAACGATCGATGACGAAGGCAAAGTCGGTCCGATCGGCGGCATCAGCCAGAAAGTCGTTGCCGCAGATAAGGCGGGAGCCGACATCTTTTTTGCTCCGAACGAAAGCGGAAAAAAAGGATCTAACTACGAAGAAGCGGTCAAAACGGCAAAAGATATTAAAACCGATATGAAAATCGTCCCTGTCGACACGATGGATGATGCGATTCATTATTTGGAAGATAAAGTGAAAACCGCCTGATGAGCAACATCAGGCGGTTTTATTTGCGCAAAAATATCCGGCTGTCTTCGTCATACCTGATCGGTGAAAGGGAATATTCCTGCTCCGTCAGCATCGTCCGCCCCGGCTCTTTGAGCGGGGCGCTGTATACTTGACCCGCTTTTATGTCGAGCTGAAGGGAAGGGTGGGAAAAAGATCCCGTCTTTGTAATAAGGGGTACGCTCAAGCTTTTTTTCTTTTCCGCTAAATAGGCCTGTCCTTTTTTTGTCATGCCGAGAAGTCTGATGTATGCCGGATACGGTTCGCTTAACATGCGCTTGACGTCGGCTTTCTTCGTTTTTGTGAGGATATGGGTGTTCATGCGCTGCAGCCTTGTCCACGTATAGCGCTTCGTTTTCAAAAGCTCCATGTATTCCTTAAATGAGCCTGCTTTTCGGATCGCTTTTTTGGCGCGGTGCTCAAGTCCTTCTTCCACTTCATAAATCCCTTTCAGCTCTTCTGTATCCATTGTATGGAGGCTGTATTTCAAAAAGGGGAAATAATCTTCGGGCGAGTGCCACATGCCGAAAGTCCGGGCGTATTCATCAAGCTCGTCGATCGATGGCTTTGGAAGGTAGAAGCGGCTGTTCGCGAGGCTTCCCGTTTCAAAGATCGATTTGCGTATGCTTGTGGCGCTTGCGATTCGGTCCGCTTCCGGGAAGGCCGAATCGTGATAGCCCGAGGATCGGCGCTTGACGGTTTCAGGCTTCATGCTCAATTGCTTTTGCACGATGGCTTTCACATAATGGAATCCGAGTATGTTGTTCGGCTTTGAAAGGTCAACAATGTTTCTGCCGTCTCCGGTTACAGCCCGGAACGCCTTTGCCATCGCTTGCGGGTAGCTCAGCCCAAACGCTATTTGTTTTTTTGCTTCTTCGTTGAGCCCGTCTTCGTGCTCTATCGTATGTGCGGCTGTATTGAGAAACGCCTCAATATCGCCGTGCTCGCTTCCGAAAAACAAAGAAGCACACCCTAACTCATTTAAAATCGCGACGGCGCCTTCAGCAAACGTTTCCGCTTTTTGAACAGCGAATATGTAAGGAAGTTCAACGACGACATCGGCAAAAGATGCGAGCGCCATCTTCGTTCGCGCCCACTTTGAGACGATGGCGGGTTCGCCGCGCTGCAAAAAGGAACCGCTCATAACGGCAACCGCCACCTCGCTCCGGGTTTCCGATTTTGCTTCCTTTATATGATATAAATGTCCGTTATGAAAAGGGTTGTATTCCACAACAAGGCCGACCGCTTTCATTTTTTCACCTCTCTTGCATCTCTTGAAATAGTTATGATACATTTACACATGGAATGTCCAGACGCCTAGCGAAAAACAGCATTTTTTCTAAGTGTATGAATTGTTGTTCACAATGTCAACGAATGAAAAGCGCAGGCGCATATCTGTAAAGAAAAAATATTGACAAAAAACATGATGAAAGCTATAATCATGTTTGTTGCTCACTTAGAGGTGATACAATGAAATGGACGATACATCAGTTGAATCAAATGCCGAAGAAAGACTTTGAATTTGATGAAACAGTTGATTTAAGCGAACTCTCTCAAAGCTCGGAAATACGCAGCATTTCACCGGTGCGGGTGAAAGGGCGCGCGGAATTCCGCTCAAAGCAGGCTGCATTTGATTTTACCATTTCAGGCGAGATGATCTTGCCTTGCTCAAGAACGCTTGTTGATGTTCGTTATCCATTCAGTATTTCTACAAAAGAACTGTTTATATTTCATAAGACCGAGGAATTGGAAGATGAAGACGTCCATATTGTTGAGGATGACCTCATCGACTTGACTCCGGTCGTGAAAGAAGAAATCCTTCTTGAGATCCCTATGCAAATCTTTTGTGAGTCTGTTCAAAAAGAAGAAGGTGCTCCGCAGGAGGGCAAGGATTGGCAGGTCATTACAGAAGATGACCGGAAAGACCGGATCGATCCGAGACTTGCCGGACTCGAGAAGCTCTTAAAACAAGATGATGAATCTTAACGCTCTTTAAGGAGGTGGGAATAATGGCTGTACCTTTTAGAAGAACTTCTAAAACGAAAAAAAGACTTCGTCGTACACACTTTAAATTGCAAGTGCCTGGTATGGTAGAATGCCCAAACTGTGGTGAGATGAAACTTTCACACCGCGTCTGCAAAGCATGTGGATCATACAAAGGAAAAGACGTAAAAAGCAACTAATCGTCAACAATGAAAAACACAAGACTTCAGGTCTTGTGTTTTTTTATTCCCTTCATCCTTTTATTTCCTGTAAAGAAAATAGTCTATCTACTCTATCAGCCGCATATGTATGAGGTAAATTCATAAAGTCATGGAGGGGGATAACATTTGACGATTACAAGGCAGGATGCATGGACACAGGATGAAGATATATTGCTGGCTGAGGTTGTTTTAAGGCACATTCGGGAAGGCGGCACACAGCTTTCAGCCTTTGAAGAAGTGGGCAAGGCTTTAAGCAGAACGGCCGCTGCCTGCGGATTCCGCTGGAATTCCTTTGTCAGAAAGCAATACCAATCAGGTATTGAACTGGCAAAAAAGCAGCGCAAAGAGCTGCGCAAAAAAATAGGCGTCCATTCTGCAAATCTTCCTGGATCTGTCAAAACGGTTTCCGGGAGCAATGCGGAAAATCTGACGCTCGATGATGTTATTCAATACCTTGAAAAGCTGAAAGAAGCCCCTGTTCAAAAAGACTTTATAGATGAGAAGAAAAAGCTCGCTGAAGAAATCAATGAGCTGAAACAAGAAGTTGAAAAGCTGCGAAGCGAAAATCAATCGCTGAAAAAACGGCTTGAATTGACGGAAGAGGACTATAAAGCCTTGATTGAAATCATGGAGAGAGCCCGAAAAATGGTCGTTCTTCAGGAAGGCGAACGAAACAAAAAGGTGAAGCCCCAGCCGGAGTCGAATGAAAATCTCGAGCCGCTTGAAAAATAGAAAACCGGCCATCCTCTTTCGGCCGGCTTTTTTCATTTAGGCTGATTCAGAACTTTGATTTGGTTCGCTCGCAGGATGCCAAACGAGCGGATTTTCCCCTTTATCCCGGGCCATATCGTATTTAACCGGTGTAAAGCCCATCTTGCTCCAAAAATCGGATGATTTGACACGCGGGCTTGTGCGAATCGGGAGTCCGAATGATTTGGCGAACTCCACCAGCATCGTACCGTAGCCGTTGCGCTGATACCCCGGCAATACTTCAAGCTTCCAGAGCTCGAGGTAATCCTGGCCTTCTTCAAAGTATTGGTTGGTTTTTCCATCTGCTTTATACAGGCTCATTCTTGCGACGAGCCGATCCCCGTAATAGATGCCGTAAAAAGGTGAATTGCTGTCGTTTTCAATCATGTTGCTTTCAAGGTCCTCCAGCATGGAAAGCTCTTGAATCCCGTACTCCCTGAACTTTTTAAATTCTTCAAGCGTTTTGTAATTGATCAGCAAACGTTCGATTTTGACCATTATGTTACCCCCTTGTTTGTGGTCTACTTCTATTGTAAACGCTTTTTTCAAAAAATCCAAATGATAAAAATTTTCTAATATAATGAAGCGAAATGGTTCTGAATATTTGAAACAACTTACAAGTCAACGGCGAAAATTTCTGCTATGATATACAGTATATGAAAAAATCAGGGTGTGAGCATGTGAAAATCGGAGTCATCGGAGGAGGCTCGGTCGGCCTCCTTTTTGCATACTATTTTTCATTCGGCCATGAAGTGACGGTGATCGCTCGGAGAAAGGAACAGGCTGAAGCGATTGAAGAAAAGGGAATCCGCCTTCTTGAAGACGAACAAGAGATGATCGTGAACGTCAGAGGCAGGACTGAACTTGATCCTGACTGCGATCTTCTTTTTGTTGCCGTAAAGGAGCATCAGCTCGGAGGCGTTCTGCCGGAACTGGAACAGGCCGCGCCTCGTGATATCATGTTCCTGCAAAATGGAATGGCACATATTCCCGTGCTTGAAAAATGGCAGACGGGCCACCGCATTTATACGGGATCTGTGGAACACGGGGCAGTCAGGGTGGATGACCGCACATTCCGGCACACGGGAAAAGGGGCCGTAAAATGGAGCGCGTTCCGAAGCCCATCCGCCTCCCGTCTGAAAAAAGAGCTCGCTTCAGTTCATGAAGCGTTCCCTTTTATTTGGTGCGAAGACTGGTATAAGACACTCGCCGGAAAATTGATTGTCAATGCGTGCATCAATCCGCTGACGGCTCTTTTGCGAGTGGAAAACGGCGCACTGCTTGAAGAGCCGATGTATGAGGCCTATATGAAGCTCGTTTTTGAAGAAGCGAGCCGGATTTTGAAACTTGAAGACCGCCAAGCAGCATGGGACCATGTTCTTTCCGTCTGCCGCCGGACAAAAAGCAACACGTCTTCGATGCTTGCCGATGTGCTGGCCGGAAGAAAAACGGAAGCCGATGCGATCATGGGCTATCTGCTGAAGCGGGCAAAAGAGTCAGAGGAGTCTGCTCCGCACCTTACCTTTTTATATCACAGTATCAAGGCGCTTGAAAACGAATGGAGCTAAATCTTTTGACCGAATCGCGGAACGTGCTATACTCGTTTCGGAAAGCTAACTATTTACTGGAGAAAGGAAGTTCTAAAGATGCAGCTTACTGAACTTTCCATACAAAGTCAAAACCCTTTTGTTCGAGACTATATAAATGGAAAAAAGGAGATAGAGCCGTTTTTCGATTACGGCCTGAGCAATGAAAGTTGGAG
This sequence comes from Bacillus sp. BS3(2021), assembly GCF_021043345.1. Taxonomy (NCBI): domain Bacteria; kingdom Bacillati; phylum Bacillota; class Bacilli; order Caryophanales; family Bacillaceae; genus Bacillus; species Bacillus sp. BS3(2021). Next base: position 130,860 of record NZ_JAJNDM010000004.1, read on the forward strand.
TGTCCGTTTGGATGACCTTTCCTCCCGGACGTATGACCGCGATGCTTTAGCTGACTATTTGCTCGACTATCACAGCAAATTTCAATCGGCAAGCATGAATGAAACGATCGAACGGCTTCGCGATCCGAAAAGCGTCGTCGTTGTCGGAGGGCAGCAGGCCGGCCTTTTAACGGGTCCTCTTTACACTATACATAAAATCGTATCGATCCTTGTATTTGCAAAGCAAAAAGAACAAGAGCTGAACGTTCCGGTCATTCCGGTATTCTGGGTTGCGGGGGAAGACCACGATCTGGAAGAAATCAATCACGTCTACATTTCTGACGGGGGCAAGGTGAAAAAGCACAAGCTCCCGCAGTCTCACTGGAAAAAAAGCCAGGCGTCAAAAACGGCGCTCGATGCCGAAAAAGCTGAAAAGTGGCTGGACGGGATTTTTGCCTCATTTGAAGAAACGGAGTATACGAATGATCTTCTCGGCCATTTGCGCCGATGTTTAAGGCAGTCTCTTTCCTTCACCGATTTTTTCGAATATCTTGTTGCCGGCATGTTTGAACAAGACGGACTGATCCTTCTGAATTCCGGCGACCCGGGCATCAGAGCCCTTGAAGCGCGTTTTTTCCGGCAGCTGCTGAACAGAAACGACGAGCTGACCGATTCTGTCAAACGGCAGCAGGAATTCATGCAACAACTGGGCTACACACCGATTATCGAAGGAGCCGCACAGCATGCGAACCTTTTTTATGAACACGACGGCGAGCGCTTTTTAATCGAAAAAGAAAACGGGGCGTTTTTTATAAAAGAGCTTCACCTTCAGTGGTCTGAAGCAGAGCTTTGCGATTTGATCTGCCAAAAGCCGGAAGCGTTCAGCAATAATGTCGTAACAAGGCCGCTCATGCAGGAATACCTTCTTCCGACATTGGCGTTCATCGCCGGTCCCGGAGAGATCAATTATTGGGGCGAGCTGAAAGGCGCTTTTCAGGTTATGGGCTATAAAATGCCGCCTGTCATACCGAGGCTTCAGGTTACATTCCTTGAGCGGCACATCGAAAAAAAGCTGGGCGAGCGGGGAATCGAACTCCGTGAATCGATTGAAAAGGGAGCGCGCGCCAAAAAAGAGCAGTATTTTGAAGATAAGGTTCCGAGCGGTTTTACCGATTCGGTCAAACAGGCGAAAGAAAAAATCGAAAACATCCATTCCGCTGTGCGCGCTGAAGCCCTCGAAATCGACGGGAGCCTCGGCCCCCTTTTAGAAAAAAACTCAGGCTTCATTCAAGACCAGCTCGAATTTTTGGAGAAAACGGTTATCAAAAGGATTGAAGAAAGAGAAAACTACATTTTGCGTGATTTTGACAAAATTCAAACGAGCATCAAGCCTTTAGACGCTCCGCAGGAGAGAATTTGGAACATCGTGTATTATTTGAACAAATACGGTCCGAATTTCTTGGAAAAATACAAGGATTTGCCATATTCATTTCAAAACATGCATCAAGTTGTCAAACTTTGAAATAATTTTTTAAAAAACCCTGAGTAGTTCAGGGTTTTTTTTTGTTCTAAAACAGTGTAAAATAAATTTGTGGAGAGAAGTGGTGGATAGTGGTGAGTTGAGGAACGAAAGTGGGGGCCGAGATCATGTTTATGGGTGAATACCAGCATACGATTGATTCAAAAGGCCGCATGATCGTTCCGGCGAAATTCAGAGAAGGCCTCGGCGAGCAGTTCGTTCTGACGCGCGGGCTTGATCAGTGCCTGTTTGGCTACCCGATGTCCGAATGGAAACTCATCGAAGAAAAACTGAAGGCTCTTCCTCTTACGAAGAAAGATGCACGCGCTTTTACCCGCTTTTTTTTCTCCGGAGCCACCGAATGCGAATTGGACAAGCAGGGCCGGATCAACATTGCATCACCGCTTTTAAATTATGCAAAGCTTGAGAAGGAATGCGTGGTCATCGGAGTTTCAAATCGAATTGAATTGTGGAGCAAAGAGATTTGGGAACAATACGTAGAAGAGCAGGAAGATTCATTTGCCGAAATAGCTGAAAACATGATCGGATTTGATATATAATGAATCTTTGCGCATGCGGCGCTTCTGCAATCAGTTCATTTGAATAAAGGTGGGACTAGTAAAGAAATGTTTGAGCATACAACAGTATTATTAAAAGAAACAGTTGACGGTTTAAATGTAAAAGAAGACGGTACATATGTAGACTGTACATTAGGCGGTGCCGGTCACAGCGAATATTTGCTTTCACAGCTGTCTGAAAAAGGAAAGCTGGTCGCTTTTGACCAGGATGAAACCGCACTCCGCCACGCGAAGGAAAAACTGGCGGATCATGAAGGACAAGTCGTTTTCATAAAAAGCAATTTTCGGTATTTAAAAGACCGTCTAAACGAAATCGGCATCACGAAAGTGGACGGTGTTTTATTTGATTTAGGCGTCTCATCTCCTCAGCTGGATACACCTGAAAGGGGCTTCAGCTATCATCATGATGCACCTCTTGATATGCGAATGGACCTGTCGGCGGGCCTTTCGGCAAAGGAAGTCATCAATGAATGGCCTTATGAGGATCTCGTGAAAATCTTCTTTAAATACGGAGAAGAGAAGTTCAGCAAGCAAATCGCCAGGAAAATCGAAAAAGCAAGAGAACAATCGGCTATTGAAACAACAGGCCAGCTTGTCGATATCATCAAAGAGGCGATTCCCGCACCGGCAAGAAGAAGCGGCGGGCATCCGGCTAAACGGATCTTCCAGGCGATTCGAATTGCCGTAAACGATGAATTGAGAGTGTTTGAAGAAGCGCTTTTACAGGCGATTGAGGTACTGAAGCCGGGCGGAAGGGTATCGGTCATCACGTTCCACTCGCTGGAAGACCGGATCTGCAAATCGACATTTAAAGAGATGTCATCGCCTCCTGAACTGCCTCACGGACTGCCCGTGATCCCCAAGGAGTTTGAACCGAAATTAAAGTTAGTCAACAGAAAGCCGATCACAGCTTCTGAAGAGGAGCTTGAACACAATAACCGTGCGCGCTCAGCGAAGCTGCGCATCGCGGAAAAAGCACGAGAGTGAGCTGTACGAATTAAAAGGAGGTCATCAGTCTATGAGCAATTTGGCTTATAAAGTAGAAAAACAGCAACGACAGACAAACAGTGCAGAACAATCCGTTATCATCCGGAGAAGAGCATCGATAACGCTTGGGGAAAAGGTACTGATTGTGCTTTTTGCCCTGGCTGTACTCAGCGCTTCACTTTTTATGATTTCAAAGGCTTTTGCCGCGTATCAGACCAATATTGAAATTCAAAAGCTCGAAAAGAAGGTTGAAACGGAAAGCAGCAGAGTTGGTGACCTCGAAAAAGAAGCCGATATGCTGAAAGAGCCGGACCGTATCATGGACATCGCCCGGAAAAAAGGCCTTAAATTAGGTGATAAAAAAGTGAAAGACATACAGGAATGATGCACAATGCCGAAAAAAAATAAATTCATGAACAGAGGAGCGGCAATACTCAGTATTTGTTTTGCCCTCTTTTTCTTTGTTATCGTAGGACGATTTGCGTTTATTCAAGCGACGGGAAAAGTGAACGGCGAAGTGCTTGCACAGAAGGCGAACGAACAGTATGAGAAAAAGCGGACGATCGAAGCCCACCGGGGATCGATCCTTGACCGGAACGGAAAAGTGCTTGCCGAAGACACTTCGACATACAAGCTCGTCGCGATTATGAGCAAAAAGATGGAACCTCAATACGTGAAAAACAAGCAGCTGACGGCTGAGAAGCTTGCGCCGATTCTCGGTATGGATGAGGGGAAAGTGCTCGATATTCTCAATAAAAAAGGAGCGTTTCAGGTTGAATTCGGATCGGCGGGGCGGGATTTGACATATGCCCAAAAAGAAAAAATCGAAAAGCTGAAGCTGCCTGGCATCGTGTTCACCCGCGATACGAAGCGCTACTATCCAAACGGAATCTTCGCTTCCAATCTCATCGGCTATTCGCAGATCAACGCAAAAACAGGTGAAATGCAAGGCATGATGGGCCTTGAAAAAACGCTCAACGATTATTTGAAAGAAACGGACGGATACATGACGTACGACACCGACAGAACGGGCTGGCGCCTGCCGAACAGCAACGAAAATATTAAAGCGCCAAACAACGGAGACAACGTGTATTTGACGATCGATCAAAAAATCCAAGCGTTTTTGGAAGACAGCATGACGACCGTCCAAAAAGAATACAAGCCGAAGAAGATTATGGCGGCGGTCGTTGATCCGAAAACGGGCAAAGTGCTCGCGATGGGGCAAAGGCCGAGCTTCAACCCGAACGTGCGCGATGTCACGAACTATTACAACGACCTTGTCTCCTACAGCTTTGAGCCAGGCTCGACGATGAAGATTTTCACATTGGCGGCAGCCATCCAAGAAGGCGTATATAATGGAGGAGAACAATACAAGTCTGGATCATATTCGGTGTCTAAAAAAGATAAGCCGATTAAAGACCATAATGGCGGCAACGGCTGGGGCCCGATCACATTTAATGAAGGTGTTGAACGCTCCTCAAACGTCGCGTTTGCGATCCTTGCCAATGATAAACTCGGCACAGACCGCTTCAATCAATATTTGCGGAAGTTCCATTTTTACGACAAAACGGGCATCGACCTGCCTGGAGAAGCGAACAGCAAAATCAATTTTGAATATTTGCGTGATAAAGTATCAACTGCCTTTGGTCAAAGTTCAGCGGTCACGCCGATCCAGCAGCTTCAGGCCGCGACAGCGATCGCGAATAACGGAAAAATGATGAAGCCTTATGTCATCGATCATGTCGTTGATTCTGACAAAAACAAAACGATTTATCAAAATAAACCGGAAAAAGTCGGACAGCCGATCTCTGCCAAAACGGCAAAAGAAGTGCGCGACCTGTTGGGAAAAGTCGTCACATCTGATAAAGGGACGGGGAAGCCGTACAAGATCGAAGGATTTGATGTCGCCGGAAAAACCGGTACGGCGCAAATTGCCGGAGAAGACGGCAGATATTTGACCGGCCGCGAAAACTACGTGTTCTCCTTCATGGGCATGGCGCCGAAGGACGATCCGCAGCTTCTCGTTTATGTAGCCGTACAGCAGCCGCAATTAAAGGCTACGGAAACAGGTTCTGCTCCGGTATCAAAAATTTTCAATCCGGTGATGAAAAACAGTCTTCACTATTTAAATATCACACCGACAGAGACCAAAAAAGAAGAAAAGCAGGAAGAAAAACAGCTGGAAATGCCTGATTTCACCGGCAAACGAGCCAAATCCGCCGAAAAAGAGGCGCAAAACAGCAGCCTTGTTCCGGTTACGATCGGCGATGGCTTGGCTGTGAAAGAACAGTACCCGAAAGCGGGAGAAGCCGTCCTGCCGAATCAGAGGGTCTTCCTGAAGGCCGACGGGAAAATCACACTGCCTGATATGACGGGCTGGTCAAAGCGTGACGCCCTCCGCTTCGGCGCCATGGCAGGCATTCATATCGAAACGAGCGGCCAGGGTTATGTGAAAAGCCAAAATGTAAAAGCAGGCAAAGAATTAAAAGCCAACTCGGTCGTAAAAGTCAGATTGAAAAACGAATAGATCCCGTCTAAAAGGCTATCGGCTCAGAGTCGATAGCCTTCCGTTTGGGCGCGGCCGCCTCCTGAGCATATAAAAATAAGGGCCGTTCTATCAAAACGCTCCAAGGCATAAAATGAAACAAGCCTAAATAAGGAGTGAACGGTCTCTTGCGCGTTTCCAATGTAACGGTCAGAAAACGTTTAATATTCGTTCTGCTTTTTGGTGTGATCATCTTTTTGATTATTGATACAAGGCTCGGATACGTTCAGTTCGTTCTGGGGGATAAACTGACGACATTAGCTAAAGATTCGTGGAGCCGGAACCTTCCTTTTGAGCCGGAAAGGGGCGAAATATTGGACAGGAACGGCGTCAAGCTGGCGACAAACCAAAGCGCGCCATCGGTTTTGGTTGTTCCGAAGCAGGTTGAAAATCCGATCAAAACGAGCAAACTGCTGGCCAGCGTGTTGAATATGTCGGAAGAAAAAGCGTACAAACATGTCACGAAAAAAACGTCAATTGAAAGGATCAATCCCGAGGGCCGGAAAATTTCCCATGAGAAAGCAAAAGAAGTCAGAGATCTCAACTTGAAAGGCGTATACATTGCAGAAGATTCGATCCGCCATTACCCGTTTGGCAGCTATCTGTCCCATGTGCTCGGATTCGCGGGCATTGACAACCAGGGTCTGCTTGGCCTCGAAGCTTTTTATGACAAAGAGTTGAAAGGTGAAAAGGGCTATGTGAAATTTTATTCTGATGCAAAAGGCAAGAGGATGCCGGGGGAGGCGGATGACTATACACCGCCGAAAGACGGGCTTGATATGAAGCTGACGATCGATTCAAAGGTGCAGACGATTATGGAGCGGGAGTTTGATATCGCAGAAGCGAAGTATAACCCGGACGGAATGGTCGGTGTTGCGATGAACCCGAAAAACGGGGAGATATTGGCGATGGTCAGCCGGCCGGACTTTGACCCCGCAAACTACAAATCAATCGATCCTAAAGTCTATAATCGGAACTTGCCTGTATGGAGCACATATGAGCCCGGTTCGACTTTTAAAATCATCACGCTTGCCGCAGCTTTGGAAGAGAACAAAGTCAACCTCCAAAAAGATCACTTCTATGATAAGGGTTCCGTTGAAGTGGACGGCGCAAGGCTGAAATGCTGGAAGCGCGGCGGACACGGCGCACAATCGTTTCTTGAAGTCGTCCAAAATTCGTGCAACCCGGGATTTGTTGAGCTTGGTCAGCGGCTTGGCAAAGAAAAACTGTTCAGCTACATTAAAAATTTCGGCTTCGGACAAAAAACCGGGATCGATCTACAAGGCGAAGGAACGGGCATCTTATTCCCGCTTGACCGCGTCGGTCCTGTAGAGCAGGCGACAACCGCTTTCGGCCAGGGGGTATCGGTGACACCGATCCAGCAGGTCGCAGCTGTTTCTGCAGCTGTCAACGGCGGAACGCTGTATACGCCGTATATTGCCAAAGAGTGGATTGATCCCGTAACAAAACAAACAGTGAAAAAACAGACGCCGATCGCCAAAAGAAAAGTGATTTCTGAAGAGGCATCGAAACAGATCCGTTACGCGCTGGAGAGCGTTGTCGCCCAGGGGACGGGGCGGAACGCTTTTGTCGACGGCTACCGGGTGGGCGGCAAAACCGGTACGGCGCAAAAAGTCAAGGACGGGAAATATTTAAAAAACAATCACATCGTCTCGTTTATCGGAACGGCTCCTTCAGATGATCCGAGCATCGTTGTTTACGTCGCCGTCGACAATCCGAAAGGCACGATTCAATTCGGGGGTACGGTTGCAGCGCCGATCGTCGGAAACATCATGAGAGACAGCCTTCCACAGCTCGGCGTTAAGAAGCGGAAAGATCAGATTGAACGCAAATATCAATGGCTGGACAAAAAGCTGATCGAGGTCCCGAACCTTATAGGGCTTTCCGTGACAGAGCTTGAACCATTGCTGATCAACCTCAGGCTGAAAGCTTCCGGAAAAGGCGATGTCGTCGTTCAGCAGTCCCCTAAGCCGGGCGAAAAAGTAAAAGAAGGATCGACCATTCGCATTTACCTTGACAATAAAGACGGAGCCTCTGATTAATTCGGATCATGATAAGGAGCGGCAACCGGCTGATGACCGGGGGCCGTTCCTCCTAAAAAATATATAGATTTTAAAGGATTAGCTGGATGTATCCTCTTTTTTACGCTAAAATATGAACTGTATGTCTGCATGCAGCTCGTGCGGTTAATCAACGCAGGAACAATATGACAACGAATGAAGAATGATTAGACTTGAGAGGTTTGATACGATGAAATTAACAAAGCTTCTTACATATTTAAAAAATGCACCTTCCTATGCCGGCCAAGAAGACCCTGATATAACTTCAATTGAGATGGACTCCAGGGAAGTCAAGACAGGGAGTCTTTTTGTTTGTATAAAAGGCTATACAGTCGACGGGCATGACTACGCCCGGCAAGCCGCTGAAAAAGGGGCTGCCGCTATCGTGGCGGAAAGGGAAGTGGACGCCGATGTGCCGGTGATCATCGTCCGCCATACGAAGAGAGCGCTTGCCGTGCTGTCGGACGCCTTTTACGGACAGCCGACGAAGCAGCTGAAGCTGATCGGCATTACAGGCACAAACGGCAAGACATCGACTTCTCACATGGTGGAGGAGATCTTTAGAAAAGCCGGGAGCCGCACAGGACTGATCGGCACGATGTACACGAAAATCCATGACGAAACCTTCGATGCAAAAAATACGACGCCGGAAAGCGTCACACTTCAAAAAACGTTTAGAAAAATGGTTGATCAGGATGTGGATACAGCCGTCATGGAAGTGTCTTCACACGCTCTCCACATGGGCCGGGTCCACGGGTGTGATTACGATATCGCCGCATTTACGAACCTGACTCAGGACCACCTTGACTACCACCGGACAATGGAAGAATATAAACATGCGAAAAGTCTGCTTTTCTCTCAGCTCGGCGGATCTTTTAACCACGATACACCGAAGTGGGCCGTGCTGAATGCGGATGACCTTGCTTCAGCGTATTTCGCCCAAGTGACGTCAGCACACCTTTTGACATACGGAATTCAAAACGATGCCGATGTCATGGCTGAAAATATCAAAATGGCTCCGAAAGGGACAACCTTTGATCTGGTGACGCCCAAAGGTACTGCACAAGTAACGATTCCGCTTGTCGGCCTCTTTAACGTCTACAATGTTTTAACGGCCGCGGGGATCGCACTAGCAGCGGATATCCCGTTTGCCACGATCACAGAAGGAATTGAAGGGCTGAAAGGCGTCAGAGGAAGATTTGAGCTTGTGGACGCCGGCCAGGACTTTCCGGTAATCGTCGACTATGCCCATACTCCTGACAGCCTCGAAAATGTCTTGAACACGTGCAGAGGCTTAACGGAAGGAAAGCTGTTTGTCGTCGTCGGCTGCGGAGGAGACCGCGATAAGACGAAGCGTCCGAAAATGGCGAAAATTGCCGTTGACCTTGCCGATGAACCGGTCTTTACAGCCGATAATCCGAGAAGCGAAGACCCGCTCGCCATTTTAAACGATATGGAGGAAGGCGTAAAAGGGGCTTACTATCACAGCATCGTCAACCGTGAGCAGGCGATCTTTTTTGCCATTGCAAACGCCAAAAAAGGAGATGTCGTCCTGATCGCAGGCAAAGGCCATGAAACCTATCAGCAGATCGGCGGTCAAACCTTTGATTTTGATGATGCTGAGGTGGCCAAAAGAGCCATTCTTGAGCTGAAATAACCGAAAAAGAACTACAGGAAAGAGTTGTTGAAATGATGGATGAAATAAATCAACATATGAAAAAAAACAGTGAATATGATAAATGCGTATGCTGCTACTTATATCACGCGGAAAGGAGAGAAGAACGATGCTCGAACAAGTAATTTTATTTACCATTATCATGGGCTTTTTAATCAGCGTTCTTTTATCTCCGATTTTCATTCCGTTTTTAAGAAGGCTGAAATTCGGGCAGAGCATCCGTGAGGAAGGTCCGAAATCCCATCAGAAAAAATCGGGAACGCCGACGATGGGCGGCGTCATGATCATATTGTCGATTATCGCGACGACCATTGTCATGACAATGAAATTTTCCGAAGTCAGCATGAACATGATCCTTCTCTTGTTTGTTACGGTTGGATACGGCTTGCTCGGCTTTTTGGATGATTATATTAAAGTCGTGATGAAGCGCAACCTTGGACTCACATCCAAACAAAAACTGATCGGCCAAATCGTGATTGCTCTGGTATTCTATGCCGTCTACCACTTCCAAGGGCTGCCGACTGACATCCGCATTCCGGGAACAGAGCTGTCATTTGATTTCGGCTGGATTTATCCGGTGCTTGTCATCTTTATGCTTGTCGGCGGTTCAAATGCTGTCAACCTGACTGACGGGCTTGACGGGCTGTTGTCGGGTACTGCTGCCATCGCGTTCGGTGCGTTTGCAATTTTGGCATGGAACCAGTCGCAATACGATGTCGCCATTTTCGCGGTTGCTGTTGTCGGAGCGGTGTTAGGATTTCTTGTGTTTAACGCGCACCCCGCGAAAGTCTTTATGGGAGATACAGGATCGCTTGCCCTCGGAGGGGCGATTGTGACGATCGCGATTTTAACGAAACTGGAAATCCTGCTTGTCATCATCGGCGGCGTATTTGTCATTGAAACGCTGTCCGTCATTTTGCAGGTCATTTCATTTAAAACGACCGGCAAACGAATTTTCAAAATGAGCCCTCTTCACCATCATTACGAACTTGTCGGATGGTCTGAGTGGAGAGTTGTCGTCACTTTTTGGACAGCGGGACTTCTGCTTGCCGTCTTAGGAATTTACATCGAGGTGTGGTTATAAGTGGATACTCAAGATTTATTGCAAAATCAAAATGTGCTCGTACTGGGGCTGGCGAAAAGCGGATATGCTGCCGCTTCGATCCTTCATGAAAAAGGCGTAAAGGTTGTCGTAAATGACCAGCTGCCTTTTGAGGAGAATGAACCTGCGCGGATTCTCGCGGAAAAAGGGGTGGAAGTCGTCTGCGGCTCTCATCCGACGGAACTGTTTGATCTTCATTCGATCGACATTCTGATTAAAAATCCGGGCATCCGCTATGAAAACGTGATGGTCGAAGAAGCGCTGAAGCGGGGCATACCGGTCTGGACGGAGGTTGAACTTGCCTATCATCTGACAGATGCTCCGTTCATCGGCATTACCGGTTCAAACGGAAAGACGACAACGACAACGCTTGTTTATGAAATGCTGAAAGCCGATTCGAAAAAAGCGCTCGTTGCTGGTAATATCGGCACGGCGGCAAGCGAAGTGGCCAATCAGGCCGGCGGAGACGAATGGATCGTGACAGAGCTGTCGAGTTTTCAGCTCATGGGGACTTATCAATTCAGACCGAAAATCGGATTGTTATTAAACGTATTTGATGCCCATCTCGATTATCACCATTCGCGCCAAAATTATGAGCTTGCCAAACAGCAGGTCTATCGAAATCAATCGGAAACAGACGTTGCCGTTGTCAATTTGGACGATGAGACAGTCGTACGGCTTGCCGAGTGTTCAAAAGCGGAGAAGGTGTATTTTTCGGTCCGCCGGACACTTGAGCGCGGAGCGTGCGTGAAAGACGGCGTGATCATGTTTAACGGTGAACCGGTCATGCCGCTTGAAGACGTCGTTTTGCCGGGAGAGCACAATTTGGAGAACATTTTGGCCGCCCTTTGCATTGTTAAAACCGCAGGCGTCTCCGATGAGGCCGTCCGCAAGGTGCTGACGAGCTTTACCGGTGTAAAGCACAGGATGCAATACGTCGCGACGATCAAAAACAGACTGTTTTACAATGACAGCAAAGCGACAAACATTCTTGCGACCAAAAAAGCGCTGTCCGCCTTTCAAAAGCCGGTCATTTTGCTGGCAGGGGGGCTTGACCGCGGAAATGAATTCGATGAACTAAAGCCGCATATATCTTTTGTCAAAGCGGTGATCACATTCGGCGAGACCGCACCGAAGTTTGAGAAGCTGGCCGAAGAAATGGGAATACAACAGGTTAAACGTGTCGATAATGTTGAACAAGCAGCAACTGCGGCGTTCAGCCTGTCAGACGAAGGAGATGTCATTCTTCTGTCCCCGGCCTGTGCAAGCTGGGATCAGTACAAAACATTTGAAGAACGTGGTGACATGTTTGTAAACGCCGTGCATATGCTTAAATAAGGGCTTGTCTCGTAAAGATAGCCCTAAGAATTAGAGCTTGGGGTGTTCGGCTTTGCAAACAAAAAAAACGTCACCGGATTTTTTGCTGGTTATCATTACGCTATTGCTTTTAACAATTGGACTGATTATGGTATACAGCGCCAGTGCAGTATGGGCGACTTACAAATACGACGACTCCTTTTTCTTTGCGAAACGGCAGCTTTTATTTGCCGGCATCGGAGTCATCGCCATGTTTTTCATCATGAATGTCGACTACTGGACGTGGAGAACTTATGCGAAAATACTGATCATAGTATGTTTCTTTCTGCTCATCATCGTCCTTGTTCCCGGGATCGGCATGGAACGGAACGGGTCGAGGAGCTGGATCGGAGTCGGCGCTTTCAGCATTCAGCCGTCCGAGTTTATGAAGCTCGCGATGATCGCATTTTTGGCCAAGTTTTTATCTGAAAAGCAAAAGAATATTACATCGTTTAGAAAGGGCTTTGTGCCGGCGCTGGGTATTGTCTTTTCAGCTTTTTTGATCATCATGATGCAGCCTGACCTTGGAACAGGAACCGTAATGGTCGGCACATGCATCATTATGATCTTCGTCGCGGGTGCGAGAATTTCACACTTCGTTTTTCTCGGTCTTCTGGGTCTGAGCGGCTTTGTCGGCCTTGTGCTGTCGGCGCCGTACCGGATCAAAAGGATCACTTCATACTTGAACCCTTGGGAGGACCCTTTGGGGAGCGGCTTTCAAATCATTCAGTCTCTTTATGCGGTGGGGCCCGGCGGGCTGTTTGGCCTCGGCCTCGGCCAGAGCAGGCAAAAGTTTTTTTATCTGCCTGAGCCGCAGACAGATTTTATTTTCGCGATTTTATCAGAGGAGCTCGGCTTTATCGGCGGATCGCTGATTCTTTTGCTCTTCAGCGTTCTATTATGGAGAGGCATCAGAATCGCGCTCGGTGCGCCCGATTTATACGGCAGTTTTGTCGCCGTCGGCGTCATTTCGATGATAGCGATTCAGGTTATGATCAATATTGGCGTCGTGACCGGCCTGATTCCTGTTACAGGCATCACGCTTCCGTTTTTAAGTTATGGCGGTTCATCACTGACCTTGATGCTTATGGCGGTCGGCGTGCTGCTGAATGTCAGCAGGTATTCTAGATACTAGATTTTGGCGATAACCCTGTTGCGAGATAGCAGGGTTATCGGCGTGTACATAAGGAATAAGGGGGAGAACAGATGCGGATTGTTGTTAGCGGAGGCGGAACGGGCGGCCATATTTACCCCGCCCTTGCGTTTATTAAAGAAGTGAAACGGCATCATGAAGATGTTGAGTTTTTATATATCGGAACCGAAAAAGGCCTGGAGAAAAATATCGTCGAGCGGGAAGGGATCTCTTTCAAGGCGATTGAAATTACGGGTTTTAAAAGAAAGCTGTCATTTGAAAACGTCAAAACCGTCATGCGCTTTTTAAAGGGTGTAAAAGAATGCAAAAAAGAATTAAAACGGTTTAAGCCCGACGCGGTGATCGGCACGGGCGGCTACGTGTGCGGACCCGTGGTATACGCCGCTTCAAAACTGGGGATTCCGACGATTATCCACGAACAAAACAGCCTTCCCGGACTCACCAATAAGTTTTTATCCAAATATGTTGATAAGGTAGCCATTTGTTTTGATGAAGCGAAACCGCATTTTCCTGCAGAAAAAGTTGTTTTTACAGGAAACCCGAGGGCGTCTGAAGTCGTCTCTATAAAAGGGGGTCGTTCTCTGACCGCTTTGGGCCTTTCAGAAGGCAAAAAAACGGTCCTTATTTTCGGAGGCAGCCGCGGTGCCGCTCCGATCAATGAAGCGGTTATCGCGATGCAAAACGAATTAAAAAAGCGGGATTACCAGGTTCTTTATGTCACAGGGGAAGTTCACTATGATAAAGTAACAGCTGCGCTTAAAAAAGAAGACCCCGCTCCGAATATGGTCGTTCAGCCATTTCTCCATCAAATGCCCGAGTACTTAAAAGAGTTCGAAGTCGTCGTGGCACGTGCGGGAGCAACGACAATAGCGGAAATCACCGCGCTCGGCATTCCAAGCGTATTGATTCCGAGTCCGTACGTTACGGCCAACCACCAGGAAGTGAACGCACGCTCACTAGGAGAGCAGAACGCCGCTGTCGTTTTAAAAGAATCAGAGCTTAATGGAGACCGCTTAATTCAGGCGATCGATCATATTTTACAAGACGAAAAAACGCTGCAAGAGATGAAGAGCCGCGCGAAGTCGCTTGGCGTACCGGACGCGGCCGAACGCTTGTACAATGTGCTGAAAGAACTGAAACATCATGCAAAATGATAAGACAGAAGGATTTTGGAGGTTTTCGATGGATAAGGTGATACAAGAATTAAAAGAACTTGAAGTCGGCAAAGTTCTGGAAAACGAGCCGCTCAGCAACCATACTACGATTAAAATCGGAGGACCGGCTGATGTGCTGGTGGTTCCGAAAAACATTCAAGCTGTCAAAGATACGATGAAGGTGATCAAGAAGCACGGCATCAAGTGGACGGCCATCGGCAGAGGCTCGAATCTTCTTGTCCTCGATGAAGGGATAAGAGGCGTTGTCATCAAGCTCGGACAGGGGCTTGACCATATGGAAATCGACGGCGAGCAAGTAACGGTCGGCGGCGGCTACTCTGTCGTAAGGCTTGCGACAGGCATCAGCAAAAAAGGGCTTTCCGGCCTCGAGTTTGCCGCGGGCATTCCGGGTTCGGTCGGCGGAGCGGTTTACATGAATGCCGGAGCCCACGGTTCTGATATCAGCAGGGTATTGGTGAAAGCATTGATCCTGTTTGAAGACGGAACGATCGATTGGCTGACGAATGAAGAGATGGCGTTCAGCTACCGCACGTCCATCCTGCAAAACGAGCGGCCGGGCATATGTCTTGAAGCCGTTCTCCAGCTGGAGCAAAAAGAACGCGATGAGATCGTTGCGCAGATGCAGAAAAACAAAGACTACCGAAAAGAAACGCAGCCTGTGTCCAACCCTTGCGCAGGCAGCATCTTCAGAAACCCGCTGCCTGAACATGCGGGCCGGCTAGTTGAAGACGCTGGTTTGAAAGGCCATCAGATCGGCGGGGCAAAGGTTTCGGAGATGCACGGCAATTTCATCGTCAACGCAGGCGGCGCAACAGCGCAAGACGTCCTGGATTTGATTGCATTCATTCAAAAAACGATTAAAGAAAAATACGATATCGACATGCACACTGAGGTCGAAATTATCGGAGAAAAACGGTAAACGGCCTCTCTACTTCAGATCGCCTTATGATATAATGTATGAAACAAACAAGCAAACGGCATCCTAGTATGTCGTTTGTTTCGCTAAATGGAAGCTTTTTAGCTTGCCCCGTGCTTTCATATGTCGAAAAGCGCGTCATTTTTCCGAACAAAAATAAGCAAATAAAAGTCTTTTTGTCTGCTTTATTAACCCTGAGGTGAGCCTACGTGAAACCCGGTATTGATAAAGAAAAAGTAGTGAATATAGAAGAACGGATTCCCAAAATCAAAGAACAGCGAAAGCAAAAGGCAAACCGCCGGCTGATCACCTTTATTCTGCTCTTTTTCACGATGATGCTGATCATCATTTACCTGCAGACGCCGATCAGCAAAGTTTCGACGGTAGAGATCAAAGGAAACAAAAACGTTTCAAAAGACCAGATCATTTCCCTGTCTTCGATCCATAAAGGACAGACGGAATTCTGGAGTCTGAGCAAGCAAAAAGCCGCAGAAAAGATCGAGCAGAATAAATTGATCAAAAAAGCCGAAATCTCTAAACAGCTGCCCAACAAAATCGCCATCTCCATCGAAGAGTATAAAAGCATTGCGTTTTTGCAAAAACACAATGTGTACTACTCCGTGCTTGAAAACGGCACGGTGCTTCCTGAAGAGGTGACGCCGACTGACATCGGACCGACCCTTAATAACTGGGAGGAAGACGAAAAGCTCGTTCAAATGGCAAAACAGCTGAACAAGCTTTCCGATTCCGTGAAAAAATCGATTTCCGAGATTAACTATACGCCTCAAAAATCAAATCCTTGGCTGATCAGACTGTATATGAACGACGGCTATATCGTGACGGCTTCGCTGAAAACGTTCGGACAGAAAATGAACAGCTATCCGGCGATCGTAAAAGAGCTGCCGAAAGGGGAAAAAGGCATTATCCATATGGAAGTCGCGACTTATTTTGAACCTCTGAAAAAAACGGATGAAAGCAAAAAGGGAGACGGAAATTGAAGAGGCACACAGTCAATCTTTCACTCGCCATGCTTGTCCTCGGATTCCTGCTGTCTTTCTCCTATCAATTCGCCAGGGAAAACAAAGACCATGAAGAAACAGCTGAAAATTGGAAAGAGGAGTATTCCTTGCGCGACCGGCTGATTTCCCAGGAAAAGCAAAATAAGAAGCTGGAACAGGAGCTTTACAAAAAACAGCAGGAAGTACAGAAAACAGAGACGGCTTTGAAAAAGGAAAAAAAAGAGTATTACAATATTGTTGAAGATGTTGAAAGGTACAGAATGTTCGTCGGGGAAATCGGCGTTCAGGGCGAAGGAATCAAGGTGACGCTGAAAGACGCTTCTTACATACCGGAAGGTGAGAATGTCAACAACTATATCGTCCATGAAAGCCACATATTCCGCCTGCTCAATGAGCTGTGGATTTCCGGGGCGGCCGCGGTGTCGATCAACGGACAGCGTGTGACACATCATTCTTACATATCGTGCAACGGTCCTGTCATCACGGTTGACGGCAACCAGTATCCCGCGCCGTTTGTCATTTCGGCCATCGGGGATCCGGATGTGCTGATGCCGGCGCTGAACATTGCAGGAGGACTTGTGGACCAGCTGAGCCGCGATCATATTTCAGTCAGCATCGAAAAACAAGACCAAATCGAGATGGAGCCCCTTTTAAAGCAGGGGGAATGAACGTTGAAAAGTTGGTGGGCGGACGTTGAAGAAAAATAATCGTTTCATCAGTTTGAGCATCCTGATGCTCATTTTCGGAATTATGCTGTCCGTACAGTTTAATTCGCTGAAAGCGCCGAAAGTCCGCGATACGCGGGACATCTGGGACCTCAGGGAGGATCTGAAGAAAGAACAGAAAAAACAGCTTGAGCTGATCAGCGAAATTGACAAATATGAAAAAATGCTGAACACATACAGTCATCAAGAAGAAACCTCGCGGACAAAAGCGTTGAATGAAACGCTTCAAAACTTAAAAAAACAGGCCGGCTTCACAGATGTTACAGGGAACGGAATCATCATCACCATTTCTCAGCTCTTCTCGGAAGAACTCACGGGAGAATCCATTCAAAATCCGCCGCCAGACCTTCTGAAAAAGCTGATTAATGAACTGAATATGTATGAAGCGGAAGAAATATCGATCAATGACAGAAGGGTTGTCAACACGACGGTGATCAGGGATATCAACGGAACAACCAAAATCGACGGATATCCTTTGGACAACTATCCGATAACGGTAAAAGTCATCGGCAAAAACGCCGATAAACTATATAGCCGAATGAATGCTTCATCCCTGCAGGATCTGTTCGCGGGAGAAAATCTGGATTTGCAAATCAAAAGGCCTGAAAAACAAATCAAAATCAAAGCTTATGAAGGTTCAATGCAAGTTGCGCCATTGAAACCGCTCGAGAAATCAAAAGGAGAGAATTCCTAATGTGGCTTCCGGTTTTAGGGCTTTTGCTCGGAATTACAATCGGGTTCAGCACGAACTTCACCATTCCGGATGAATACTCAAATTATTTGTCCCTGGCGATTCTTGCATCCCTTGATACTTTGATCGGGGGAATAAGGGCCCATTTGGAAAGTGTATACGATGAACTAGTTTTTGTGACGGGCTTTTTCTTCAATATTATTCTCGCCATAAGTTTGGCTTTTCTGGGCGTTCATCTTGGTGTAGACTTGTATTTAGTCGGTATGTTTGCATTTGGCGTGAGGCTTTTTCAAAACATCGCGGTCATCAGAAGAATACTGCTCGCCAAATGGACGGCCTCGAGGAGAAAAAATTAAAAAAAATCGGATTTAAAAGAGGATATACATAGGATATCACGAATATTCACAGTAATCCTAAAACTAAAAACGAAGCGTATTGGTTTGTATTGATTGTTACACACTTGTAAAACCAGATTCATTGTATTGTTGTTCGGCAAATAATAGAATAGAATTGACTGAAATGTGAGGAGGTGCCATAGAATGAACAACAATGAACTTTACGTCAGTCTAGACATCGGTACGTCCAATATTAAAGTGATCGTCGGTGAAATGTCAGACGATTCTCTTAACATTATCGGAGTCGGAAATGTTCCCTCAGAGGGGCTGAAAAAAGGATCAATCGTTGATATAGATGAAACGGTTCATTCTATAAAAAAAGCGTTTGAACAAGCAGAAAGAATGATAGGTTTTCCGCTGACCCACGCGATCGTCGGGGTTAATGGGAACTACATCCATATTCAAGATACGAACGGTGTTGTGGCTGTCTCAAGCGAGAATAAAGAGATCCACGTTGAAGACGTGCGCCGGGTGATGGAGGCCGCTCAAGTCGTTTCCATCCCGCCTGAACAGCTGATCGTCGATGTGATTCCGAGACAGTTTATTGTTGACGGCAGAGGCGATATTACAGATCCGAAAAAGATGCTCGGCGTCCGCCTTGAAGTGGAAGGATCGCTGATCACGGGCTCTAAAACGATCTTACATAACCTGCTGCGCTGTGTGGAAAGAGCGGGAATTGAAATAACGGATATTTGCCTTCAGCCGCTGGCCGCCGGATCTGTCGCTTTATCAAAGGACGAAAAAAACCTCGGAGTGGCTTTAATCGACATCGGGGGAGGATCGACAACGGTTGCCGTATTTGAGGACGGACATCTTCTTGCGACCCGCGTCATACCCCTGGGAGGAGAAAACATCACCAAGGATATTTCAATCGGATTGCGCACTTCCACAGACGAAGCTGAGCGGGTGAAGAAGCAGTTTGGACATGCTTTCTATGAAGAAGCGTCGGAAGAGGAAACATTTGAAGTCGCCGTGATCGGGACAGACCAAAAGCAAACCTTTTCTCAGCGGGAAGTGGCAGACATTATAGAAGCCAGGCTCGAAGAAATCTTTTTATTCGTGGCAGAGGAACTGCGGAACATGGGAATAAAAGAATTGCCGGGAGGGTTTGTGCTTACAGGGGGACAGGCTGGAATGCCGGGTGTCCTCAGCCTCGCACAGGATGTTCTTCAAAATAACGTCAGAGTGGCTAGCCCGAATTATATCGGTGTAAGAGAACCTCAATACATGACAGGAGTCGGCCTCATCCAATTCGCTTACCGCAACGCAAAAATCCAAGGCAGAAAAGTAGGGTTTAAGATGCCGGAACAAGCGGTTCAGGAAGTCGCGGCAACACATCAAAAAGAAGTGCAGCAGCGACCGAAGCCAAAATCCAAGCAGCACGCTCAAGCTGAGAAAAAGCCGAGCAAAATGAAGAAAATATTTAACTTCTTTTGGGAATAGAGATTAGTCATTCGACGGATTAGGAGGATTTAGCATGTTAGAGTTTGAAACAAATATAGACGGCTTAGCATCGATTAAAGTAATAGGAGTAGGTGGCGGCGGTAACAATGCCGTCAATCGGATGATCGAAAATGACGTTCAGGGAGTCGAGTTTATCGCAGTCAACACGGATGCCCAGGCTCTCAACCTGTCAAAAGCGGAAACGAAAATGCAGATTGGTGCGAAGCTGACACGCGGGCTCGGCGCCGGAGCCAATCCGGAAGTCGGCAAAAAAGCCGCAGAGGAAAGCAAAGAACAAATTGAAGAAGCGCTGAAAGGTGCAGACATGGTGTTCGTCACAGCCGGAATGGGCGGCGGAACAGGAACGGGCGCGGCACCTGTCATCGCACAAATCGCAAAGGAATTAGGCGCATTGACGGTCGGTGTTGTGACAAGACCGTTTACTTTTGAAGGCAGAAAAAGACAGCTTCAGGCGGCAGGCGGCATTACAGCAATGAAGGAAGCCGTCGACACCCTGATCGTCATTCCGAATGACCGTCTTCTTGAAATCGTCGATAAAAACACACCGATGCTTGAAGCCTTCCGCGAAGCGGACAACGTTCTCCGCCAAGGTGTTCAAGGCATTTCAGACTTGATCGCAACACCTGGACTGATCAACCTTGACTTTGCCGATGTCAAAACGATCATGTCCAACAAAGGTTCTGCACTGATGGGGATCGGCGTCGCCACAGGTGAAAACCGTGCTGCCGAAGCGGCTAAAAAAGCTATCTCAAGTCCGTTACTTGAAACAGCGATTGACGGTGCACAAGGTGTTCTCATGAACATTACGGGCGGATCAAACTTAAGCCTGTATGAAGTTCAGGAAGCAGCTGATATTGTAGCCGCCGCATCAGATCAAGATGTAAACATGATTTTCGGATCAATCATTAATGAGAATCTAAAAGATGAAATTGTTGTTACCTTAATCGCGACCGGCTTTATCGAACAGGATCAAGATGCATCTAAGCCGCAGAGACCTTTAAACCAAGGCTTAAAACAGCATCATCAGCCTGCTCCGAAACGGGAGGCGAAGCGCGAGGAGCCAAGCATGCCGCATCGCAGCCAATCACAGCCTGCCGAGGATACGCTTGACATCCCGACTTTCTTAAGAAACCGCAATAAACGCTAAAACGTCTATAATACATTGGAAAGCTGCCGACAAGAAGTCGGCGGCTTTTTTTATGCGCTGGAACGGAATCTCCCCTCCAAAAGCATCAATTGTCATTCTGATCGAAGCGCCTCCCTCAAAAGCCGTGCATCTAACCTCTCTCTTTTCTCCCGGATGCACGGATTTTCCTTTCGTCTTGTCATCTGGCCGAACTATGACGGTGAACAAGTCATATGTAAAAAGAACGAATTTACAAACCGTCAAAGGAAAAATGACAAAATACGACAATATCTATAAGTCTTTTCTTTTACCATTATTAATAGTTTCTGTTTCTAGACAAAGAAACGCAAGAAACGACTATATTTGCTATTGCTTATAGGAGGATGTCATGTGAAGAAAAAGCCATTATTCAGCACATTCATGTGCGCTGCACTCATCGGTTCACTTCTCACTCCGGCCGCTGTGCAGGCTGAAACAGGCACGACAGCGAAGGCCAAGGAACAAAACAAAATATCAAGCGCTCTTTACAAACGTTTTGAGAAAGAAGATAAAGTGACTTTTTTAATCAAAATGAAAAACCAGGCGAATCTTCAGCAAGCGGCGACAGCGGCTGAAAACCGGGCGAAAGCAAGCGTGATGACCGTGAAAAAAGTAAAAGAAATCAAACGTTCAGCCGTGCTGACGTCCCTGCGTACAAAAGCTGAGAGAACGCAAAAAGACTTAAAATCGTTTTTAGAAAAAGAAGAGAAAAAAGGAACAGCAAAGCAAGTGGAATCTTTTTATATTGTAAATGGCATTGCCGTGACAGCGACAAAGGATGTTATGGAAAAAGCGGCTTTATTTCCGGAGGTTGAAAAAGTGCTGCCAAATCAAAAAATTAAGCTCGGCAACACTGAAAAACCCACGGTAGAATCGAAAACGTCCGCAGATCGTTCCCCCGCTTCCAACATTCAGCAGGTTCATGCGCCTGATGTCTGGAAAAAGCGTTATAAAGGCAAAGGGGCCGTTGTCGCTTCGATTGACACCGGCGTTGAGTGGGATCATCCGGCGTTGAAGACAAAGTACAGGGGCTACAACCCTTCTAAACCGAACAGTCCAGACAATGAGTTCAACTGGTTTGATGCGACAAACAATAAGAAAACGCCATATGACGACTTGGGCCACGGCACACATGTGACAGGCACGATGGTCGGCTCAGAAGCCGGCGGCAAAAACCAGATCGGTGTCGCACCGACTGCGAAATGGATCGCTGTCAAAGCCTTTTCAGAGGACGGCGGAGACGAAAAATCCCTTTTGGCTGCAGGGGAATGGATTTTGGCTCCGAAAGATGCGAAAGGAAAAGCGCACCCCGAAAAGGCTCCCGATGTCGTCAACAATTCTTGGGCGGGTGAACGCGGACTCAATGAATGGTATTTGGATATTGTCAAAGCTTGGCGGTCAGCTGATATCTTTCCTGCATTCGCAGCAGGTAATGTCAGCGAATTGGAACCGGGCGGACCGGGTTCAGTTGAGAATCCGTCCAACTATCCGCAATCTTTCGCGATAGGCGCAGTTGACAGCGCAAACGCGTTAGCCGATTTTTCATTGCAAGGACCATCGCCATATGACGAAATCAAGCCCGATATTTCGGCACCGGGCGTCAGCATCCGCTCTGCTTATCCGGGACACAAGTATGCTGCGATGAGCGGAACATCGATGGCGACCCCGCATGTATCAGGGATCGTCGCTTTAATGAGGGAAGCCAATCCGGACCTCACAGTCGATGAAATCGAGCGCATCCTGCTGAATACGGCGACGCCTCTGACTGACAAAACGTTTAAAAAATCACCGAACAACGGCTACGGATATGGCTTGGTCAACGCTTTAAAAGCTTTTGACGCGGCTAAAAAAACAAAATGATAAAAAAGGACAAAACCGCTTTAACGGTTTTGTCCTTTTTTATCTAATTTTAAACATGATCTTGACAAATACCGACAAAAAAATTAACCAGTTTTTACTATATTTAAGTTACATCAAGGTCAGACAAGGCATCCACAAGGAGAGGAGGACGGACAAGTCCAGCCAATTTCATCAAAAAGGGGGATGTTCATTTGAAAAGAAAGCTGAGAAAAAAGGCGTTTTCCACCATTTTAAGCGGTTTGTTAATCGGCTCGCTGTTCATGCCCGCCGTTTCAGATGCCGCGGCAAAGCCTGCGCTCACTTCGATGAAAGAACAAGCAGTTGCAGGGAAGGGAAAAATTTCGAAATCTCTTGTCAAACAGTTCAAAAAAGAAGATCAAGTCACATTCTTGATCAAACTGAAAGATCAAGTCGATACTCCAAAGGTGGCCAAGCAGGCGGAAAAGAATGCGAAGAAAAAGTCGCTGAGCGCGGCTAAAACAGAATATCAAAAGCGCTCGGCTGTCGTCTCCGCTTTAAGAGTCAAAGCGGATGAGACGCAAAGCGATTTGAAACGTTATTTGAAAAAGCAGGAAAAACAAGGGAAAGTAAAAAAAATCCGCTCCTATTATATTGTCAACGGGATGGCCGTCCATGCGACGAAAGAGGTCATGGAACAAGTAGCGGCTTTTCCGGAAGTAGAGAAAGTGCTCCCGAACGAAAAAAGGCAGCTGATCAAACCGGCTAAACAGTCTGTGAAAAAATCGGCAGCTAAGGATGAAAAAGAAATCGAATGGAATATCAATCGAGTCGACGCGCCAAAAGCCTGGAAATTGGGATATGACGGAACGGGCATGGTTGTCGCGTCAATTGATACGGGCGTGCAATGGGATCATCCGGCATTGAAAGAAAAATACCGCGGATATGACCCGCAGCATCCCGATCAGCCTGATCACGAATTCAGCTGGTATGATGCGGTTTCTGGCGCTTCTGAACCTTTTGACGACCTGGAGCACGGCACGCATGTAACCGGGACGATGGTCGGATCAGAGCCTGACGGCCAAAACCAAATCGGTGTGGCGCCGGGTGCAAAGTGGATTGCCGTGAAAGCTTTTTCGGATGACGGCGGAACGGACGAAGACCTCCTTGCAGCGGGTGAATGGATTTTGGCGCCGAAAGATAAAG
Source organism: Bacillus sp. BS3(2021) (assembly GCF_021043345.1). NCBI lineage: Bacteria > Bacillati > Bacillota > Bacilli > Caryophanales > Bacillaceae > Bacillus > Bacillus sp. BS3(2021). Next base: position 154,409 of record NZ_JAJNDM010000004.1, read on the forward strand.
ATGGCAACCCGCACCCTGAAATGGCTCCGGATGTTGTCAATAACTCGTGGTCAGGGGGAGCCGGGATTGATGAGTTTTACAGGGATATCGTAAAAGCGTGGCGAGCTGCCGGCATCTTCCCTGAGTTCTCTGCGGGGAACGCTGATTTCACCAATCCGGGAGGACCTGCTTCGATTGCCAATCCGGCAAACTACCCCGAAGCGTTCGCGACCGGTGCGACAGACATCGATAATCGCTTAGCCGATTTTTCACTTCAAGGTCCTTCCCCGTATGATGAGACCAAGCCTGAAGTAACAGCACCTGGGGTCAACATTCGCTCTTCTGTCCCTGGAAGCGGCTATCAAGACGGCTGGGATGGCACTTCAATGGCAGGACCGCATGTCGCAGCCGCGGCCGCACTTATCAAGCAGGCCGATTCGTCGATCACCGTTGATGGGATCGAAAAGATTTTGATGGAAACCGCAACACCGCTCACAGACAGCAAATTTACCGAATCGCCGAACAACGGATACGGCCACGGGCTCGTGAACGTGTTTGACGCGGTGTCCGCCGTCACAGAAGGGTTGGGCAAAGCGGAAGGGCAAGTCGGAAAAGAAGGCGAAGACAAAAATCCGCCGGTCTTAAACCATCAAGAGATCAAGGAAATTTACTCAGGCTCAGAAACGCCTCTTTCAGTTGATGTGGAAGACGATGTCAGCATCATATCGGTCAAATTAAGCTATAAAACCGATGATTCCGATTGGGTGACGATCGCTGCCAAACAAACTTCCGGCGACTATAAAAAAGGAACGTACGAGGCGGCCGTATCCGTTTCTGAAGGGAAAACGCTTTCCTACAAATGGATTGTCACCGATTTCGGAGGAAACAAAACGGAATCCAAAGTGTACGAAATCCCGATTTCTCCGGCTGTGACCACAGGGTATAAACAAGATTTCGAGAATGCTGCCAACGGCTGGATCACATCAGGTGTGAAGAATTCATGGGAGCGCGGTATTCCTCAGTCAGGCCCGAATGCCGCAGCATCGGGAAAAAACGTATTCGCAACAAATCTGACAGGGCCGTATCAAAGTTCGGCCAATATGAATCTTCTTATGCCTCCTGTCAGCGTTCCAAAAAATCAAAAACTTTATCTCACATACAAATATTGGCACGATATTGAAGAGGACTTCGATTACGGTTTCGTTTACGTACAGCCTGAAGGGAAAGATGAATGGATCCCGGCTGCTGAGTACAGCGGCAGGACGTCAGAATGGAAAGACGGACAGATCGATTTGTCGGAATACGGGGGACAGACGATTAAGATCATGTTCAACCTACAATCTGACGACAGCATTGAAGGTGACGGGCTTTATATCGATGATGTAGCGCTTGTGAAGGAAGTGAAGAGCGCAGGCACGAAAAAACGACTGGGCGTTGAAAAACAGCCGGCTAAAATGAAGGATAAGAAAACGAAGAAACAAACGATTGATCCGAAAAAAGCAAAACCGGCAGAAACCGTTCAAGAACATTCTGAGACGAAAAAAGCAGCTCCTGCAGTTCTTCCGGTGCGGGCTCAGGTCAGCGTGCTGGAGACGGGCAAATCGACATATTCCAACCAAGCAACAGGCGCATACAGTTTGGCTCATGCACCTGGAACGTATACGCTGAAAGCGGAAGCGTACGGATATGAATCAAATGCGCAAACCGTAAAAATCGAGGCCGACAAGACGACGACGGCAGACTTTGTCTTAAAGGAACTGAAGAAAGGGACGCTCACCGGAACGATAAAAAACAAAAAAACGGGCGAACCCGTCCGACATGCAAAGCTGTATATCGTTGAAGATGCATCCGTAAAACCGGTTCAGACGGACGGCGACGGAAGTTATTCATTAACGGCCTATGAAGGCTCGTATACGGTAAAGGTCTCTGCAAACGGATATTACAGCAGCGAGTTTTCCGTTGATTTAAAAGGAGATGTCTCGAAAGATATCGAGCTCGATCCTTTCATCGGCTATCCTGGGGAAATCGGCTATGATGACGGAACCGGGGAAAACGCCTGGGCTTTCTATGAATCCGGCAACGGGCTGGCCGTCAAAATGACGCTCGAAAACGGGCAGGAAAAAGCTATGCTGAAAGGCGGCTTGTTCAAATTCTGGGATACAGAATTCCCGGATCCGGGCGGCACTGATTTTGCAGTCGAGGTCTACGATGCGTCGGGTGAAAAAGGCTCTCCGGGCAAAAAACTCGCCGGCCCGTTCAAAGCTGAAGCGCTCCGCACAGGTGAATGGACGACCGTTGATTTGGGTGATGAAGGCATCCTCGTCGGAAAAGACTTTTACCTCGTGTACGTCCAGACAGAGGACCTGGCCAACTCACCTGGACTTGCTACAGATGAAGACGGGGAATATTCAGGCCGCAACTGGCAGTATACGGACGGCTCATGGTCGAAAGCGCCATCAGACCAAGGCAACTTCATGATCCGCGCTTTGGTCGACTATGAATTGGCGATGCCTGTGATTACGTCGCCTAAAGACGGATTCATTACCAACAAAAAGAATGCTGTCATCGAAGGGACATCGTCTCCGAACACGACCGTTCAGCTCTTTAACGGAGATGAAGAAGCCGGAACGGCGAAAACGGCGGGAGACGGCACTTTCTCAAAAGAGATTCCGCTGAATAAAGGTGAAAATGTGATCACCGCCAAATCGTCATCGGCTTCCGGAACGACGGATGCTTCAGACCCGGTCCGGATCGTCCTTGACCAGAAAAAGCCGAAGCTTACGATTGACACGCCGAAAAGCGGATCAAAACTCAATAAAGAGACTGTCACTGTGAAAGGAACAGTATCAGACGACCACTTAGAATCTGTTCATGTAAACGGCAAAAAAGCGGCTGTTGACAATGGCGAGTATTCTGCAAGGATTATGCTTGACAACGGCCAAAATGAAATCAAAGTAACGGCAGCGGATGCGGCAGGCAACAAAACGACCAAAAAAGTCACGGTGGATGTCAACTTTGAAGCGCCGCAAATCACCGGCTTGAAACCGGCTGAAGACCTCGAACTCAAAACGGGAGAAACCGTGAAAATCGAGTTTGAAAGCGCCGCTGATTTGGATGCTGTCTTTGTGATCAGAATGCCACTTACCAATTTCAAAACGGCTGCCCAAAACGTAACAGAGCTGCCGATCAGAGAAGTCTCAAAAGGCAAGTATGAAGGATATTGGACCGCGACTTCAACCGCAAAAGCAAAAGGAGCGGAAATCGAGGTCATCGTCCGGGATGATTACGGCAATGAAACGAGACAAACGGCAAAAGGCAAACTGTACATCAATGAAAAGCTGAAATAAAGGTGAAAAGACGCTGTCTTTAATGGCAGCGTTTTTTTTCGTTTTATGATCGACAAATTCAGTACGAAAACTTCAAAAAATGTACGATTTGCGCAACATTAATTGACAGACTTTACCTTTGGGCTTGATTTATACTTAGGAAAACAAACAATATGGTCACCGAGCCCAAAGAAAGGGGAAGGATGTGGAAATCTATTTAGATGCGATATGGCTGTTAAACTTTTGTTTTGACTTGCTGCTTTTAATGATGACCGCATTTATTTTAAAGCGAAGGGTTAAAAAGCGGAGGCTGATCTTAGGGGCGTTTGTCGCGTCAAGCATCGTTCTGTTTATGTTTACACCTTTTTCGCCGTACGTCCTTCATCCTGCAGGCAAACTGTCGTTTTCGGTTGTGATCGTTCTTGTGACATTTGGTTTTAAGCGGTTCCGGTTTTTTTTGCAAAATTTGTTTTCTTTTTATTTTGCTACTTTTTTAATGGGAGGAGGGATTATTGGAGCGCATTCTTTACTTGAAACGGATTCGATCATGGAAAACGGCGTCTTTATGACGAATTGGTCCGGTTTTGGAGACCCGGTCAGCTGGCTGTTTGTCGGTGCAGGTTTTCCGGCTGTATGGCTGTTTTCAAAAAAGCGTTTTGAAGATGCTGAAGCGAAGAAAATTCAATATGAAGAACGCGTCCGCCTAGAGACCGGCATTGATGAACATACGCTTCATTTCACCGGATTGATTGACTCCGGAAACCAACTCTACGACCCGATCACAAAAACGCCCGTCATGATCGTCAATATTGAAAAATTGAAAAGTGTATTGGGAGAAGAAGCGAGTGTGATCATCAAGGAAATGAGCCCGCTTGATGCCGTCGGCAAACTTGATGAAACACTCCCGTATATCGGGCGGATCCGCCTGATTCCCTACCGCGGGGTCGGCCATCAGCATCAGTTTCTGCTCTGCCTAAAGCCGGATCATGTGCTCATTTTTTCGGAAAGGGAGGTGATTGAAGCGCCGAAATGCCTGATTGGCATCAGCACCTCACCGCTTTCCGCGGACGGCGAATTTGACGCCATCGTCCATCCGAAAATGCTCGCCGGAAACCCGGTCAAACACGTTTCTTAAACTCGAAGTCTGTTACATTATCATACTCCTGAAGACGTTTATTTAGAAGGGGGAGGAAGATGAAAAAACTAAAATTAAGGTTAACCTATCTGTGGTACAAACTTTTAATGAAACTGGGGCTGAAAAGCGACGAAATTTATTATATCGGCGGAAGCGAAGCGCTGCCCCCGCCATTGTCAAAAGATGAAGAGCAGGTGCTTCTCCATAAGCTGCCTGACGGTGATCAGGCGGCACGGGCGATTTTGATTGAACGAAATCTCAGGCTGGTCGTCTACATCGCGAGAAAATTTGAAAATACCGGCATCAATATCGAGGATTTAATCTCCATCGGCACGATCGGCCTTATCAAAGCGGTGAATACCTTTAATCCCGAGAAAAAAATCAAACTGGCTACATATGCTTCCAGATGTATTGAAAATGAAATTTTGATGTATTTAAGAAGAAACAATAAAATTCGCTCAGAGGTATCATTCGATGAACCGTTAAACATCGATTGGGATGGAAATGAACTTCTTCTCTCAGATGTGCTCGGAACAGAAAACGATATTATTACAAAAGATATCGAAGCAAACGTTGATAAGAAGCTGCTGAAAAAAGCGCTTGAACAGCTCAATGACAGAGAAAAACAGATCATGGAGCTCCGCTTCGGGCTTGTCGGAGGAGAAGAAAAAACGCAAAAAGACGTTGCCGATATGCTCGGCATCTCCCAGTCATATATTTCCCGGCTTGAAAAAAGAATTATTAAAAGGCTGCGAAAAGAATTCAACAAAATGGTTTAATTTTTTTATGAAATTTGAAGTGTTGACAGCCAAGGGTTTTCGACTTGATCTTCTTATTTTTGGAAATTAACGATGCATATTTTTCCCACCCGAGGAGATACTGAACTTTGTACAGCAGCTCCTGTAGGGAGGGAAAAAAGTGTCGAGAAATAAAGTTGAAATCTGCGGGGTTGATACATCAAAACTGCCCGTACTGAAGAACGAAGAGATGAGAAAGTTGTTCAAGCAAATGCAGGATGAAGGAGACACGACAGCAAGAGAAAAGCTTGTTAACGGTAATTTGCGCCTTGTCTTAAGCGTCATTCAAAGGTTTAACAACAGAGGAGAGTATGTTGATGACTTATTCCAAGTCGGCTGCATCGGACTAATGAAATCAATTGATAATTTTGATCTGAGCCACAATGTTAAGTTTTCAACATATGCTGTACCAATGATCATCGGAGAAATCCGCAGATATTTGCGCGATAACAACCCGATCCGCGTCTCACGGTCACTCAGGGATATCGCGTACAAGGCGCTGCAAGTGAGAGAACGGCTGATCAGTGAGACAAGCAGGGAGCCGACGGCTCAGGAGATCGCGAAAGAGCTTGAAGTGTCCCATGAAGAAATCGTTTTTGCGCTTGACGCTATTCAAGATCCCGTATCTTTGTTTGAGCCGATTTACAATGACGGAGGAGATCCGATTTATGTCATGGATCAAATCAGCGATGAGCGCAACAAGGATTCGCAATGGATCGAAGAGCTCGCCTTAAAAGAAGGCATGAGACGGCTGAATGAACGGGAAAAAATGATCCTCAGAAAACGCTTCTTCCAAGGCAAGACGCAAATGGAAGTCGCTGATGAGATCGGAATCTCCCAAGCCCAGGTCTCAAGGCTGGAAAAAGCCGCCATTAAACAAATGAATAAGAACATTCACTAAAGCCGCAGTCAATCTGCGGCTTTTCACATGCTAAAAATGGAAAATCTCTCATTCACTTTGTTATATAAATAAGCTATAATAAAAGAATTATATTTTAATTTATCAGAATATTTACATAAAAGGAGGACTTCAAATGGTTTTGCAGCTTGAGAATGCTTCACTAAAACGAAACGGAGAGTGGATATTAAAGGATATTGATTGGACGGTGAAAAAGGGGGAGCACTGGGCGCTATACGGATTGAACGGAGCCGGCAAAACCGCTCTGTTGAACATGCTGTGCGCTTATTATTTTCCGACAACAGGAAAAGTCACCGTGTTAGGGCGCGAATTTGGAAAAACGGAGCTGAACGAAAAGCTTCGCCAAAAAATCGGCCTTGTGTCAGCGGCCCTGCAGCAGAAGCTGTATCCTGAAGACAGTGCATTTGAAATTGTCTTAAGCGGCGCTTTCGCTTCGATCGGCCTTTATGAATCGCCTTCACAGTCTGTCAGGGAGAAAGCGATCGCCCTCCTGGAGGAATTCGGCTCCATCCGTTATGCGGACAGGAGATATGAAACGCTCTCTCAGGGAGAAAAACAAAAGGTGCTGATCTCAAGGGCCTTAATGGCCGATCCAGAGCTGCTCATTCTCGACGAGCCTGTAACCGGTCTTGATTTCATCGCGAGGGAGCAGGTGCTGGAGACGGTTGAACAAATTGCCAAAAAAGACAGTGCACCGTCCATGCTTTATGTTACTCACCATGCGGAAGAAATTCTCCCCGCTTTCAGCCAAACGCTGCTGTTGAAAAAAGGTGAAGTGTTTGCCTTGGGGAAGACAAGAGAGATGATGTCCGGCGAGGTTTTGTCCGAATTTTTCGATATGCCCGTCCAGGCGGTATGGACGGACGGCAGACCGTATTTGTCCAAGAAAAAGCCTCTAAACCTCAGCATTTAAAACGGCTGGTTCTTTGGCAGCCTCCTTGTTTGGAGGCTCTTTTTCAGCTTTCATCCTCTTAAAAAAGCTGGTAAGATAATAGAGAACGTCATGTTAAAGAGGGGTTCATCATTATGATCATTCAATTCATTCGCTACAGATAATGAAAGGTATAGACAAACGCTTAAACCATCCACACCTTCGTCTTTAAAAAATGCCGAAGGTGCGGGTTTATTTGTCTATGCCTTTTTCATTGATCTAAATGTGAATGAATGAGGTGTAACAATGATGAATAAAAAATTAAAAAGAGCATCGCTCATGAAAAGGCATGAAACGATGTTTCAGTGCCCGATATGCGCAACGAATATGGCGGTCACCGATTTAAAAAGCCTGATCTGTAAAAACGGACATACGTTTGATATCGCAAGAGGGGGATATGTCAATGTCACAACGCATGCTCCTTCTGTTAAATATGATAAAGAATTATTTGAAGCGAGAAGAATGTTAGCCGCCCGCGGCTTTTTTGAACCGCTTAGCGGCGCTTTGACAGACCGTCTCGAACAAGCAGGCCTCCCGTTTTGCAACTTTGTCAGCATCCTCGATGCCGGCTGCGGGGAAGGTTCGCATTTGGCGCGGATCGTTGAAAAGCTTCAAATGCGTTCCGGATCGCCTGTCCTTGGCGTCGGGCTTGATTTGGCGAAAGCCGGGATTGTGTCTGCGACTAAGCAAGAAAGAGAGGCGATCTGGTGTGTCGCCGATCTGGCTGCCGCGCCGTTTCGGAATCGTTCATTCGACGCGATCCTCAATATATTGTCGCCTTCTAATTACGCGGAATTCGAGCGGCTGTTATCTGATGACGGCATCGTTTTGAAAGTGATTCCGAAAATCGGCTATCTGAAAGAACTGCGGGGGTTTTTGTATGACGGCTTGGACAAACAAGCCTATACTAGCGAGGATACGGCTGAGCGGTTCTCGTCTCATTTCGATCTGATCGACAGAACGGAGATCGCCTACAGCAAACGTTTAGACCAAAGCCTTCTCGCTCCGCTCATCAAGATGACGCCATTATCATGGCGCGCAGAAAAGGAGCGGATCAAAGCCTTTTTAAAGAAAGAATCCGCTGTTACGACCGTCCATCTCGACATTTTAGCCGGCAGGAAAAAAACGAAATAAACCACTGAAAAGGCAGTCTAAATAAAGGACTGCCTTTCATATAATCTTAAAAGGACATTTGATCAGAGGAGGCGTGCGGTGGACATGATGAACATTTCTGATTTCCAGATAAAAGATGTCGTTAACGTATCAAACGGGAAAAAGCTCGGCAGCATCGGCGATATCGATATTAATGTAACGACAGGCAAAATACAGGCGATTGTCATCGGAGGAACGGGGAAAGTTTTCGGATTTTTCGGAAAAGAAGAGGAAATCGTCATTCCGTGGCGAAATATTGTTAAAATTGGAGAAGATGTGATTCTTGTGCGTTTAAGCTGATCAAGCATATGAGATGATGCCTGATCAATCGGCGGGCCCTTATCCGCCTGCTTTTTCAACATTATTGTATACGGTGAGACCGTCTGCAAAAACGGCGATAAATGTTGCAAACAATACATTTCGTTTAGTTTTTTGAAACGAAACTAAACGAATGCATCAAGATGTGTTAAAATAGGAGCGATATGATGAAAGACTACGATGTTTGTCGAAAGGCTGATCACCATGAATACATATAACCCCTTTCGTCTTGATGCTCCGTCAATGCTTTTGATTGAGGAATGGAATCAGACGGCGGAAACCGGCGGAGCCGTCACAGCCGGATTTACGACAAAAAACGGCGGAGAAAGCGAACCGCCTTTTCACTCACTGAATACAGGGCTGCACGTTCAGGATCATGAACAGCATGTCATCAATAACAGAAAACAGATTGCCGACATCTTAAAAACCGATCTGCACGACTGGGTATTTGCCGATCAGACGCATGAAGACCGGATTCAAAAAGTGACGGATAGCGATCGCGCCAGCGGCGCTTTCCGATACGATACGGCGCTGAAGGCTACGGACGGACTTTATACAGACAGGCCAAACCTGTTTTTGGCGCTTTGCTTTGCCGACTGCGTTCCCGTTTATTTTTACGATCCGGTCCGCTCGCTGGCCGGAATCGCTCACGCGGGCTGGAAAGGCACCGCGCTCGGGATCGCAGCCAGCATGGTTGACACGTGGGTCAGCCGGGAAGGATCAAATCCCGCAGACATCCACGCCGTGATCGGGCCTGCGATCGGCTCGTGCTGCTACACTGTCGACGATCATGTAATAGACAAAATCAGGAATCTTCCTCTTCAGCAAGAAGACAAAGCCTTTTTGACGATAAAAGAAGGGGAGTACCGTCTCGAATTAAAAGAAGTGAACAGGCAGCTGCTTGTACACGCCGGAATTCCAAACGGCCAGATCAAGGTGAGTTCCCTTTGTACGAGCTGCGAGCATTCACTGTTTTTCTCCCATCGGAGAGACCGGGGAAAAACCGGACGGATGATGTCCTTCATCGGATTAAAGGAGGTATAGCTTACAGGTGGATGTGAAAAGCAATTTACGACATATAAATGACAGGATCAACGAAGCGTGTATCAAAGCGGGAAGAACGCCCGACGAAATATCCGTCATCGCTGTCACGAAATATGTTTCCCCGGAACGGGCGCAGGCAGCGCTTGATGCAGGAATCAGACATTTGGGAGAAAACCGCGATACCGGACTGCTTCACAAGCTCGACGCTCTGAAAGACAGCGAACCGGTATGGCATTTTATCGGAACCCTGCAGACGAGAAAGGTAAAAGCAATCATCGATCATGTCTCATATATCCATTCTTTAGACAGGCTTTCATTGGCCGACGAGATTCAGAAGAGGGCAAAAAAACCGATTGACTGTTTTGTTCAGGTCAACACATCTCTTGAATCTTCAAAACACGGCATGGCAAAAGAAGAGGTTCTTTCTTTTGTAAAAAAACTGTCTGCATATGAAAACATCCGGATTGCGGGATTAATGACGATGGCTCCTTTTACGGATGACGAGACGGCAATCAGAAGCTGTTTTCGCTTGCTGAGAGAGCTGCGCGACGAGGTTCGCGGGCTCGGTCAATGGAACGCCCCGTGCAGCGAGCTTTCGATGGGGATGTCTAACGACTATACGATCGCAGTCGAGGAAGGCGCGACATTCGTCAGAATCGGATCTTCCTTAGTCGGAAATGAAACTGGAGGTGGACAATCATGAGTTTGAAAAACAAATTTAAAAACTTTTTTTCCTTGGATGATGAGGAATACGAATACGAGTACATTGAAACAGACAGGGAGGAAATCCCTGAAGAGCATGAATCGAAAGACAGAACCGCCTACCAGTCTAAAGCGGCTGGGAAGCAGAATGTCGTAAGTTTGCAAAGCGTTCAGAAATCTTCTAAAGTAGTGTTAAGTGAGCCTCGGGTGTACGCGGAAGCCCAGGAAATCGCAGACCATATCAAAAACCGGCGCGCCGTCGTCGTGAACCTGCAGCGCATTCAGCACGATCAGGCGAAAAGAATCGTTGATTTCTTGAGCGGAACTGTATATGCTCTCGGCGGCGATATTCAGCGGATCGGAGCGGACATCTTTTTATGCACGCCTGAAAACGTCGATGTCTCCGGCACGATTTCCGAGCTCATAGAAGAAGAACATCAGAGGTGGTAAATCGCAGATGATCCTACTTTATCAAATTTTAAGCACGCTTATAACCGTCTATTCGTTTGCGCTCATTATTTACATTTTTATGTCTTGGGTGCCTAATGCAAGGGAGTCTTCATTCGGCCGGGTGCTTGCTTCACTTTGCGAGCCTTATCTCGAACCGTTCAGAAGGATTATTCCTCCGCTCGGGATGATTGATATTTCTCCGCTCGTGGCGATTTTCATCCTGCGGTTCGCAGATGCAGGGCTTCTTGCGGTTTTCAGAATGCTCGGCGCTTTTTAAAGACATTATGCCGATCTCCCGTAAGACTTACCGCAGGCAGCGGCGCCGTGGTTCAGGAGCGTGCCTTCAATCTTTGCGGGCCGAGTATCGGGCTTGGCTGTAGGCCAGGCCTCTTTACATAGAAAGGAAAGACAATGAGCGATATTTACCAGCATTTCAGAAAAGACGAAGAGCCGTTTATCGACCAGGCTCTTGAGTGGAAAAGAATTGTGGCGGAACAGTACCGGATGAAGCTGACCGATTTTTTGGACCCGCGGGAACAGGTGATCCTGCAATCTGTCATCGGTCAGTCGGACGAAGTGAGGCTTGAATTTTTCGGGGGCTTCCCTGAGGCCGAACGAAAGAGGGCTTTACTATTCCCTGAATATGCCGAGCCGTCTGCCGAAGATTTTCAGCTTCAGGGCTGGGAAGTCATCTATCCGCAAAAATTCGCCTCCATCGAGCATCGCGAGCTTCTCGGCTCATTGATGGGCATCGGATTGAGGCGCCAAAAGTTCGGCGACCTCATCTTTTCGGACGGGACATGGCAGTTTATCTGTTCGGAAGAAGTCGCTGATTTTGTTTTCACCCAGCTGACACAAATCGGCAAGGTGAAAGTTTCCCTTGAAAAAATTCCGCTTTCTAAGCTTAAAGTACCGGAGCAGGATGTCGAAATAAGGGATGATACGGTTTCATCTTTGAGGCTTGATGCGATTTGCTCGGCAATGAGCAGGCAATCCCGGCAAAAAGCACAGGTTCTCGTGAAAAATGGCCTCGTGAAAGTGAACTGGAAAGTCATTGAAGACCCTTCATATGCACTGGCGGAAGGGGATATGGTTTCGATCCGGGGGTTTGGCCGGTTCAGGATGAAAAACATTGACGGCAAAACGAAGAAGGGCAAATGGAGATTGACGTTTGAAAAACAAAAATGACGCGTTTTAACAGTTTTTTCTCCGCCCGGTCGAATTTTGCTTTATAATGTTGACTAGGACAAGTGTACATAAAGAAAAATAATGGAGGTGGGCAGCATGCCTTTGACGCCAAATGACATTCATAATAAAACATTTACAAAAGCGTTCCGCGGCTATGACGAAGATGAAGTGAACGAGTTCCTGGCCCAGGTGAGAAAGGATTATGAGATCATTCTGCGCAAAAAAAATGAGCTTGAATCAAAGGTGAACGAGCTTGACGAGCGTCTCGGCCATTTTTCGACGATCGAAGAGACGTTGAATAAATCGATCCTTGTCGCACAGGAAGCAGCAGAAGACGTAAAGCGCAATTCCGAGAAAGAAGCGAAGCTCATCATTCGTGAAGCTGAGAAAAACGCTGACCGGATCATTAATGAGTCTCTTTCAAAATCGAGAAAGATCGCGATGGAAATCGAAGAGCTGAAAAAGCAGTCAAAAGTGTTCAGAACCCGTTTCCAAATGTTGATCGAAGCGCAGCTTGACCTGTTGAAAAACGACGACTGGGATCATTTGCTTGAATACGAAGTAGACGCCGTCATGGATGAAAAAGAATAGAATTTCATTTGCGTTCTTGACATATCGTCATCCGTTCGCATATAATACGTTCATAATTGAGTGAAAAACGTTTGAGAGGGACAGACATTGATTTCTGAAAACAATGAAAGCGACCCGGGGGCGGTGTAAGCCCGGGATTGTTGGAATCGTTGTGAATCAGCCCTCAAGTTTCCTTTCTGAACCGTCCAGTAGGAAAGGACGTCCCATCACGTTACGATGTTTGAGCGGATAAGCCGAATCGGCTTGTCTAAAAGGGTGGTACCGCGAGATCAAAGCCTTCTCGTCCCTTATGGGATGAAAAGGCTTTTTTTGTTTTAGAAAAGATGTTTTGGAGGAATGGTAATGGATTATAAAGATACACTCTTAATGCCGAAAACAGATTTTCCGATGAGAGGAAACCTGCCGAACCGTGAACCTGAAATCCAGGGGAAATGGGAAGATATGGACATTTACAGCCTCGTTCAGAAACGAACCGAAGGCCGGCCGATGTTCGTGCTTCATGACGGACCTCCGTATGCGAACGGCGATATTCATATGGGCCATGCGCTCAACAAAGTACTGAAGGACTTCATCGTCCGTTCGAGATCGATGAGCGGCTATCATGCACCGTATGTTCCGGGTTGGGATACACACGGCCTGCCGATTGAAACAGCGCTCACGAAAAACAAAAAAGTGAAGCGCAAAGAAATGACGGTAGCCGAATTCCGCAAGCTTTGCGAAGAATATGCATGGCAGCAAATCGAAGGTCAAAAGACGCAATTTAAGCGCCTCGGTGTCAGAGGAGATTGGGAAAACCCATACGTGACGCTTAAGCCGGAGTTTGAAGCGCAGCAAATTAAAGTATTCGGCGAAATGGCGAAAAAAGGCTATATTTACAAAGGGAAGAAGCCGGTTTACTGGTCCCCTTCAAGCGAATCCGCTCTGGCTGAAGCTGAAATCGAATACCATGATAAACGCTCGCCGTCTATCTATGTTGCATTTGATGTAAAAGATGGAAAAGGTGTATTAACAAACGGCGAAAAAATCGTCATTTGGACGACAACGCCGTGGACGATCCCGGCCAACCTCGGCATCGCCGTACACCCTGAATTGGAGTACAGCGTCGTTGCTGCCGGAGGCGCGCGCTATGTGATGGCAAGCGCATTGATTGAAAGCGTGGCAAAAGCGATCGGCTTTGAAGATCATGAAGTCGTTCAAACTGTTAAAGGGAAAGACCTGGAACATATCGTCGCGGTTCATCCTTTATACGGCAGAGATTCGCTTGTCATGCTCGGTGAACACGTAACAACAGATGCCGGTACAGGCTGTGTTCATACTGCTCCGGGACACGGTGAAGACGACTTTATCATCGGTCAGAAATACGGACTTGACGTGCTTTGCCCGGTTGATGAAAAAGGACATATGACGAGCGAAGCCCCTGGTTTTGAAGGACTGTTTTACGATCAGGCCAACAAACCGATTACAGAACAGCTCGAAGAAAAAGGCGCTTTGCTGAAGCTCGATTTCATCACCCACTCCTATCCGCACGACTGGAGAACGAAAAAACCGACCATTTTCCGCGCGACCTCCCAATGGTTCGCTTCTATCAAAGACTTTAGAGACGAGCTTCTTGACGCGGTGAAAGAAACAAAATGGGTGCCTGAATGGGGCGAAACGCGCCTCTACAATATGGTCCGCGACCGCGGCGACTGGTGTATCTCAAGACAGCGCGCATGGGGCGTGCCGATTCCGGTATTTTATGCCGAAAATGGGGAGCCGATCATCACGGATGAAACGATCGACCACGTTTCTGAACTATTCAGGGAGCACGGTTCGAACATTTGGTTTGAAAAAGAAGCGAATGAACTGCTTCCGGAAGGCTTTACGCATCCGGGAAGTCCGAACGGCAAGTTCACAAAGGAACAGGACATCATGGATGTCTGGTTTGATTCAGGTTCGTCACATCAGGCCGTACTGGAAGAGCGCGATGATCTTGTAAGACCTGCGGACTTGTATCTGGAAGGATCTGACCAATACCGCGGCTGGTTTAACTCATCGATTTCGACAGCCGTTGCCGTAACGGGTAAAGCACCATATAAAGGTGTGCTGTCACACGGTTTTGCCCTTGACGGAGAAGGCCGCAAAATGAGCAAATCGCTCGGGAATGTCGTTGTTCCGGCAAAAATCATGAATCAGTTCGGGGCCGATATTTTAAGACTGTGGGTTGCGTCTGTCGACTATCAAGCAGATGTCCGCGTATCTGACGCGATCTTAAAGCAAGTCGCAGAAGTGTACCGGAAGATCCGCAACACGTTCCGTTTTCTTCACGGAAACATTGCTGATTTTGACCCGGCGAAAGATGCAATCGCTGTGGAAGAACTTCGCGAAGTCGATCAGTACATTTTGATCAAGCTGAACAGCCTTATTGAAAAAGTCAAAAAAGCATATGAAGAATATGATTTTGCGGTCATTTACCATGCTGTCCACAACTTCTGCGCGATCGAGCTCAGCTCATTCTATATGGATTTTGCCAAAGACGTCGTTTATATTGAACACGCCGATCATAAAGACCGCCGCAGCATGCAGACCGTTTTTTACGAAACGTTGCTCGGGCTTGTCAAGCTGATCGCGCCGATCCTGCCGCATACTGCTGACGAAATGTGGAGCCACTTCACATTCGTATCGGAAAAAAGCGTGCAGCTTACCGATATGCCGGAAACAAGAGACATTCCAAATGCAAAAGAGACGGAAGAGAAGTTCGACAGCTTCATGAAGCTTCGCGGCGATGTTCTTAAAGCGCTTGAAACAGCGCGTAATGAAAAGATCATCGGAAAATCTTCGGTTGCGAGCTTGACGCTGTATCCAAATGAAGAAGCAAAAGCGCTGCTTTCTTCGATCAAGGAAGACGTCAAACAGCTGTTCATCGTGTCAGAGCTTCTCATCGGCGGAACGGAAGCCGAAGCGCCTGAAGGTGCGCAGACGTTTGACACAGGAAAAATCGTCGTTGCTCAGGCAGAAGGCGAAACTTGTGAGCGGTGTCGCATGGTTTCCAAAGAAATCGGCCAGGATGCCGATCATCCGGAGCTTTGCCCTCGCTGTGCCGGAATTGTGAAGACGTATTATCAAAATTAACCACTAAGCGGTTCGGAGTTTTTCCGAACCGCTTTTAATATGCCGCCAAACCTTATCAGGCCTGCCCAGGCGTCCTGTCTGAACGCACATCCTGTGAAAGTCCGGAGAAAGGATGCCATTGCTGACATCGTTTTGTACGTCAGGAAAAATCTTTTGGGCTTGGATACCGGCTTTGTCGGTAACACTAAGGTCACAAACGATAAGAGCAGGAGTTGATGTAGGCGTGAACGATCAGCTGGCGGCAATTCATACCGAACTTCTTCAAATGAAGGAAGAACTGGAAGCAAGGCTTTTTGAATACTCCTTTTTTCAGCAGGATTCTCAAGGCATCAATTCGTATCAGCAGGTAACACTTATGTATCATGTCAAAGAAGAGCTGCAGGACGTGCTTTTGGCCCTTTCAAAAATCGAAAACGGAACATACGGCATTTGCGAAGAAACGAATCAGGCAATTCCGCTGGAAAAAATGGCTATTCTGCCGACGGCGCGCACCGCGAACGATTTTTTATATCATGCCCAGTTTGAAAAAAAGACGCTTCCTATTTGGGCTGAGACGGATGAGACGTTCAACCGGGCGCTCTACTCATAACATTCTGCAAGAGGGGAGGGCTTTTGCCCTCTTGCATGATGTCAATGAATATTCCTTTACTCCTTTTCTTTTTCTTGTTAAAATGCTTAAATGAAGAGAAACAGAAACTGGAGGAACGGTTTGTGCCTTATTACATAATTGCAGTGCTCATTATCGGTATCGATCAATTTACAAAATGGCTGGTCGTCAGCAAAATGGAGTACGGTGAAAGCATTCCCGTCATCGACGGTTTCTTTCAAATTACGTCGCACAGAAATACAGGCGCAGCATGGGGCATTTTGGCCGGACAGATGTGGTTTTTTTACATCATTACCACGGCGGTTATCATCGGCATTGTTTACTACATTCAAAAACATGCCAAAGGACAAATCCTGCTCGGAACCGCTCTCGGATTGATGCTTGGCGGTGCTGTCGGCAATTTTATCGACCGCGTGTTCAGGCAAGAAGTTGTCGATTTTATACACGTGACGATCGTCAATTATCATTATCCGATTTTCAACATTGCCGATTCATCTTTATGCGTCGGTGTCCTGCTCTTATTTATACAAATGCTGTTAGACGGAAAGAAGAAGAAGGAGCTGTAACATGGAGCATTATGATATGACCGTTCATGAAGAACATAAAGGTGAACGGATTGACAAGTACTTGACCGCAGTTGAAGCGGATTGGTCGCGGACTCAGGTGCAGCAGTGGATTAAAGAAGACCGCGTGCTGGTTAACGGAAATGCGGTCAAAGCCAATTATAAAGTTCAGGATGGGGATGCGGTGTCAGTCCATGTTCCCGAACCGGAACCGCTTGATGTCACGGCTGAACCGATGGATCTTGATATTTATTATGAGGATCAGGACGTTCTTGTCGTCAACAAGCCGCGCGGAATGGTGGTTCATCCGGCTCCCGGCCATCTGACGGGGACGCTTGTCAACGGTTTGATGGCGCATTGTGACGATCTGTCAGGCATCAACGGCGTGATGAGGCCGGGCATCGTCCACCGGATTGACAAGGACACTTCAGGTCTGTTGATGGTTGCCAAAAACGACATGGCGCATGAATCGCTCGTGAATCAGCTTGTCAACAAAACGGTGACGAGAAAATACACCGCGCTTGTCCACGGCGTCATCCCGCATGACCACGGGACGATCGACGCGCCGATCGGCAGGGATAAAAAAGACAGGCAGAGTATGACGGTCACAAGGGAAAATGGAAAGCATGCCGTCACTCATTTTGAAGTGATCGAACGGTTCGACGATTTCACTGTTGTTGAATGCCAGCTTGAAACGGGGCGAACCCATCAAATTCGCGTGCATATGAAATATATCGGTTTTCCTCTGGCGGGAGATCCGAAATACGGCCCGAAAAAGACGGTCGATTTCAACGGCCAGGTGCTGCATGCGGGCGTATTGGGATTTGACCATCCGCGTACCGGAGAATATGTTGAATTTGAGGCGCCTCTGCCTGATGACATGAAAAATCTCCTCGACAAAATTCGAAATAAACGTTGACAGACGTTTTCTTTTTTGAAATAATAAATGCAGTTAAATCAGATTCTTTAACACAGTCCAGAGAGGCTGAGAAGGATACCGGACAAGCGAATCAATGAATTCGTTTCAAGACCCCTCTCTGCCTTTATGCAGAAGGGGTTTTTGTTTTATCCTTTAAAAGATGCGGGGTGCTGGCCATGCAGGAACAAGAAAAGGCTGTTGTGCTTGACGAACAGGCGATCAGAAGGGCGCTGACAAGAATCGCCCACGAAATGATTGAACGAAACAAAGGAATGAACAACTGTATCCTTGTCGGAATCAAAACGAGAGGCATCTATCTGGCCAAACGGCTTGCCGAACGGATTGAGCAAATCGAAGGAAACAAAGTCACCGTAGGAGAGCTCGACATCACCCTTTACAGGGATGATCTCTCCAAAAAAACGTCTAATGAAGAGCCGCTTGTCAAAGGAGCGGACATTCCGGCGGACATCACCGATCAAAAGGTGATCGTCGTCGATGATGTGCTTTACACGGGACGGACAGTCAGAGCGGCCATGGATGCGCTCGTCGATGTCGGGCGGCCTTCATCCATCCAGCTCGCGGTGCTTGTCGACCGCGGCCACAGAGAGCTGCCGATCAGAGCCGACTATATCGGGAAAAACATCCCGACATCGAAAACCGAAAAGGTCATGGTTCAATTGGAAGAAGTTGACGGACGCGACCTTGCGGCGATTTATAAAAAGTGAATGACAATCCTTTTTTAAATGCATTCCAGTGAGTTTGCAAAGAGGGATAGAACGAAAGATGCCGCCTCACCATGCGGCGGATCTTTGTCTGCCTCTTTGCGCAATTTAAGCAAAGAGGCTTTTTTAATGGGCGCAATCTTTTCAGGATATAAAGACATCATAGACAGTGAGTCAACCATCAGGAGGAAAAAATATGAGTCAGAAAAAAGTGAACCTTGGTGTCAGAGAAGTACCAAAACCTTTGAATTGGATAACTTTCAGCCTGCAGCATCTGTTTGCCATGTTCGGAGCGACGATCCTCGTGCCAAAGCTTGTAGGCTTAAGCCCAGGCGTGGCCCTTATAACGAGCGGGCTAGGAACGCTTGCATATCTCTTGATTACAAAAGGACAGATCCCGGCTTACTTAGGTTCATCCTTTGCATTTATTGCCCCGATTATCGCGGCAAAAGCCGCCGGAGGCCCTGGGGCGGCCATGATCGGCGCATTTATGGCAGGCATCGCCTACGGGCTGATCGCCCTGCTCATCCAGCAGCTGGGAACGGACTGGCTGATGAGGCTCCTGCCGCCTGTTGTCGTCGGTCCGGTCATTATCGTCATCGGACTCGGGCTGGCAAGCACGGCTGTCAATATGGCCATGTATGAAGATTCGGGAGCAAAAGTGCTCGTCTACAGCGCCAAACATTTTGGCGTTGCAGGATTCACACTCGCGCTCACCATAATCTGCGCGATTTTCTTAAGAGGATTTTTCAGCCTGATTCCTGTCTTGATCGGAATTATCGGCGGATACTTGTTCGCCCTGACCCAAGGCATCGTCGACTTCCAGATGGTCCTTGACGCCAAATGGTTTGCTGTTCCAGATTTCGTCATTCCGTTTGTCGACTATACGCCGAGCGCGGCGGCTGTCGGAATTGGAATCGCCATGGTGCCCGTTGCTTTCGTGACAATGTCAGAACATATCGGCCACCAAATGGTATTAAGCAAAGTCGTCGGTCAGGATTTCATTAAGAAGCCCGGGCTTCACCGCTCGATTTTCGGCGACAGTGTCGCAACGATGCTGGCATCATGCATCGGCGGACCGCCGACAACGACCTACGGAGAAAACATCGGCGTACTCGCCATCACAAGAGTATTCAGCGTATTTGTCATCGGCGGAGCGGCTGTTATTGCACTGTGCTTCGGGTTTATCGGCAAAATTTCGGCCCTGATCAGCTCTGTCCCTTCTGCAGTCATGGGAGGCGTTTCCTTCCTGCTGTTCGGTATCATCGCATCAAGCGGACTGCGCATGCTGATTGATAACAAAATTGACTTGGAAAATAAGCGAAACCTGATCATCTCATCCGTCATTCTCGTCATCGGAGTGGGCGGCGCATTTATCAAAATCTCAGGGTTCGAGCTGTCAAGCATGGCGCTTGCAGCGATCGTCGGAGTGGTTTTAAACCTTGTCCTGCCTGAATCAAAGGGAGATCAGGACGGGATTGAAATAGAAGAGCATATTTAAAAACCTTTTAAATGAAGTCCAGAGAGGCTTGAAAGGGTTACGGAGAGAGAAGTGCAAAAAAGCGCATTCTCTGGTTCACTGTACCCCAAGCCGTTGTGGCTTGGGGTTTTTTTACAGGAAATTAAAGCCTGAGGGGGAGAAAAAATGAAACACTTGACCGCAATGAATGAGCTTAGTCTTGAGGATATTCACGAGCTGATTGAAGAGGCGAGAGAGCTGAAAAAAAGGAAATTCGATTCCGTCCTCTCCGGAAAGTTTGCTGCCAATCTGTTTTTTGAACCGAGCACAAGAACGCGCTTCAGCTTCGAAGTGGCTGAAAAGAAACTCGGCATGAATGTGCTGAACCTGGACGGTGTTTCAACAAGCGTACAAAAAGGAGAATCGTTGTACGATACTGTCAAGACACTCGAATCCATCGGCGCTGATGTATGTGTGATCAGACACTCTCAGGATCATTATTACGATGAACTTATCGGACATGTCGGCATTCCGGTGATCAATGCCGGAGACGGCTGCGGTCAGCATCCCACTCAATCTTTGCTCGATTTGCTGACGATTTACGAGGAATGGGGCGGATTTGCCGGGCTGACGGTATCCATACACGGAGATATCAAACACAGCAGAGTGGCAAGATCGAATGCCGAAGTGCTGACAAGGCTCGGAGCAAAGGTTCTTTTCTCAGGTCCGGAAGAATGGCGGGATGACAACAATCCTTACGGGACATATGTGTCGCCTGATGAAGCGGTCGCAAATTCGGATGTCGTGATGCTTCTCCGAATTCAGCACGAACGTCATGAGAAAAAGGCGGCAGAACGCGATTATCTTGAAACTTTCGGACTGTCGCTGAAGCGGGCGGAGCTCCTGAAAAAAGACGCGGTCATCATGCATCCTGCGCCTGTTAACAGAGGCGTCGAGATTGACAGTGCGCTGGTCGAATCCACTCAGTCGAGAATTTTCAAACAAATGGAAAACGGTGTATATATCAGAATGGCGGTTTTAAAAAGAGCGCTTCTAAACGGCGAAAACAAAAAAAGGGGAGATCAGGCTTATGTCTTATTTAATTAAAAACGGCTTCATACTCGACGAAAAAGGTGAAAAAGTACAGTGCGACATCAGGGTTGAAGGCGATGCAATCAGCGAAATCGGAAGCCTTGAGGCCGCTTTGGGAGAAACGGTCATCAATGCGGATGGGCTTTTCGTCTCGCCGGGGCTTGTTGACCTTCACGTTCACTTCAGAGAGCCGGGCGGCGAGAAGAAAGAAACGATCGAAACAGGTGCAAAAGCCGCGGCAAGAGGCGGGTTTACAACTGTCGCCGCAATGCCGAATACGCGGCCTGTCCCCGATACGAAAGAGCAGATGGAGTGGCTCGTCAACCGCATTGACGAAACGGCATCTGTCAGAGTGCTGCCGTACGCTTCCATCACCATCAGACAAACAGGTCAGGAAATGACCGACTTCGAAGGGCTGAAAGACGCAGGTGCGTTTGCGTTTACTGATGACGGCGTCGGCGTTCAAACGGCGGGGATGATGTATGAAGCGATGAAAAAAGCGGCTTCGATCGATAAAGCAATTGTCGCCCACTGTGAAGACAATTCACTGATCTACGGCGGCAGTGTCCACGATGGGAAATTTGCCAAAGCCAACGGTTTAAACGGGATTCCTTCGATATGCGAAGCCGTTCACATCGCAAGGGACGTTCTTCTGGCCGAAGCGGCAGGCTGCCATTACCATGTCTGTCATATCAGCACGAAGGAATCGGTCAGGGTCGTCCGCGACGCCAAAAAAGCGGGAATCCGTGTGACAGCGGAAGTGACGCCTCACCATCTGCTCCTTTCAGACAGCGACATTCCCGGTCTTGATACAAATTATAAAATGAATCCGCCGCTCAGAAGTCCGGAAGACAGAGAAGCGCTCCTTGAGGGGCTTACAGACGGAACAATCGATTTTATCGCTACGGATCATGCCCCTCATACAGAAGATGAAAAACAACAGACAATGAGCCTGGCGCCATTTGGGATTGTCGGCTTGGAGACGGCTTTTCCGCTTCTTTACACGCACTTTGTCAAAACGGGAAACTGGACGCTGAAACAACTCCTCGATTATATGACGGTCAAACCTTGCGAGGCGTTCGGACTTCCTTACGGTAAGCTTGAAGCCGGACGGTCCGCGGATATTACGCTGATAGATCTTGAACGCGAAGAAAAAATTGATAAAAACACCTTTCTTTCTAAAGGGAAAAACACGCCGTTTGACGGCATCAGCTGCTTCGGCTGGCCGGTTATGACAATGGCAAAGGGAAAACTCGTTTACCAAGAGGGGAGACTTGTAAAATGAAAAGACGTCTTGTACTAGAAAACGGAACAATTTTTGAAGGGGAAGCTTTCGGCAGCCTGGAAAACACCATGGGAGAAGTCGTCTTCAACACGGGGATGACAGGCTATCAAGAAATCCTCTCAGACCCGTCATACTGCGGACAAATTGTCACACTGACCTACCCGCTGATCGGGAACTACGGAATCAACAGAGACGACTTTGAATCTATCACCCCTTATGTGAAAGGGTTTATCGTAAAAGAGTTATGTCAACTTCCGTCAAACTGGCGCTCTGCTTATACCCTTGATGAATATTTAAAAATGAAAAACATCCCGGGACTCTCGGGAATTGACACGAGAAAGCTGACAAGAATGATCAGAACGGCAGGTACGCTGAAAGGGGTTTTTGCCGGCCCGGAAGAAGATGCTGAGGCTTTGGTTCAAAAGCTGAAAGAAACGAACCTTCCGACCGATCAGGTCAGCCAAGTTTCAACAAAAACGGCATATCCGAGCCCTGGGAGAGGGAAGCGAATCGTGCTTGTCGATTTCGGAATGAAGCACGGCATCTTAAGAGAGCTGAACAAGCGCAAATGCGATGTGATCGTCGTTCCTCACAATGTAACAGCAGAAGAAGTGATGCAGCTGAAGCCTGACGGCGTAATGCTGTCAAACGGACCCGGAGATCCAACGGACGTACCCGAAGCAATTGCCATGATTCAAAACATTCTCGGCAAGGTTCCATTGTTCGGCATCTGTCTCGGCCATCAGCTGTTTGCCCTCGCCTGCGGAGCAAAGACGGCGAAAATGAAATTCGGACACCGCGGTTCCAACCATCCGGTTAAAGAGCTTGCAACCGGAAGAGTATCAATTACGGCTCAAAACCACGGCTATACCGTATCGACCGTTGAAAACACGCCGCTTGAAGTGACGCATGTGGCGATTAATGACGACACAATCGAAGGGCTTAAACATAAACACGAACCGGCTTTCACGGTTCAATACCATCCGGAAGCTTCACCGGGACCGGAAGACGCCAACCATTTATTTGATCAATTTTTACACATGATTGAAACCACAGAGAAAGAAGGGGAAGCGGTATGCCTAAACGCGTAGATATCAAAAAGATTTTGGTGATCGGATCAGGGCCGATTATTATCGGGCAGGCGGCGGAATTTGATTATGCGGGTACACAGGCCTGCCTCGCTTTAAAAGAAGAAGGCTATGAAGTCATTCTCGTTAACTCGAATCCGGCGACGATCATGACGGATACGGAAATGGCCGACCGCGTATATATCGAACCGCTGACGCTTGAATTCTTAACACGTATCATCCGCAAAGAGCGGCCGGACGCCATTTTGCCGACATTGGGCGGGCAGACGGGCCTCAACTTGGCGGTCGAACTGTCCGAGCACGGCATCCTGGCTGAGTGCGGTGTTGAAGTGCTCGGCACGAAATTGGCTGCGATCCAACAAGCGGAGGACCGCGACTTGTTCAGAAGCCTGATGAATGAGTTGAATGAACCGGTTCCGGAAAGCGAGATCATCCACTCGCTCGAGGAAGCGCGCGAGTTCGTCGAGCGCATCGGCTTCCCCGTCATCGTCCGGCCTGCATACACGCTCGGCGGAACAGGCGGAGGCATCTGCTCAAACGAAGACGAGCTGAAGGAAATTGTTGAAAACGGCTTAAAAATGAGCCCGGTTCACCAATGTCTGCTTGAAAAGAGCATCGCCGGCTACAAAGAAATCGAGTATGAAGTCATGAGAGACTCGAGCGATCACGCGATCGTCGTCTGCAATATGGAAAACATCGATCCGGTCGGGATTCATACCGGGGACAGCATCGTTGTAGCGCCGAGCCAGACGCTGAGCGACCGCGAATACCAAATGCTTCGCAATGTATCGCTGAAAATCATCCGAGCGCTTGAAATCGAAGGTGGCTGTAATGTTCAGCTGGCGCTTGACCCGGACAGCTTTCAGTACTACATCATCGAGGTAAACCCGCGGGTCAGCCGTTCATCAGCGCTTGCCTCAAAAGCGACGGGCTATCCGATCGCAAAGCTTGCCGCTAAAATTGCCGTCGGTTTGTCTCTTGACGAAATGATGAATCCTGTGACAGGAAAAACGTACGCGTCTTTCGAACCTGCACTCGACTATGTCGTTTCAAAAATACCGCGCTGGCCGTTTGATAAATTCGAATCGGCAAACCGCAAGCTCGGCACGCAGATGAAAGCGACAGGCGAAGTGATGGCGATCGGAAGAACGTGGGAGGAATCTCTCCTGAAAGCGGTCCGTTCTCTTGAAGCGGATGTCTATCACCTGGAGCTGAAAGATGCCGGTGAGATCTCGAATGAAGTGCTTGAAAAACGGATTAAAAAAGCGGGAGACGAACGTCTCTTTTACTTGGCCGAAGCGTTTAGAAGAGGATACACGGTCAGCGATCTCCACGAATTTTCGGCAATTGACCTGTTCTTCCTGCACAAGCTTGAGGGAATCATTCGCTTTGAAGAAAAGCTGAAAGCCGGGCGCGGTGACCTGGGTCTTTTGAAAGAAGCGAAAGAGCTCGGTTTTTCAGACCGCTTCATCAGCCTTCTCTGGGAGATGCCTGAAAGAAAGCTTTATGATCTTAGAAAAGAAACAGGCATCACGCCTGTTTATAAAATGGTTGATACATGTGCGGCCGAATTTGAATCGGAGACACCTTATTTCTACAGCACATATGAAGAGGAAAACGAATCGGTCAGAACAGACAAAAACAGCGTTATCGTTCTTGGCTCCGGCCCGATCCGGATCGGCCAGGGGGTCGAATTCGATTATGCGACTGTGCATTCGGTTTGGGCGATCAAAGAAGCCGGCTATGAAGCAATCATTATTAACAACAATCCTGAGACGGTTTCAACGGACTTCAGCATCTCCGACAAGCTCTACTTTGAGCCGCTTACTGTTGAAGATGTCATGCATATCATCGATTTGGAGCAGCCGAAAGGCGTCGTCGTTCAGTTTGGCGGACAGACTGCGATCAACCTTGCCGACGAGCTCGCAGAGCGGGGCGTCGCCATTCTTGGAACATCCCTTGAGGATTTGGACCGCGCCGAGGACCGCGACAAGTTCGAACAGACGCTTGAAACGCTGCATGTGCCTCAGCCGCTCGGAAAAACGGCGACATCTGTGGAAGGCGCTGTTGAAATCGCAGCCAACATCGGCTATCCGGTGCTTGTCCGCCCATCGTATGTACTTGGGGGGCGTGCGATGGAGATCGTCTACCATGAAACAGAGCTTCTCCATTATATGAAGAATGCAGTGAAAATCAATCCGCAGCACCCTGTCTTGATCGATAAATATTTGACCGGAAAGGAAATTGAAGTGGATGCGATTTCTGACGGTGAAACGGTCGTCATTCCGGGGATTATGGAGCACATTGAACGGGCCGGCGTCCACTCAGGGGATTCGATTGCCGTTTACCCGCCGCAATCCCTTTCAGAGGACATCAAGAAAAAGATTGAAGCATACACGATTAAGCTTGCAAAAGGCTTAAACATCGTCGGCCTGCTCAACATTCAGTTTGTCCTTTCAAAAGATGAGGTTTACGTCCTTGAAGTCAACCCGAGATCGAGCCGCACGGTGCCGTTTCTCAGCAAAATCACCGGCATTCCGATGGCCAATCTCGCAACAAAAGTGATTCTCGGCGGGAAGCTTGCCGATATGGGCTATACTGAAGGCCTTCAAAAAGAGCAGGAAGGCGTATATGTGAAAGTGCCGGTCTTCTCGTTTGCAAAGCTGAGGAGAGTGGATATCACGCTCGGACCGGAAATGAAATCGACCGGGGAAGTCATGGGCAAAGACAGCACTTTGGAAAAAGCGCTGTACAAAGGACTGATCGCTTCAGGCATCCAAATTCCGAATTACGGCTCTGTTCTCCTGACAGTTGCTGATAAAGATAAAGAGGAAGGTCTATTGATCGCCAAGCGGTTCCATGCGATCGGCTATAAAATATTGGCTACGGAAGGAACGGCCGGCTATTTAAGAGACGCATCCGTACCTGTTAAAACCGTCGGGAAAATCGGCGAAGAAGGCACAAATCTCCTTGATGTCATTCGAAACGGGGAAGCGCAGTTCGTCGTCAATACGCTGACAAAAGGGAAGCAGCCGGCAAGGGACGGCTTCAGAATCAGACGCGAATCCGTTGAAAACGGCGTTGCCTGCCTGACATCCCTTGATACGGCGGAAGCGATTTTGCGGGTGCTTGAAAGCATGAGCTTCCGCGCCGATCATATGCCGGCGATTAGAATTGAGCAAAAGGCGGCCGTCAGATGAGAAAAGGGTATATGACAGTCCGTTCAAACAAGTGTATCGCGGATCATATTTATCAAATGGTACTGGAAGGGGAGATTGCCGAAGTTTGCGGCGCTCCCGGCCAGTTTCTTCACATCAAGGTCTCAGATTCCCTCACGCCGCTTTTGAGGCGGCCGATCAGCATCGCCGACATCAACAGAGCCGCCCGGCAGGTGACCATCATCTTTCGCAAGGATGGGGAAGGCACGAGTCTCCTGTCTTTAAAACAGGAAGGAGATCAGATCGATGTCCTTGGTCCGCTCGGCAACGGTTTTCCGGCTGAATCGCTTGAACCGGGGAAAACGGCTCTTCTTGTCGGAGGGGGGATCGGTGTTCCGCCGCTTTACGAGCTGAGCAAACAGCTGACAAATAGAGGGGTGCACGCGATCCATGTGTTAGGATTTGCTTCTGCAAAAGACGTCTTTTACGAACAGGAATTCAGCCGTTTCGGGCGTGTGTATGTGGCAACCGCAGATGGCACCCGAGGTTCAAAGGGATTTGTTACAGATGTCATTGAAAACGAGGGGCTTCAGTTTGACTGCATAATGGCCTGCGGACCGACACCGATGCTGAAAGCTTTAAAACAGCGCTATCCGGATAAAGAGGTTTATCTGTCAATGGAAGAGCGCATGGGATGCGGGATCGGCGCTTGCTTTGCCTGTGTCTGCCATACGGAAGAAAGCGAAACATCTTATGTGAAGGTATGCCTTGACGGTCCTGTTTTCAAAGCCCAGGAGGTGCTGTTATGATGCTAGAAGTCAATTTGCCGGGCCTTCAATTGAAAAATCCGATCATGCCGGCTTCAGGCTGCTTCGGATTTGGGAGAGAATTTGCGAACTTTTACGATCTTTCACGTCTCGGTGCGATCATGATTAAAGCGACGACGAGCGAACCGCGCTTCGGGAATCCGACGCCGCGCGTCGCCGAGACGCAAGCCGGCATGCTTAATGCCATCGGTC
Source organism: Bacillus sp. BS3(2021) (assembly GCF_021043345.1). Classification (NCBI taxonomy): domain Bacteria; kingdom Bacillati; phylum Bacillota; class Bacilli; order Caryophanales; family Bacillaceae; genus Bacillus; species Bacillus sp. BS3(2021). The sequence goes on from NZ_JAJNDM010000004.1 coordinate 181,964, forward strand.
TGCAAAATCCGGGTTTAGAGGCTGTCATGGAACACGAATTGCCGTGGCTCGAACAGTTCGATACACCGATTATCGCCAATGTCGCCGGCTCGCAGATCGACGATTATGTTGAAGTGGCTGAAGAAATCAGCAAAGCACCGAATGTTCATGCGCTCGAGCTGAATATTTCCTGTCCTAACGTGAAAACGGGAGGGATCGCCTTCGGTACGCAGCCGGAAATGGCCAGTGAGCTGACGAAAGCGGTGAAAGAGGTTGCGAGCGTTCCCGTCTATGTGAAGCTGTCGCCGAATGTCGCGAATATTACCGACATCGCTCTTGCCATAGAAGAAGCGGGAGCGGACGGTTTGACGATGATCAACACCCTGATCGGGATGCGGCTCGACTTAAAAACGGGAAAGCCGATCTTGGCGAACAAAACCGGCGGATTATCAGGCCCTGCTGTTAAACCGGTGGCCATCAGAATGGTGCATGAAGTCAGCCAAAAAGTCAGCATTCCGATCATCGGCATGGGCGGTGTCCAGTCAGCGGAAGATGTGCTTGAGTTTTTGCTGGCGGGTGCGAGCGCAGTCGCCGTCGGCACCGCAAACTTTATTAATCCGTTTGTTTGTCCCGAAATCATCGCCGATTTGCCGCGCGTTTTAGAAAAATACGGATACCGTTCGTTGAACGAGTGTATCGGAAGGAGCTGGAAGGATGAAACATACGCCGCCCATCATCGCGCTTGATTTTGCATCAGCACAGGAAACATATGCGTTTTTGGACCGGTTTCATGGAGAAGAGCTTTTCGTGAAGGTGGGCATGGAGCTTTTTTATCAGGAAGGGCCGGCCATCCTTGAAAAGTTACAGGAGCGCGGCTGCCGCATTTTCCTTGATCTAAAATGCCACGACATTCCAACGACCGTATACAAGGCGATGAAAAGGCTGGCGGGGTTTGGCGTCAGCCTTGTCAATGTGCACGCAGCAGGCGGAAAGCAAATGATGGAGTCGGCGCTTGAAGGCCTTGAAGCGGGGACTCCGGCAGGCCGAAAACGCCCTTCATTAATTGCTGTGACCCAGCTGACAAGCACGTCTTCAGAAATGCTTCAGCAAGAGCTGCTGATTGAAACGCCGCTTCTCGATACAGTTGTTCACTACAGCAAGTTGGCTAAAGAAAGCGGACTTGACGGTGTCGTCTGCTCCGTCCATGAAGCCGAACACATTTACCGGGCCGCGTCTTTAGATTTTCTGACCGTGACACCCGGAATTCGCATGGCGGATGACAAAAACAACGACCAGGTCCGGGTGGCGACGCCTGGCTACGCAAGGGAAAAAGGCGTGTCGGCGATCGTTGTCGGCCGTTCGATTACACAGGCGGAAGATCCTGTGTCAGCCTACAGAAGAATAGGACATGAGTGGGAGGGAACCAAGGCATGAAAACAGACATTGCAAACCATTTATTAAGAATCAAAGCGGTTTTCCTGCGCCCGAACGAGCCGTTTACATGGGCGAGCGGCATCTTGTCGCCCATCTACTGCGACAATCGTTTGACGCTTTCATATCCGGAAGTAAGGGATGATATAGCTTCAGGGCTTGCCGGACTGATTCAAGACAAGTTTCCCGGAGCCGAAATGATCGCCGGTACGGCAACTGCGGGAATCCCCCATGCCGCGCTTGCCGCCGACAGGCTGAGCCTGCCGATGTGCTACGTCAGAAGCAAACCGAAGGCGCACGGCAAAGGAAACCAAATTGAAGGCGCTGTTGTAAAAGGACAAAAAGTCGTTGTAATTGAAGATTTAATTTCAACGGGAGGAAGCGTCCTTGAAGCGGCAGCCGCTCTCACAGAGGCGGGATGTGAAGTGCTCGGTGTCGCCGCCATTTTCACTTACGGGCTTCCTAAAGCTGCCGCCGCCTTCAGCGAAGCGGGCGTTGAATACCGTACGCTGACTGATTACGATACATTGACAGAGGCTGCGCTTGCCGGCGGATATATCAGCGAACAGGATGCCACCAAACTGAAAGAATGGAAGGCGGATCCTGAAAGCAAGTCTTGGATGGATTAATGATAAAAGCCGTATTCTCCTAATGGGAGAACGGCTTTTTTGCGTCTTTTTACAGATTTAAAAATAGTAAAATCGGATTATTTTTATTTTTTATTAATCCTATAAAAAAAGTCGGGTTGACTTTTGTTCGAATTGTGCTAAAATTTTAAAATAACAAAAGCAAACTTATCAAGAGCGGTGGAGGGACTGGTCCGATGAAACCCGGCAACCTGCGTGTGAAGCGTAAGGTGCTACTTCCAGCAAAATGCCCTCATTTTGAGAGATAAGGAATAGCGGAGTTCCTCGTCTTTCTTTCAAATTTGGAAGAAAGATTTTAATTTTTAGGGGCAGAGGAGGAGCTAGAAGTGAAGACAGATGAACAGCTTGAAAAGGTGATCATCAAAATGAAAGACATGCTGAAAGACATGAATTACGGATCGATCACATTCGTTGTTCAGGACGGCAAAGTCATTCAAATCGAAAAAAATGAAAAAATAAGATTGAAATAGCTGACTAGACAAACTAGAGGCGGTTTTCACAGTTTTTTTCTGCTGGAAGCCGTTTTTTTGTTGGCGAAAAAAGGGGGAACCGAAAATTTTTACTTACAGCACATGGGAAGAACCAAATATCTCTTTTCAGGAAGATGACTCTTATAAAGGAGCGCTGTCCGTCTTGAAATGGGCGTACGGACATTACGGAAATCAGCTTGTATATGCGTGCAGCTTCGGAATTGAGGGAATCGTCCTGATCGATTTGATTTATAAGGTGAAAAAAGATGCGGTCATCGTTTTCCTTGATACGGGATTTCATTTTAAAGAAACGTATGAAACGATCGACGCTGTCAAAGAACGATATCCAGGCCTTCAGATTATCATGAAAACACCGGAGCTTACCGTCGAAGAGCAGGCGAAAGAATATGGGGACGAACTATGGAAGACCGCTCCGAATTCCTGCTGTGAAATGAGGAAGGTCATTCCTCTCCGCGAGACGCTTTCAGGCTACCCGGCGTGGCTGTCGGGCCTGCGCCGCGAGCAATCGCCCGGGCGGAGCAAAACGAATTTTTTGAACAAAGATGAAAAATTCAAGTCTATCAAAGTTTGTCCGCTCATTCATTGGACGTGGAAGGATATTTGGAGATATGTGACAAAGCACGATCTCCCGTACAATCCGCTTCATGATCAAGGCTACCCGAGCATCGGCTGCGCTCCGTGCACCTCTCCGGCCTTTACAATGGATGATCTTCGATCAGGCCGCTGGAACGGATCGGCTAAAACAGAATGCGGATTACACGAGTAAGGAGATGAGTCATGGAACTTGCCGCCATTTTATTTAGCATGTTTTTTGCGATGAATATCGGAGCGAGCGGTGCAGCTGCTTCAATGGGAATCGCCTATGGATCTGAAGCCGTCAAAAAGAAGTTTCACGCACTAATAATCTGTGCAGCAGGCGTTCTCTCGGGCGCCGTCATCGGCGGAGGAAACGTCGTGAAAACGATCAGCTCAGGCATCATTCCCGAACGGGTGATTTCGCTTGAAATCGTCTGCATTATTATCGGCTCGGCGGCACTGTCGCTCTTTATCGCAAATGTACTCGGCATCCCACTTTCGACAAGTGAAGTGACGGTCGGATCTGTTGTCGGAGTAGGTGTTGCTTACCAGGTTTTATATGTGAAATCTTTGCTTGTCATCGTCTCATTTTGGGTCGTTGTACCAATCGTCGCTTTTACCTTTACATTTGCGATGGCAAACATCATGAAAAAAAAGATCAAACGTCCAGCCTCGGGAAAGAAAGCAAAGGTTTTGGCGGTCATTCTGTTGATCACCGGGTTTTTTGAAGCCTTCTCAGCAGGCATGAACAATGTCGCAAATGCTGTCGGACCTCTGGTGGCGGCGCATGTTTTGACAGTCGGGGAAGGAACGCTCTACGGCGGACTGTTTGTAGCGCTGGGCGCCCTTTTACTGGGCAGGCGCGTTCTTGAAACAAACGGCAAAAAAATAACGAAATTTTCAAAAGGAGAGGGGATCATCCTTTCCGGAACAGGAGCCGGGCTTGTCATCATCAGTTCGATTTTCGGTTTGCCGGTTCCGCTTGCGCAAGTCACATCATCTTCTATTATAGGGATGGGAATGGCAAAAAACGGCGGCAATGTCTTTCATAAACAAGTGGTCAAAACGATGCTGAAAGTATGGATCGTCTCGCCGTTCCTTTCATTAAGCCTGTCTTATATGCTGGTCAGCCTTTTATTAAAAGGAGACTATTATGCTCTCATCGTCGTCACAAGCGTCCTTCTGGCATCTGTCGGGACGATCAGCCTGATGAGAGCAGTCAAAAAAGAGCACAGCTCCGTCCATGAACAAGGCGGAGGAATTTAAACACAAAGTAGGGGGAAACAAGTTTATGAGTTTAGCACCACACGGCGGTGTATTGGTTAACCGCGTCAATGAAGCATACGATTTTCAACATATCGCACAGGAAATTGAACTGGATTTAATGGCTTTTTCAGATTTGGAGCTGATCGGAATCGGTGCGTACAGCCCGATCCAAGGCTTTATGACAGAGAAAGACTATCTGTCCGTTGTCGAAAATATGAGACTGTCAAGCGGCGAAGTATGGACGCTTCCGATCGCTCTGCCTGTTGACGAGCAAAAAGCTTCAAGCTTAAAAGCGGGGGACACCGTCCGCCTCACCTATAATGGGGAAACATACGGCGTCATCGAGATCGAAGACATCTATACGCCGGACAAGAAAACGGAAGCCGTCAATATCTATAAAACCGACGAACTCGAGCATCCGGGCGTCAAAAAATTGTTTGACCGCGGCAGCGTTTATGTGGGCGGGCCGATCACTCTCATTAAACGGAGCGTAAAGCAATTCCCGGCCCACACATTCGAACCTCTGGAAACAAGAAAAAAATTCGCAGAACTCGGCTGGAAAACGATCGTCGGATTCCAGACGAGAAATCCGGTTCACAGAGCGCACGAATACATTCAAAAAACGGCGCTCGAGACAGTAGACGGTCTTTTCCTCAATCCGCTCGTCGGGGAAACAAAATCAGACGATATTCCGGCTGATGTCCGCATGGAAAGCTATCAGGTGCTGCTTGACGGCTACTATCCGAAAGACCGCGTCTTTCTCGGCGTTTTTCCGGCGGCGATGCGCTATGCGGGGCCGAAGGAAGCAATCTTCCATGCGCTTGTCAGAAAGAACTACGGATGTACGCATTTTATCGTCGGAAGAGACCATGCCGGAGTCGGCGATTACTACGGCACATATGAAGCGCAGGAACTGTTCGATCAGTTCGCGCCGGAAGAGATCGGCATTACGCCGCTGAAATTCGAACACAGCTTCTACTGCAATGTCTGCGGTTCAATGGCTACGGCGAAAACGTGCCCTCACAGCAAAGAACATCATGTCATTTTGTCCGGTACAAAGGTGAGGGGCATGCTGAGAAACGGCGAGTTCCCGCCGAGCACATTCAGCCGTCCAGAAGTCATTCAAACATTAATCAAAGGCTTAACGGCCGGGGTTTCTTAAGGGGGAGCATCTCTTGGTAAATAAAGATATTGTCTGGCATGAAGCGTCCATTACAAAACGGGAATATCATGAGAAAAATAAACATAAAAGCTCGATCGTTTGGCTGACGGGCTTGAGCGGTTCAGGAAAATCAACAATTGCCAATGCCGCAGCGCGTGAGTTGTTTGAACAAGGCTACCAGGTCACGGTGCTCGACGGCGACAACGTCAGGCACGGACTGAACAAGGACCTCGGGTTTTCCGATGAAGACCGGAAGGAAAACATCCGCCGGATCGGCGAGGTCGCGAAGCTCTTTGTCGAACAGGGGACGATCGTCATTACGGCGTTCATTTCCCCTTTTAAAGAAGACCGCGGGCTTGTCAGACAGCTCGTCGAGGAAGATGAGTTTCATGAAGTCTATGTGAAATGCGATTTGGCGACGTGCGAGGAGCGCGACCCGAAAGGCTTGTATAAAAAAGCGAGAAACGGAGAAATTCCATTTTTCACGGGGATCGATTCGCCTTATGAAGAGCCTGAAACGCCTGAGCTAGTCCTTGATACAGGCGCACATAACCGGGAAGAGTGCAAAAATCAGCTCGTCCAATACGTGAAAGATCTAACGAAATAAAACGCGGGTGAAATAGGAAAGTGCTGCACATGCACTTTCCTATTTCATAAAGAAAACGTTTGGTTTTTGTGATATTTTCAGGCACCAAACGCTTTCTTTATGATTTATAATGATTGAAGAAGACGTTGATCAGATCGGGGGGAGATCTAAGATGGGGAAAGTATATATCGTTGGGGCAGGTCCTGGAGACCCCGATTTACTGACGATCAAAGCTTTAAAAGCCATCCAGACAGCCGATGTCATTTTGTATGACAGGCTTGTGAATAAACAGATTTTACAGCACGCCAAGGAGGGAGCGGATCTCATCTACTGCGGAAAGCTTCCGGACTACCATATGATGAAGCAGGAAACGATCAATCATTTTCTCGTCAAGTATGCGAAAAAAGGGAAAACCGTTGTCAGGCTGAAAGGCGGCGATCCTTTCGTATTCGGCAGAGGCGGCGAGGAAGCGCAAACCCTCGCTGAACACGGAGTTGCTTATGAAATCGTGCCGGGAATCACCTCGGGGATTGCCGCCGCTGCTTATGCGGGCATTCCAGTGACACACCGGGAAGCGAGTTCAAACGTCGCTTTCGTGACAGGACATTATCAAAAAGATGAACATTTTGAAGAGAAGTGGAAAGCGCTAGCCACAGGGATCGATACGCTTGTCATTTATATGGGGATTAAAAACGTGAAGCAAATTGAAAGGCTTCTGATCGAAAACGGCAGAGATCCGTCTACCCCTGCCGCTTTCATTCATTGGGGAACGACGGACAAACAAAAAACGGTGCTTTGCACGGTTGAAACGCTTGCAGGTACAGTCGAAAGCGAAAAAATTGAAAACCCGAGCCTGATTGTCATCGGGGATGTCGTTCAATTCAGCTCACAGTTAAGCTGGTTTGAACCCGAGCTGAAAGATCCGGCATTAAGCGAGGCGCTTTAATATGAAACAAGCGATTTTATATATCGGCCACGGGAGCCGTCTGAAAAGAGCTCAAACAGAGGCAGCCGCTTTTTTGGAGAGCTGCAAAGAAACCATGTCCGCCCCCATTCAGGAAATTTCTTTTTTGGAACTGGCGGCACCGGATATCGAAACCGGTTTTAAAGCGTGTGTGGAAAAGGGCGCGACGCATATCGCGGCTGTGCCGCTTCTCCTCTTGACAGCCGCGCATGCCAAAAGGGACATCCCTGAGGAGCTTGCCCGCGCTTCTTCGCAGTATCCTTCCGTTAGCGTCGCTTACGGAAAGCCGATCGGCGTCGATCAGGAAGTCGTCAAAGCGGTTTTTACAAGGATCGAAGAAACGGGGACGCCATATGAACATGCAAGAGTCGTGGTGATCGGAAGGGGGAGCTCTGATCCGGATGTCAAACGGGATGTCAATGACATTTGCGAGCGGCTGAGAGACCTCGCGCCCGTTGACGAGGTCATTCCCTGCTTTATGACAGCCTGTGAACCGCACTATCTGGATGTGTTTAAACAGCTTAAAGAACGGGACGGAAAAACGACATTTATCGTACCGTATTTGCTGTTTACCGGTATGCTGATGAACGAGATTGAAAGGGAAACCGCCAAGCTGAAAGAAACCAATCCGGACGTCGTGCTGACGGATTACCTCGGCTTCCACCCTCATGTGAAAAATGCCTTTTTGCACCGCGTTGAGGAAGCGGTTATCAACAAAGCCGGCCGCTTTGATTTTACAGGAGCATCAGATGCTGCCGCTTCACATTAACATCAAAGGCAAATCCGCAGTCATTGCAGGCGGAGGGGAGATCGCGGCGCGGCGTCTGAAAACGGTGCTGGCAGAAGGTGCGTCTGCAACCGTCATCAGCCCCGAAGCATCAGAAGAGATGCTCGGATTGATCGAAGAGCACGGCATCGAATGGAAGAAGAAAAAAGCGGAACCCGGCGATTTCAAGGATGCATTTCTGATCATTCTCGCGACCGATGATCACGAGGTGAACAAGCGGATCGCCGCATCAGCTGCTCCTGAACAGCTTGTCAATGTTGCGAGTGAAGCGGAGCTTGGAAATGTATATGTTCCGAAAATAATCAACAGAGGAAACATCACCATATCCGTCTCGACAAACGGAGCCAGCCCGCGTCACACGATCAAACTGGCCGGACAGATTGATGATTTGATCGATGATGGGCTTGTCCAAGAGATCGACGAGCTTTTCCGTAAAAGAAGAGGCCTGAACCAGTGAGGTTCAGGCCTTTTAGCATTATTTTTTCAGCTTGATGATCAGGTCTTCGTCAGGTGTTACAAAAACGGTTTGCTGGCTGTCGTAGGTGACAAAACCGGGCTTTGCGCCATTCGGCTTTTTGACATGGCGTATTTTTGTATAGTCGACAGGAACCGAAGCCGAGTTTTTCGCTTTGCTGTAATAGGCAGCGATCTGCGCTGCTTCAAGGATGGTTTGCTCGTCCGGATCGCTCGATTGGATGACGACGTGCGACCCCGGAATATCTTTCGTGTGAAGCCAGATGTGGTCGCGGGCGGCAAGTTTCATCGTCAAATATTCGTTCTGCTTGTTGTTTTTGCCGACGAGAATCGTTTCTCCTGCGCTGGATTCGTATGTTTCGAGCGTCGGCGCCTGTTTCTTCTGTTTTTTCTGGCCTCCTTGCTGTTTGGCCCGCAAATACTTTCCTTCGGCGAGCTCTTCGCGGATTTCGGTTATATCTTTCGGAGAGGCAGACGAAAGCTGCTGAATCAGCTGGTCGAAATAAGCGATTTCCTCTTCTGCTAATCTGATCTGCTCCTTCACGACTTCCACCGAATTTTTCGCTTTTTGATATTTTGTAAAATAGCTTTGCGCGTTTTCGGAAGGCGTTTTATTCGGATTGAGCGGTATCGTGATTTCTCCGCCGTTTTCATCATAGTAGTTGATGACTCTCGCCGCTTTGTCTCCTTTTTTCAGCTGGTACAGGTTCGCTGTCAACAGCTCTCCGTACAGCTGAAAATCCTTCGCGTGTTCGGACTGCTCAAGCGTTTTTTTCAGCTTTTTGATTTTGTTTTCGTTCTTTTTCTTTTCGTTTGCCGCGAAACGCTCTAAATCATGAGCCTGCTGTTTGACGCGGTCTCGCTCCGCTTTTCCGAAATAGTAGCGGTCAAGAAGTTCGCTCAGCGTATGAAAGGGTTTGTTATCGCCTTTTATATGGGTCAGCTCAAGAAGGTAAAAATATTCTTTTCCATCTTCTGTCGTGATAAGCTGGGGCTGAAAACGCCGGTTGTTGATTTCGCTGAACATCTCCGTCAAGACGTTTGGCAGTGTCGCCCTGTTGGCAAGGCCCGCGCGAAAGACGGCTTCTTTCGCAAACAGAGGCGAGACGCCGGAAAAGGTATCGACGATCTGCCTGTCCAGTTTGCCTTCCTGGAAATTCAAATGGCGGAGAATATCTTCAGTTTCCGCTTCCAGCGGTGACAATTTGTTCTGGGCGGGAGGGAGAATGTAATCGTATCCCGGAAGCACGGTGCGGTAGCTGTTCACCGAAGGTGACAGGTGCTTCAAACTGTCGATGATGACATCTTTTTCTCCGTCGGTTAACACGATGTTGCTGTGCCTTCCCATGATTTCAACCATCAGCTTTCTTGTCAGCGTGTCGCCGATTTCGTTCCGGCTCCTGATATGAAAGACCATCATTCTGTCCATGCCGACTTGCTCGACTCGGTCGATAAAGCCGCCTTCCAGATGCTTCCGGAGGAGCATGCAGAACATCGGAGGGGTGCTCGGGTTGTCATAGGTTTCGTTTGTCAGGTGAACCCGCGCATAACTCGGGTGAGCGGAGAGCAGCAATTTGCGGTTCTGCCCGTTCGCTCTGATATGAAACACCAGCTCGTGCTTAAACGGCTGGTGGATTTTTGCGATTCGTCCGCCTCGAATCGTTTCATTTAATTCTTCGATCATTCCGTATGTAAAAATGCCGTCAAAAGACATATGAAAAACTCCCTTTTCTCGTTAATCCTCTTCGTAAAGCGTCTATTCAATAATTATAGCATGATTTGGGACGAGTCTGAATAAATTGACTTATAGAGATGGATATACCAAGAGCAACCTTTAGGGCAGGAGGAGTGGACGATTCAATGAAATGGCACGAGATGGGACAAACCGAATTGTTAAACATAACAAAAACGTCCATCGGCAAAGGTTTAACAGAAAAAGAGGCCGAAAAGCGGCTGGAAAGACACGGAACAAACGAACTTCAGGAAGGGGAAAAAACATCGGCGATCGCACTGTTTTTTTCTCAATTCAAGGACTTCATGGTTCTTGTTTTGCTTGCGGCCACGTTGATCTCTGGTTTCCTCGGGGAGTATATTGACGCCATCGCGATCATTGCGATCATCTTTGTAAACGGCATTCTCGGCTTCTTTCAGGAGAGACGAGCGGAAAGATCGCTCGAGGCTTTGAAGGAACTGTCGGCTCCTCAAGTGGCTGTGCTCCGGGAGGGGGAATGGGTAAAGATCCCTTCCAAAGAGCTCGTTCCGGGAGATGTTGTCCGTTTTGCAAGCGGAGACAGAATCGGCGCCGATCTCAGGCTTGTCGAGACAAAGAGCCTTGAAATAGAAGAATCGGCTCTTACGGGTGAATCGCTTCCCGTGTCTAAACAGGCAGAAGCTTTTCAGGCGTCCGACGTATCGCTGGGCGATCTGAAGAATATGGCTTTCATGGGAACGTTGGTCACAAGGGGGAGCGGCACCGGCGTCGTTATCGGCACGGGAATGAACTCTGCGATGGGAAAAATCGCCGATATGCTCGAATCTGCCGGGAATACGGCGACCCCGCTGCAAAGAAGGCTTGAAGAGCTCGGCAAAATTTTGATTGTCGCCGCTTTGTTCCTGACGCTGCTTGTCGTTGCTGCCGGAGTCATCCAGGGGCATGACCTATACAGCATGTTTTTAGCGGGCGTTTCCCTTGCCGTCGCTGCCATACCTGAAGGGCTGCCGGCCATTGTCACGGTCGCTCTGTCTCTCGGCGTACAGCGGATGATCAGGCAAAAGTCGATCGTCAGAAAGCTCCCCGCGGTTGAGACGCTCGGCTGCGCGTCCATAATTTGCTCCGATAAAACCGGGACGATGACGCAGAACAAAATGACGGTCACCCATGTCTGGTCAGGCGGGAAAACGTGGAACGTGTCAGGGATCGGCTACGAACCCGAAGGCTCCTTCACCATGAACGGGCGCGACGTGCAAGCCAGGCATCATAAACCGCTCCAACAGGTCCTTCTGTTCGGCGCATTATGCAATTCATCTTCGATTATCGAAAAAGACGGGGAGTTTCGTCTTGACGGCGATCCCACCGAAGGCGCTTTGCTGACGGCAGCACGAAAAGCGGGTTTTACGGACAGATATGTTGACGAACATTTTAAAATCATCGAGGAGTTTCCGTTTGATTCGACGCGGAAAATGATGTCTGTCATTGCGGAAGATAAGAGCGGCAAGCGCTTTGTCATCACAAAGGGCGCGCCTGATGTATTGATGAAGCGTTCGTCGCATACGCTGACGGACGAAAAGCGCGAAATCTTCACAAAGGCAAGACTCGCCGAAACAAGCGCGGCGCTGGAAACGCTTGCGTCCCAAGCGCTGAGGACGATTGCTGTCGCGTATAAACCGATCAAAGAAACAGAAAATCTCTCGCTCGAAAAAGCGGAGTCAGGCTTAACTTTCATCGGGCTGTTAGGGATGATCGATCCGCCGCGGCCCGAAGTGAAAACAGCGATTAAAGAGTGCCGGGAAGCGGGGATCAAAACAGTGATGATCACCGGCGATCATGTGATAACGGCAACAGCCATCGCAAAAGATCTCGGGTTATTGCCGCCGCGCGGAAAGGTCGTGGACGGCCAGATGCTGAACGAGCTCTCGCAGGAAGAATTGGCGGAAATTGTTGACGATGTTTACGTGTTTGCAAGGGTGTCGCCCGAACATAAGCTGAAGATCGTGACCGCCTACCAGGAAAACGGCCACATCGTCGCCATGACTGGAGACGGAGTCAATGATGCCCCTGCGATTAAACAGGCGGATATTGGCATTTCGATGGGGATTACGGGAACGGATGTTGCCAAGGAGGCATCATCGCTCATTCTTGTCGATGATAATTTTGCGACGATTAAATCGGCCATCAAGGAAGGACGCAATATCTATGAAAATATTAGAAAGTTCATCAGATATTTGCTCGCATCCAATGTCGGCGAAATTTTGGTCATGCTGTTTGCGATGCTGCTCGCTCTGCCGCTGCCGCTTGTTCCGATACAGATTCTATGGGTCAACCTTGTGACGGACGGCCTGCCTGCCATGGCGCTCGGCATGGATCAGCCTGAAGACGATGTGATGCAGAGGAAGCCGCGAAGTCCGAAAGAAGGCGTGTTTGCAAGGGGGCTCGGCTGGAAGGTCGTATCGCGCGGCTTTTTAATCGGAATTGCCACACTCGGGGCGTTTATGTTCATTTACAATCGCAACCCGGAAGCGCTTGAGTATGCTCAGACGGTCGCTTTTGCAACGCTCGTCCTTGCACAGCTGATCCATGTGTTCGACTGCCGGAGCGAGCGGTCTATCTTTGACCGCAATCCGTTTGAAAACATTTATTTGCTCGGCGCAGTATTGTCTTCGATTCTTTTAATGCTTGTCGTTATTTATTATCCGCCGCTGCAGCCGATTTTCCATACGGTTCCGATTTTAATGGCAGACTGGCTCCTGATTGTCGGAATGTCGGCGATTCCAACTTTTTTATTGGCCGGGTCACTTTTGACAAGAAAAAAATAGGCTTGTATGATATAATCTTAAAGGTAATAGAGGTTTCTATTGCCTTTTCATCTTGCGTAAATTTAAATCAAAGAAGTCTTTTTCACTTATACGGAATTGGGTGTGTTTTATGATACGGAGTATGACCGGTTTCGGCAGCGCGAGCAAAACGAAGGATGGGCTGACAGCAGCTGTTGAGCTGAAATCTGTCAACTATCGGTTTAAAGAAGTAAACGCACGCATGCCAAGACCTTTGCTCTATTTAGAAGACAAAATAAAGCAAACGATTTTTAAACATATACAAAGGGGGCGGCTGGAGCTGTTCGTGTCCGTTGACGACGAGGCTCTGGTCACCCGGAAAATCCAGGTTGACTGGCCGCTGCTTGAGGAGTACCAGAAAGCCGCGCGCGAAATGAAAGAGCGCTGCCGGCTTTCTGGAGAGATCACGCTTCAAGACGCCTTTCAGTTTGACCATGTCATCCAAGTTGAAGAAGAGACGATCCAAAACGACAAGCTTGAAGAAGTCCTTCTTGAAGCGGTCGAGGCTGCCGTTCTTGAATTATGCAGCATGCGCGAAGCAGAAGGGCTGAGGCTGAAGGATGACTGCCTTCAGCATATTGAAAGGCTTGAAAAGCTGACAGACGACATTGCAGAGCTTGCTCCCAAGGTCGTCGGCCACTATCGGGAACGCCTTGAGGCGCGCCTTGAAGAATGGTCAACAGACGGTCTCGATGAAAGCCGTCTGCTGACGGAAGTCGCACTGTTTGCAGACCGATCGGATATCACGGAAGAAGTGACGAGGCTGAAAAGCCATTTCCGCCAGTTCCGCGATATTTGCGAAGCGGGTGGGGCCGCGGGGAGAAAGCTCGACTTCCTCGTCCAGGAGCTGAACCGTGAAGCGAACACGATCGGTTCAAAAGCGAATGATCACCAGATCACAAAACATGTGGTCGAAATGAAAAGCTCTATTGAAAAAATAAAAGAACAAGTGCAAAATATAGAATAGCGATTGTGCGTATTGTTTACGGATGTTCTCTGCAGGTTAAACTAGAGACGTCCAAGTACAGGGGGAACGTATAGGATGACGATTAAACTGATCAATATCGGCTTTGGTAATATCATATCCGCGAATCGGCTGATCTCGATTGTGAGTCCGGAGTCCGCGCCTATTAAGCGGATGATCCAGGATGCCAGAGACCGCGGCATGCTTATAGATGCTACATATGGAAGAAGAACCCGTGCGGTTGTCATTATGGACAGTGACCATATCATCTTATCTGCCGTCCAGCCTGAGACAGTAGCACAAAGGCTTTCCGTTAAAGAAGAAATTATGGATGAAGGGCAGGGATAAGAGCTTTATGAAAGAAAGAGGTTTATTAATCGTTCTCTCCGGCCCTTCCGGCGTCGGAAAAGGAACAGTCAGGCAGGCGCTGTTTGCTCAGGAGGACACAAAATTTGAATATTCGATTTCGGTGACGACAAGAAAACCGCGGCAAGGCGAAAGAGACGGTGTCGACTACTTTTTTAAGACGCGCGAAGAGTTCGAAGAGATGATCGAGAACAACAAGCTGCTCGAATGGGCCGAATATGTCGGCAACTATTACGGAACACCCGTTGACTACGTCGAACAGACCCTTGAAAGCGGCAGGGACGTTTTTCTCGAAATTGAAGTCCAAGGTGCGCTGCAAGTCAGAAAGGCATTTCCTGAAGGCCTGTTTATCTTTTTGGCGCCTCCGAGTCTCGCCGAATTGAAAAACCGGATTGTCACAAGAGGGACAGAAACAGAAGCCCTGATCGAAAACCGGATGAAAGCGGCGAAGGAAGAAATCGAACTGATGGACGCCTACGATTATGTTGTCGAAAATGACAGCATTGAGCTTGCGTGCGAAAGAATCAAAGCAATCGTTCTCGCCGAACATTTACGGCGCGACCGCGTTGCTCCAAGATATAAGAAAATGCTGGAGGTTGAATAATTATGCTAGATCCGTCAATTGACTCTTTAATGAATAAACTGGATTCAAAATACACGCTCGTTACCGTATCGGCCCGACGCGCCCGCGAAATGCAGATCAACAAAGACGCGCAGATCGAAAATCCGAAGTCGCATAAATTTGTAGGCAAAGCGCTGGAAGAAATTGATGCCGGACTGCTTACATTCGAAAAGGAAAATCGCTAATAGCCTTAAAAATAGCAACCTATACACTAGGTTGTTATTTTTTTCAGGCCGGCGAACAGAACATAAGGGGGAGAAAAAACGATGCTGAAAAATCGCAACATCCTGCTGGGAGTAAGCGGAGGAATCGCAGTATACAAAGCGGCCGCCTTGACGAGCAAGCTCGTACAGGCAGGAGCCAATGTGAAAGTCATCATGACAAAATCCGCCTGTGAATTTGTGTCTCCGCTCACCTTTCAAGCGCTTTCGCGCAATGAAGTATATACCAACACGTTTGAAGAACCGAATCCCCGTGTCATCGCCCATATCGATGCCGCGGATTGGGCTGATCTTGTGATCGTTGCTCCGGCAACGGCCAATGTGATCGGAAAACTCGCTTCAGGCATTGCCGATGACATGCTGACGACGACGCTTTTAGCGACGACTGCGCCGGTTTGGATCGCTCCGGCCATGAACGTCCATATGTACGACCACCCGGCCGTTCAGCGGAACATCAGCGTTCTTTACAAAGACGGCTGCCGGTTTATCGAGCCGAGTGAAGGCTACCTTGCGTGCGGCTATATCGGCAAAGGCAGACTTGAAGAGCCCGAACGGATCGTCCAGTTGGCCGAGTCGTATTTTTTAAACGAAAACAGCGGTTTGCTTGAAGGAAAGCGTGTCTTAATTACAGCGGGCCCGACAAGAGAACAAATCGATCCCGTCCGCTTTTTCTCCAACCGTTCGACAGGGAAAATGGGCTATGCTTTCGCTGAGGAAGCGGCAAAAATGGGAGCGTGCGTAACGCTGATTGCCGGCCCGACATCGCTTGATGATCCCGCAGGAGTTGACGTTATTCATGTTCAGTCTGCAGAAGATATGTATCAAGCGGCTTTATCTGTTTTCGATGAGAGCGACATCGTCATCAAAACGGCAGCTGTCGCTGATTACAGGCCAAAGCATATTCACGATCAAAAAATGAAGAAAAAGGACGGCGGTCTCGTCATTGAGCTTGAGCGGACGAAGGATATTTTAAAAGCGCTGGGAGAACGGAAAACAAAGCAAGTCTTGGTCGGCTTTGCAGCTGAAACGCAGCACGTCGAAGACTATGCCAAACAAAAGCTGGAGAAAAAAAATCTCGATCTGATTGTCGCCAACAATATCACGGCCGAAGGCGCCGGTTTTGGAACGGAAACCAACATCGTGACGGTGTTTCACCGAGACGGCAAAAAGACGGCGCACCCTCTGATGTCAAAACGGGAGGTTGCCGCCGAAGTCTTGAAGGAAGCCGCTGAGCTTGCCGGCCGGAGCGGAACGTCCTCATGAATTTCGCTGAAGTGATCGTCGATGTTACAACCAAAAATATCGACAGACCGTTTGACTACCGCATTCCCGACAAATTCAAAGGGATGATTAAAAAAGGGATGCGCGTGATTGTTCCGTTCGGCGCCCGCAAAATTCAGGGATTTGTCACCGGCGTGAAAGAATCGTCTGAGCTCGCCGGCCGTTCGGTTAAGGATATCGAGGATATCCTTGATCTGACGCCCGTTTTGACGGAGGAGCTGCTTGAGCTGTCAGATTGGCTGACAGAAAAAACACTTTCTTTTAAAATTACGGCTCTTCAGGCGATGCTCCCCGCGGCTATGAAAGCAAAATACGGCAAAGAAATCAAGGTGATCGGTGATAAGCCGCTTCCCGAACCGCTTAAAACCCTGTTTTTGCAAAAAGAAACACTTTCTTATTCCGATATAGATGACCATGGGACATTAAAGCTGATTCAGCGCCAGGTTCAAGAGGGCAACCTTGAAGTGGCCTATAAAGTAAAGCAGAAAACAAACAAAAAAACGCGGAGAATGATCGCTCCCCTTTGTGCGAAAGAACATTTAAAAGAAGCGCTTGACGGCCTCTCCCCGCAAGCTGTCAAACAAAAAGCGGTCCTTCAGTTTTTCATCGACCGCAAAGAATCCGGTGCTGTTCCGGCAAAAGAGCTGATCGGCAAAACGGGAGGCTCTTCCGCGTCCGTAAAAGCGCTGATCGACAAGGGGCTGTTAAAGGAAAGCGAAGAGGAGGTTTACAGGGATCCTTATCAGGACAGAATGTTCAAAAAAACCGAACCGCTTCCGCTGACTGAAGAGCAGGCGCAGGCCTATGAGGCGATAGCAGAGGCGATCGAAGACAAGCGGCACGATGTGTTTCTTCTTCACGGAGTGACCGGAAGCGGAAAAACGGAAGTCTATCTGCAATCGATCGAAAAGGTGCTGGAAGCCGGCAAAGAAGCGATCGTTCTCGTTCCGGAAATTTCGCTGACGCCGCAGATGGTCAACCGCTTTAAAGGCCGCTTTGGCTCACAGGTAGCCGTCCTGCACAGCGGGCTTTCAACAGGAGAAAAATATGATGAATGGCGGAAAATCCACCGCAAAGAAGTCCGGCTTGTCGTCGGTGCGCGCTCGGCGATTTTCGCGCCGTTTGAAAATCTCGGCATGATTATTATCGATGAAGAGCACGAAACATCGTACAAGCAGGAAGAGATGCCGAGATACCATGCGAAAGAAGCGGCGATTCAAAGGGCCGAATACCACCGCTGTCCGGTCGTCCTCGGCAGTGCGACGCCGACGCTCGAATCGTTCGCAAGGGCGAAAAAAGGCGTGTACAAGCTTCTTTCCCTCAAGCACCGCGTCAATCACCAAGTCATGCCTGACGTGTCTCTCGTCGATATGAGGGAGGAACTGCGCAGCGGAAACCGCTCGATGTTTTCCAAAGACTTAATGGCCGGACTTGAGGAAACCCTTGAAAAAGGAGAGCAGGCCGTTCTGTTTTTAAACAAAAGGGGATATTCCTCATTTGTCATGTGCAGGGACTGCGGATATGTCATCCAGTGCCCTCATTGCGAAATCTCGTTGACGTACCACAGGTATGGACAGCGTCTGAAGTGCCATTACTGCGGCTATGAAACCGGCATGCCGTCAAGCTGCCCCGAATGCGGAAGCGAGCATATCCGCTACTTTGGCACAGGCACACAGCGGGTCGAAGAAGAATTGACGAAGGTACTGCCGGCTGCAAGGGTGATCCGCATGGACGTCGATACAACCTCGAGAAAAGGAGCGCATGAAAAGCTGCTCACATCCTTTGGCAAAGGTGAAGCCGATATTCTGCTCGGAACACAGATGATCGCCAAAGGGCTCGATTTTGAAAACGTCACGCTCGTCGGTGTTTTGAGCGCGGATACGATGCTGCACATCCCCGATTTCAGAGCCGCTGAAAAAACGTTCCAGCTGATGACACAGGTGAGCGGAAGAGCGGGGCGCCACGAAAAGCCGGGCAAGGTGATCATTCAGACGTACACCCCGTCCCATTACAGCATTCAGCTCACGAAAACGCACGATTATGAAACGTTCTTCCGGCAGGAGATGCTGCACAGAAGGGAACAGGCCTATCCTCCCTATTATTATTTGGCGCTCGTCAGCGTATCGCACGAAGAAGTGACGAAGGCGGCGCTCGTGACTGAAAAAATCGCCAACTATTTAAAAAAGAACATTTCAAGCGAGGCGAAGATTCTCGGCCCAGTCGCATCGCCGATCGCCAGGATCAAAGATAGATATCGCTATCAATGCGTGATAAAATACAAACAGGAAAACCAGCTTACATCGTTGCTTAAAAACATTATGGATCATTACAAACGAGATATTGAACAAAAGCAATTGATGATTTCGATCGACATGAATCCATATATGATGATGTAAAAATAACAGTGTGATGGAGGGCTTCTAGATTGGCAGTAAAACCGATCGTAACGTATCCGGCGGAGGTTCTTGAAACCCCTGCCGAACCCGTTGCGTCTTTTGATAAATCATTAAAGAAACTGCTCGACAATATGTATGATACGATGCTTGAGCTGGACGGAGTCGGGCTTGCCGCCCCGCAAATCGGCGTTTTAAAAAGAGCGGCAGTCGTCGATATCGGCGATGACACGGGCAGAATTGAACTGGTCAACCCGGAGGTCATCGAAGAGAGCGGCGAACAGACGGGCCCTGAAGGCTGTTTGAGCTTTCCCGATCTATACGGTGAAGTGAAGCGTTCGGATTATGTAAAGGTCAAGGCGTTCGACCGCCGCGGAAAACCGTTCACGATTGAAGCTGAAGGCTTTTTGGCGCGGGCGCTGCTGCATGAAATCGACCATTTGGACGGTATTTTATTCACATCAAAAGTTACGCGCTATTATGATGCGGAAGAACTTGAGGAAATGGAAGGATGATTGGATGACAAGGATCGTTTTTATGGGAACGCCGGATTTTTCCGTCCCGGTGCTCAGCACATTGATTGATGACGGCTATGAGGTGGTGGGTGTCGTCACCCAGCCTGACCGCCCGAAAGGCAGAAAAAAAGTGATGACCCCTCCGCCTGTCAAGGAGGAAGCGCTGCGCCGCGGCATTCCCGTGCTCCAGCCTGAAAAAGTGAGGGAAGATGCGGAGACGGACAGGATTTTGGCGCTTGAACCCGATCTAATTGTAACCGCGGCATTCGGGCAGATCCTGCCGAAAAAGCTCCTCGATTATCCGAAATACGGCTGTATCAATGTCCATGCCTCTCTTCTGCCCGAGCTGCGCGGAGGAGCTCCGATCCATTACGCCATTCTGGAAGGCAAAGAGAAAACGGGCGTGACGATCATGTACATGGTCGAAAAATTGGATGCAGGCGATATGCTTGCCAAAGTCGAAGTTGACATCGAAGAAACCGATAATGTCGGCACGCTCCACGACAAGCTGAGCAAGGCCGGGGCTGAGCTTCTTTCCGAAACGGTTCCGAAGGTCATTGACGGTTCGGCAACCCCTGAAAAACAGGATGAACGGGAAGCGACATATGCGCCGAACATTAAACGCGAACAGGAACTGATCGACTGGTCAAAGCCCGGCGAAGTCCTGTACAACCAAGTCAGGGGCTTGAATCCTTGGCCTGTCGCATACACGGTTTTAAGCGGCCAGACGCTGAAAGTATGGGCTGCGAAAAAATGCGAAGCCTTAAAACAGGCAGAGCCGGGAGAAATCGTCTCCGTTGAAAAAGACGGCATTGTCGTCGCTACCGGAAATGGCACCGCGTTAAAATTAACGGAAGTGCAGCCTGCGGGCAAAAAAAGAATGAAGGCCGAAGATTTTGTCAGGGGAGCGGGTCTTCAAGCCGGAATGAAATTGGGTCATAGCGATGAAAAATAATGTGAGGGAAGTCGCGCTTGATGCACTGATTAAGCTTGACCAGAATCAGGCATACAGCAATCTTTTGCTTCAGTCTGTCATGAAAGCGAACGATTTAAGCGACAAAGACAGAGGCCTTTTGACAGAACTCGTTTACGGCACCCTTCAAAACAAGCTGGCGCTCGATTATATGCTGAAGCCGTTTATTAAAAAACCGGAAAAAGTGAAAGACTGGGTCATCCATCTGTTGAGAATGTCGCTGTACCAGATGGAATACCTGGAGAAAATCCCTGACCGGGCCGCCCTTTTTGAAGCTGTTGAAATCGCTAAAAAACGCGGGCATAAAGGAATTTCTTCATTTGTTAACGGCGTTCTGCGCTCTGTTCAGAGAGAAGGCGTGCCTTCTTTTGCTGATATTGCCGACCCGGTTGAACGCCTTGCGGTTGAGACAAGCCATCCGGAATGGCTTGTCAGGGAATGGACCGATGCCTACGGGTTCGAAGCGGCAGAACAAATCTGCCGGATTCACATGATCCCGCCGAAGCAGACGATCCGCGTCAACAGGCTGAAACACGACCGGGATACGCTTCTTTCCCGCCTGAATGAAGCGGGGATTGAGGCGGAAGAAGGCGACTTGTCCGAAGACGCTGTCAAACTGCAAAAAGGAACGATTGCGTCCACTCCTTTTTTCAAAGAAGGCGAAGTCACCATACAAGATGAAAGCTCAATGCTGGTAGCGCGAGCCCTCGGTCCTGAGCGGGGAGAAACGGTGCTGGACGCCTGCGCAGCGCCGGGAGGAAAATCCACTCATATCGGCGAACTGCTCGAAGATACGGGAAAGATCATTTCCCTTGACCTTCATCAGCATAAAGTAAAGCTGATCAAAGAAGCGGCAGGCCGGATCGGGCTTTCCAACATTGAAGCAAGGGCGCTGGATGCCAGAAAAGCCGGCGAAGCCTTCGAACCGGAGCAGTTTGACCGGATTCTCGTCGACGCTCCGTGTTCGGGCTTCGGTGTCATCCGCAGAAAACCGGATCTCAAATACAGCAAAACGCCCGAAGACAGCGCGCGTCTCGCTGGGATTCAGCTGGCGATTTTAAACGAAATCGCACCTTTATTGAAAACAGACGGGACATTGGTCTACAGCACATGCACAATGGACCCGACCGAAAATGAACAAGTCATGCATGCTTTTTTGAAAGAACACGATGAATTTGAAGCAGACCCCACCCTCGCCGAGCGGCTGCCCGAAAAAGCGGCGCCGTATGTCAAGGATGGAAGCATTCAAATCCTTCCCCACTACTTCGGAACGGACGGCTTCTTTATTTGCAGCATGAGAAAGAAGGGATCACAATAATGGAATCGAAACAAAAAGTAAGAAAAGAATTGCGGACAGAAAGACCGTCCATCTATTCTTTTGAAATAGAAGAACTGAAAAGCTGGCTTTCGGAAAACGGCGAAAAACCTTTCCGCGCCGCGCAAATATTCGAATGGCTTTACGAAAAGAGAGTCACGTCATTTGAAAAGATGACAAACCTTTCAAAAGAGCTGCGGACAAAGCTGAACGAACATTTCGTATTAACGACGCTGAAAACGGCCGTCAAGCAGACTTCACAAGATGGAACGATGAAGTTTTTATTTGAGCTTCATGACGGCTACACGATCGAAACCGTATTAATGCGGCACGAATATGGCAATTCTGTTTGTGTAACGACACAGGTGGGCTGCCGAATCGGCTGTACGTTTTGCGCGTCGACCCTCGGCGGCTTAAAGCGGAACCTGGAAGCCGGAGAGATCGTCGCCCAGGTTGTCAAAGTGCAGCAGGCGCTTGATGAAACAGATGAACGCGTCAGTTCCATCGTCATTATGGGAATCGGCGAGCCGTTCGATAATTTTCAGGAAATGCTTGCATTCCTGAAAATCGTCAACCATGATAAAGGGCTGAATATCGGGGCGCGCCATATCACCGTATCAACGAGCGGGATCATTCCGAAAATCTATGAGTTTGCAGACGAGAAGCTGCAGATCAACTTTGCGATTTCTCTGCACGCCCCGAACACTGAGATCAGAAGCCGGCTGATGCCGATCAACAGAGCCTACAAGCTGCCGGAGCTGATGAAAGCGGTCGATTACTACATTAAGAAAACCGGCAGAAGGGTTACGTTTGAATACGGGCTTTTCGGCGGTGTTAACGATCAGGTTGAACACGCGGAAGAGCTGGCTGAATTGCTAAAAGGAATCAAATGCCACGTCAACTTGATTCCGGTCAACTATGTACCTGAACGAGACTATGTCAGAACACCGAAAGAACAGATTTTCGCCTTTGAAAAAACATTAAAGTCTCATGGAGTAAATGTCACGATCAGAAGAGAGCAAGGCCATGATATTGACGCTGCCTGCGGACAGCTTCGTGCAAAGGAGCGCCAGGAAGAGACGAGGTGAATCAAGGTTGAAAACAGCCTTAAAAACGGACAGGGGAAAAATACGCCAGCACAATGAAGACGATGCCGGCATTTTCACAGAAAAAAACGGACTGGTTTTCGCTGTTGTCTGCGATGGAATGGGAGGTCATCTGGCCGGCGACGTTGCCAGCAGGATGGCCGTCTCAGCCCTTCGGGATATCTGGGAGGAAACCGAAGAAGTCCCGGCTTCGCCGGCTGAATGCGAAGCTTGGCTGAAAGAGCAGATTTCAGCCGTCAACCAAAAACTTTTCGACCATGCGAGGGCGCATGAAGAGTGCCAGGGAATGGGAACAACGGTCGTCTGCGCTTTATACACGGGAAAAACGCTGACAGTCGCCCATATCGGAGACAGCCGCTGCTATCTCCTGCAAGGCGGCCATTTCATACAGCTGACGGAAGATCACTCGCTTGTCAATGAACTCGTGCGGACAGGGGGGATTTCGAAGGAAGATGCCGAACACCATCCGCGGAAGAACGTGCTGACAAAAGCGCTTGGCACTGATCCGGAAGTGAAGGTTGAAGCCCATACTTTTGAAATCGAACCGGGCGATCAAGTTCTATTATGCTCTGACGGGCTGACGAATAAAGTAGACGATGAGTCACTGAAGGATATGCTTACAGCTCTTTCTTCTGCGGAGGAGAAAGCGGAACAGCTCGTTCAGCTGGCCAATGACAACGGCGGCGAGGACAATATCACCGTCGCGCTATTGGAACTTCCTTCTCAAATAGAAGAAGGTGAAGACAAGTGTTAATCGGCAGACGGATCAGCGGACGTTACGAAATCCTGCGCGCCATCGGCGGCGGGGGGATGGCGAACGTTTATTTAGCGCTGGACATCATCCTCGACCGTGAAGTCGCGATAAAAGTGCTGCGGTTTGACTTCGTTCACGATGCCGATTTTATCAGGCGGTTCAGAAGGGAAGCGCAGTCCGCTGCAAGCCTCGACCACCCGAATATCGTCAGCATTTATGATGTCGGAGAAGAAGATGACATCTATTATATCGTGATGGAGTATGTCGAGGGGATGACCCTGAAAGAATACATAAACCGAACAGGCCCGCTTCATCCAAAAGAAGCGGTCCAAATCATGGAGCAGATCGTATCCGCCATCGCACACGCCCATGATAACCAGATTGTTCACCGGGATATTAAGCCCCACAACATTTTGATCGACCATATGGGCCACATTAAAGTGACCGATTTCGGCATCGCCATGGCGCTCAGTTCGACGACCATCACGCACACCAACTCGGTTTTGGGCTCTGTCCATTATTTGTCGCCCGAACAGGCGAGAGGCGGATTGTCTACGAAAAAATCCGATATCTACTCGCTCGGCATCGTGCTTTTCGAGCTGCTGACGGCGCGTATGCCGTTTGAAGGAGAATCGGCGGTCAGCATCGCGCTGAAGCATCTGCAATCAGAAACGCCGTCGGTGAAAAGGTGGAACCCGGCTGTGCCGCAAAGCATAGAAAACATCGTCCTGAAAGCGATGGCAAAAGATCCATTCCACCGCTATGAAGCGGCCGAAGAGATGGAATCCGATTTAAAAACGGCTTTCGACCCGGACAGGCTCAACGAAAAGCGATTCACGATTCCAGCTGATGATGAGATGACGAAAGCTGTTCCGATCATCAAAAACCTGCCGGAAGACGAGAGCGGCGACAAGTCCGGCGACGGAGAAGCGGAAGCGGCTCCGTTATCAAAGAAAGAAAAGAAGAAGCAGGCAAAAGCAAACAAGAAGAAAAAAAGAAAGAAATGGCCGCTTATATTGCTGACGGTGTTTTTCGTTCTCGTTGTGTCAGCCGTCTTGGCTTTGACGGTGTTTCCGTCGCTCTTTATTCCAAAAGATGTAGCCGTTCCCGATGTAGCAGGCCTTGAGTATGAAGAAGCCGTCATCAAGCTTGAAGACGAAGGGTTTGAAGTGGATCCGAATGCTGAAGACATTGCCGACGATAAAATTGAAGAAGGGCTGATCGTGAAAACGGACCCTGCAGCCGGCGATATCGTAAAGGAAGGCTCAACTGTCAAGCTTTATAAAAGCTCAGGCAAAGAGAAAACAGAAGTGGAAGATGTGGTCGGCCAGAAAGTCGACGCCGCCAAAAAGCTTCTCGAGCAAAAGGGCTTTAAAAACATCAAGACAGAAGAAGTGCACCATGAAGAAGAAGCAGGCACCATCATCGAACAGGACCCCGCAGCCGGCACCGAAATCGTTGCCGCCGACGACGAGATCAAATTAACGGTCAGCCTCGGTCCGGAAGCCATTACTTTAAGGGATTTAAAAACATACAGCAAACAGGCGGCTTCGGGCTATTTGGACGACCATCAGCTTGTCCTTGTCGAAAAGGAGGCGCATTCTGAAGATGTGCCGGAAGGTCAGGTCATCAAACAAAAGCCGGGGGCGGGGGCATCCGTCAAGCCGGGAGACAAAGTCGAGGTTACGTTTTCGCTCGGACCTGAGAAAAAACCCGTCAAAACGGTGACCGAGAAAATTGATATCCCTTATGAACCGGGAGCGGAGGGCGAAGAACAAAACGTCCAAATTTCGATCGATGATGAAGAACACAGCATTTCCGACGTCTATGAAAATTTTAAAATCACGGCGCCGGCAGAGCGGACGATCAAATTCAGGATTGCGCCCGGGCAAAAAGGGTATTATCAAGTAACGATCAACGATAAAGTAGTCAGGTCAAAAACGATTGAATATCCTGAGGATGAATAAGGGAGGTGCGATATGCCTGAGGGCAAAATCATTAAAGCATTAAGCGGATTTTACTATGTTTTGGATGGTGATCAGATCATTCAGTGCAGGGGAAGAGGGGTTTTCAGAAAAAATAAAATCACCCCTCTCGTCGGCGACGATGTCGTCTACCAGGCCGATAACGATAAAGAAGGCTACATTCTCGAGATTAAAGACAGATTCAATGAATTGGTCAGACCTCCGATCAGCAACGTGGATCAGGCGGTGCTCGTGTTTTCGGCAAAAGAGCCGACATTCAGCACGTCGCTATTGGATCGTTTTTTAGTGCTGGTTGAGGCGGGTGGCATCAGGCCGATCATATGCATTACGAAAATGGACCTCGTGGATGATGACGCGCTCAAAGAGCGGATTCACCAATATGCCGATGACTACCGGAACATTGGGTACAGCGTCTATATGACATCGATGAAAAACGGAAGCGGCATCGAAGACATCGTCTCCCATTTTCAAGACAAAATCACCGTATTCGCCGGCCAGTCCGGCGTGGGCAAGTCTTCGCTTTTAAATGCGATCAGCCCCGACCTTGAACTGAAAACCGCCGGGATTTCCGCTCACTTAGGAAGGGGAAAGCATACGACCCGCCATGTGGAGCTGATCGATATAAACGGCGGGCTCGTCGCCGACACCCCGGGCTTCAGCTCGCTTGAGTTTGCCGGTATTGAAGCTGAAGATTTAGGGTCTGCGTTTTTGGAAATCAGCGAAAAAAGCGCCGAATGCAAGTTCCGCGGGTGCCTGCATATGAAAGAGCCGAACTGCGCCGTCAAACGCGCCGTGGAAAATGGTGAAATCGCCCAGTATCGCTACGACCATTATGTTGAATTTTTAACAGAGATCAAAGACAGAAAGCCGAGGTATTAAGATATGGTATATGTTGCTCCTTCGATTCTTTCAGCCGATTTTGCCCGTCTAGGGGAAGAGATTCGGGATGTTGAACAAGGCGGCGCCGATTTCATCCACATCGATGTGATGGACGGCCATTTCGTTCCCAACCTGACCATCGGGCCGCTTGTAGTGGAAGCCGTCCGCCCGATCACAGAACTTCCGCTCGACGTTCATTTAATGATTGAAGCCCCTGACCGCTATATACCTGCTTTTGCAAAAGCGGGCGCCGATATTTTGTCCGTCCATGTTGAAGCGTGCCCGCACCTTCACAGGACGATCCAGCTCATCAAAGAGCAAGGAGTCAAAGCGGGTGTTGTCTTGAATCCGCATACCCCTGTGCAGCAGATCGAGCATGTGCTTGAAGACCTTGATCTCGTACTATTGATGACAGTGAATCCGGGCTTCGGCGGACAGTCGTTTATTTCCTCAGTCCTGCCGAAAATCAGGCAGGTCAAGGAGATGGCCGAGCAAAAAGGGCTCGCCGACCTGCTGATTGAAGTGGACGGCGGCGTCAACAAAATGACGGCAAGACAGTGTATCGAAGCAGGGGCAAATCTGCTTGTTGCGGGCTCTGCCGTTTATAACGAAAAAGACCGCAAAAAAGCCATTTCCGATATAAAAGGTGCGCTTGGGTAAGGTTTCCCGATGAAAAAGAGCCGGCTTTCTCAAGCTGAGCTCTTTTTTTACGGCGTTTACAGAAAGGACAATGCGATGAAAACGATCAATATTGTAGCGGGAGGTCCCGATCATCTCATTCCCGACTTGCTGCAGTATCAGGACGGCGATGCGCTTTGGGTCGGGGTTGACAGAGGTGCTGTAACCCTTTTGGCAGCGGGGATCGTGCCTGATGAAGCGTTCGGGGATTTTGACAGCATCACAGACGAGCAAAAAAAAGCGATTGAAAAGGCGGCTCCCCGCCTCCATATTTATCAGGCGGAAAAAGATCAGACGGACTTGGACCTTGCGTTGAGCTGGGCGGTCGGACAGCGGCCTTCATGCATTAGAATGTTCGGCATTTCGGGAGGCAGAGCAGACCATTTTCTCGGGAATCTGCATCTCCTTTACACCGCGATGAAGCAAAACGTCAAGACCGTCATGATCGACCGCCAAAATACGATCAGCATGCACCCCCAAGGCTCTTACACCGTCATGCGTGATCAAACAAAACCGTACATTTCATTCCTGCCGTTTACGGAGACGGTAAAAAACCTTTCCCTCGAAGGATTTAAGTATTCTTTAAATAAGTGTCATATTGCTCTAGGTTCGACACTATGTATTAGTAACGAACTCATCCATTCACAAGGTGCTTTTTCGTTTTCTGAAGGCATATTAATAATGATAAGAAGCACTGATTAAATATCCTGGCGCTTCCGCTCGCTTTGTGTTTGGGATCCGATGTTGAAGGTGGATGCGGTTGCGGACTCTTTGAGGAGGGAAGGGAATGAAATTTTACACCATTAAATTACCGAAGTTTTTAGGGGGAATCGTCCGGGCGATGCTTGGCTCGTTTCGCAAAGACTAAGAAGCGCCGGGTGCGCTTTTTTTGCGGAGCGGGTCAAAGGGCTCTCCCCGGATGGCAAGCAAAAGAACGAAAAAACGCCTGCCTAAAGCGTACAGTCGCTCTTGGCAGGCGTTTATTTTTTCTTATACACGCTCAACTTTTCCAGATTTCAAAGCTCGAGCAGATACATATACTTTTTTAGGCTTGCCGTTCACAAGGATGCGCACTTTTTGAACGTTAGCGCCCCATGTGCGTTTAGAAGCGTTCATCGCGTGAGAACGAGAGTTGCCAGAACGTGATTTTCTGCCTGTAATAACGCATTTACGTGCCATTTGTTTCCCTCCTAACTATCAAAAAAAACATCATCATTCATTATCAGTTGATCACCTGTGATGCTTCAGATACTTTAATAATTTACCACAGCTGAAAACCGTTTGCAACTATTGATTGCTCTGCTTTCAAGAAAAATCCCTTGACATCTTGAAAAAATGAACGCGCTGTAGTATAAGTAGGGTTAGGTTTGGAGAGAAGCCTGCCTGTTCTTTTAAAAAGAAGGTCCTTATAGTAGAATGATGTTAACCAGAGGTCAGAAGCGAGACTCGAAAAGGAGGAACCAACGTGTCCATTGAATTCCGAACAAAATACGGACAGATTGATATATCAAACGAAGTGGTCGCCATGGTTGCCGGAGGCGCAGCGATCGACTGCTACGGGATCGTAGGTATGGCATCCAAGAACCAAATTAAAGACGGACTGACTGAAATCCTCAGAAAAGAAAACTTTGCAAGAGGCGTCATCGTCCGCCAAGAAGAAGATCGTATTCATATTGACATGTACATCATTGTCAGCTACGGAACAAAAATTTCAGAAGTGGCACATAATGTTCAAACAAAAGTCAAATATACGCTCGACCATACAGTGGGTCTTGCAGTGGATTCCGTAAATATTTACGTTCAAGGAGTACGAGTGACGAACCCGTAGTTAGGAGGAAAACAAGAGTGTCTATACGAAATCTGGATGGAAAAGCTTTTGCAGAAATGGTTCTGTACGGCGCACGCCATCTGTCTCAAAACGCAAATGTAGTTGATGCGTTAAATGTATTTCCGGTTCCGGACGGAGATACAGGAACGAACATGAATCTGTCGATGACATCCGGTGCAAAAGAAGTGGAGCAGATCGATGCCGCCAATATCGGCAAAGTGGCACAAAGCCTGTCAAGAGGGCTTCTGATGGGAGCGCGGGGAAACTCGGGCGTCATTTTGTCCCAGCTGTTCAGAGGCTTTGGCAAATCGATTGAACAGAAATCGGAAATTAACGCGAAAGAATTTGCCGCCGCGTTCCAGGCCGGAGTGGACACTGCCTACAAGGCCGTCATGAAGCCTGTCGAAGGCACGATCTTGACGGTTGCCAAAGATGCGGCAAAAAAAGCAGTGCTCACCGCTCAAACTGAAACCGATATCATCAAGGTGATGGAAGCCGTCGTGAATGAAGCGGAGGCTTCATTGGAGCGGACGCCTGAGCTGCTTCCGGTTTTAAAGGAAGTCGGTGTCGTCGACAGCGGCGGAAAAGGGCTGCTTTACGTGTATGAAGGGTTTCTCGCTTCTTTAAAGGGAGAAAAGCTTTCTGAAAAAGCGGCCGCTCTTCCGTCATTGGATGATCTTGTCAGCGCGGAGCACCATAAAAACGCTCAAAGCCACATGAATACAGAAGACATCGAATTCGGCTATTGCACGGAATTTATGGTAAAGCTCGACAGCGGTAAAAGAAACTTTAATGAAGATGCGTTCCGCCAGGATTTAAGCGGCTTCGGTGATTCACTGCTCGTCGTCTCAGACGAAAATATCGCCAAGGTGCACATCCACGCCGAATATCCGGGGGAAGTCATGACTTATGCGCAAAAATACGGCAGCTTAATCAACATGAAAATCGAAAACATGAGAGAGCAGCACAGCGCGATTCTCAATCAGAACAAACAGGAGGCAGCTGCCCCGGCAGAAAAAGCGCCGGCTGAAAAGCAGCCGTACGGCGTCGTCACAGTGGCCATGGGAGAAGGAATCGCCGAACTTTTCGAAAGCATCGGCGCCACAAAGGTCATCGAAGGCGGTCAGACGATGAATCCGAGCACGGAAGACATCGTTCAGGCGATAAAAGACGCCAACGCGGACACGGTCGTGATTCTGCCGAATAATTCAAACATTGTCATGGCGGCGAACCAGGCCGCGGATGTTGCCGGACAACATGTGATTGTCATCCCGACGAAGACCGTTCCTCAAGGAATGGCCGCGCTCCTCGCATTCAACCCGGCCCTTGGAGCGGACGAGAATGAAGCCGCTATGCTCGGTGCGATCGGCGAGGTGAAAAGCGGACAAATCACCTATGCGGTCAGAGACACTAACATTGACGGCATCGATATTAAAAAAGGCGATTTTATGGGCATCTTAAACGGTAAAATCGTTGAGACGGCATCAGACCAGTTAGCAGCAGCGAAAAAGCTGCTCGCAGGCATGATCGATGAAGACAGTGAAATCGTCACTGTGATCAAAGGGGAAGACGCGCCGGAAGAAGAGGCCGAAGAACTCGCAGCCTTTATCAGCGAGACGTACGAAGACGTTGAAGTGGAAGTGCACGACGGAAAACAGCCGCTGTATTCCTACATTCTGGCTGTTGAATAATCGATCAAAGGCAGAAGGGCATGATGATAAAAGCCCTTCTCTTCTTTTGGCTTTTTTTAAAGCATCAGCCCGCTCGGACGTTGTCTGCTTGCCAATTGGGGAATGATCGATTAGTCTAAAAAAAACGGCTTTTTTTCCTCTGTACAGCGGGGGAATCTGTGTGTAAAAGGGGGATAAGGATGAAGTACAGAAGTGTGTTTGATATTATCGGGCCCGTCATGATCGGTCCGTCAAGTTCTCATACGGCCGGCGCGGCCAGAATCGGCAGAGTCGCCAGAAGCGTGTTTGGGAGGGAGCCGAAACAAATCGTTGTGTCATTGTACGGTTCTTTTGCCGAGACGTATAAAGGACATGGAACAGATGTTGCGATCATCGGCGGCCTTTTGGATTTTGATACATTTGATGAAAGAATCAAAGATTCGATCCGCCTAGCTGAAGAAAAGGGAATCGCCATCGAGTTCCGGGAAGAAGAAGCGGTTCCAACGCATCCCAATACAGCCCGCATCCTCATCTCTGATGATGAAGGCTCCCTTGAACTCGCAGGCATCTCAATCGGCGGGGGGAAAATCGAAATCATTGAGCTGAACGGCTTTGAGCTCAGATTGTCGGGAAATCACCCTGCTATTTTAGTCGTCCATAACGACCGCTATGGAACGATTGCAGGCGTAGCCAATGTGCTTGCAAAGTTCGCAATCAACATCGGCCATATGGAAGTGGCCCGCAAAGACGTCGGCCAGGAAGCGCTCATGACGATTGAGGTCGATCAAACGATCGATCCGGCTGTTTTTGAAGAATTGAGAGCGCTGCCGAACATCATTGAGGTGACCCAGATCGCTGACTAAAAGGAGGGTGAGACGATATGTTTCGAAATGTAAAAGAATTAATTCAGCTGACAAAAGAAAAGAACGTGTCCATCTCTGAAATCATGATCGCGCAGGAGATCGAGGTGTCAGGCCGGACGCGGGAAGAAATATTCGAGCAGATGGAAGCCAACTTGACCGTGATGGAAGATGCTGTGCAAAAAGGTGTTGAAGGCGTCGTGTCGCACTCCGGATTGACGGGGGGAGACGCCGTTAAGCTTCAAGCCTACCTCAAATCGGGCAAAGGGCTGTCAGGGGATGTCATCCTTGACGCTGTCAGCAAAGCGGTTGCGACAAATGAAGTCAACGCTGCGATGGGAACGATTTGCGCAACGCCGACGGCCGGTTCGGCCGGCGTTGTCCCGGGGACGCTTTTTGCGGTAAAAGAGAAACTTCAGCCGACGAAAGAGCAGATGGTCCGCTTTTTATTTACATCGGGAGCGTTCGGATTCGTCGTTGCCAACAATGCGAGCATTTCGGGAGCCGCGGGAGGCTGTCAGGCTGAAGTCGGCTCGGCCTCGGGCATGGCGGCTGCCGCCATCGTCGAAATGGCGGGCGGAACCCCTGAACAGTGCGCCGAAGCGATGGCCATCGCTTTAAAAAACGTACTCGGTCTAGTCTGCGATCCTGTCGCAGGGCTTGTTGAGGTGCCGTGTGTGAAGCGGAACGCAATGGGCGCAGCCAACGCGATGGTCGCGGCTGATATGGCGCTTGCCGGCATTACAAGCCGCATTCCATGCGATGAAGTGATCGATGCGATGTATAAAATCGGGCAGACGATGCCGACGGCACTGAGGGAAACAGGCCGGGGCGGTCTTGCTGCAACACCGACGGGCAAAGAATTGGAGAAAAAAATATTCGGAGGAGCGTCAGCTGCACGTGGAACACAATCTGCAACTTAGTATATCTGTTATAAAAGGCGTCGGGACGGAAACGGAAAAAACGTTAAATGAGCTCGGAATCTATACGGTTCTTGATCTTTTAAACTACTTCCCGTACCGATATGACGATTATGAATTGCGCGATTTGGAAGAAGTGGCACACGACGAACGAGTGACGGTAGAAGGGAAGGTTCACAGCGAGCCTTCTCTTGCCTATTACGGGAAAAAGCGGAGCCGCCTCACGTTCCGGCTATTGGTCGGAAACTATTTGATCACAGCAGTTTGTTTTAACAGGCCTTATTTGAAAAAAAAGCTTGCGATCGGTTCGATCGTTACCGTAACCGGAAAATGGGACAAGCACAGACAATCCGTGATGGTACAGGAGCTGAAAAACGGGCCGCACCAAGGTGACCAGTCGATTGAGCCCGTTTACTCCGTCAAAGAAAATATCACCGTAAAGACAATGAGGAAATTGATTCAGGAAGCCGTCCGCAGCCATTTGCCGTCTGCCGAAGACCCCCTTCCGGAAAAGCTTAGGACCGCCTATAAACTTCTGTCTTACCAGGAGGCGGTGAAGGCGATGCACAAGCCCGAGTCGAGGGAAGCTTTAAAACATGCGCGGCGCCGCTTTGTATATGAAGAATTTTTACTGTTTCAGCTGAAAATGCAGGCTTTACGGAAGTTCGAGCGGGAGGCGTCCGACGGAATCAGCCACACCTTTAAAACGGAAGACGTCAATTCGTTTGTCAAAAGCCTCCCGTTTCCTTTGACAAACGCGCAGGCGAAAGCGCTCGACGACATATTAAGGGACATGGCTTCAGGGTATAAAATGAATCGGCTTTTACAAGGAGACGTCGGATCAGGCAAAACGGCCGTCGCCGCGATTGCGTTATACGCCTCGCTGCTTTCGGGATTCCAGGGAGCGATGATGGTGCCGACCGAAATACTGGCGGAACAGCACGCCGATTCATTGGTATCCCTCTTTGAGCAGTACGATGTCAATGTTGCGCTTTTAACAAGCTCTGTGAAAGGGAAAAGGAGAAGAGAGCTTTTAGAAAGATTAAAAGAAGGAGAAATTGATATTTTGGTGGGGACGCACGCCCTTATTCAGGACGATGTCCATTTTAAACAGCTCGGTCTCGTGATCACCGATGAACAGCACCGCTTCGGTGTCGAGCAAAGAAAAAAACTGAGAAGCAAAGGGAAAGATCCCGATGTCTTGTTTATGACGGCGACGCCGATTCCAAGGACACTGGCGATTACGGTTTTCGGGGAAATGGATGTGTCCGTCATCGATGAAATGCCGGCTGGGCGAAAGCGGATTGAGACTTATTGGGTGAAGCACGACATGCTCGAACGAATTCTCGCGTTTATCGAAAAAGAACTGAAAAAAGGCAGACAGGCATATGTGATTTGTCCCTTGATCGAAGAATCGGACAAGCTCGACGTTCAAAACGCCATCGATGTGCACAGCATGCTGACCCATGCTTTCAGAGGAAGGTGGCAGATCGGTCTCATGCACGGAAAGCTCTCAAATGACGAGAAAGAACAGGTGATGAGGCAGTTCAGCAAAAACGAATGCCAGATTCTCGTTTCCACAACCGTCGTTGAAGTCGGCGTAAACGTTCCGAATGCGACGGTCATGCTGATCTATGATGCCGACCGGTTCGGTCTTTCCCAGCTGCACCAGCTTCGCGGCCGGGTCGGGCGGGGCGACCACCAGTCGTATTGCATCCTGATGGCAGATCCGAAATCTGAAACGGGCAAAGAGCGCATGAGCATCATGTCTGAGACGACCGACGGCTTTGAGCTTTCTGAAAAGGACCTTGAACTCAGAGGACCCGGGGACTTCTTCGGCAAAAAACAGAGCGGGATGCCGGAGTTTAAAGTCGCTGACATGGTTCACGACTACCGCGCGCTGGAAACGGCAAGAAGAGACGCTGCAGAACTTGTCTCTTCAAAGGCGTTCTGGACGGATGCCGAATATGAAAGCCTGCGGGAACACTTGCAAAACAGCGGGGTGATGGAAGGAGAAAAGCTGAGCTGACCTGGAAGTCCTGTGAAAATTTATTGTCGGCGGGTAAAGAAAGATTGCATTCCAATCTATGAAATTATATACTACTATTAGTACCTAGTCATAATTGCGCGGATGGTGTTTAAAAACATGAGAAAAAGTAAGAGAGAACGCCAAGAATTGCTGCAGCAGACGATTCGTACGACCCCGTTTATTACGGACGAGGAGTTAGCGGAGAAATTTAACGTCAGCATTCAGACGATTCGCTTGGACCGTTTGGAACTTTCCATACCTGAACTGAGAGAAAGAATCAAAAGTGTTGCCGAGAAATCTCTTGAAGATGAAGTCAAGTCTCTCCCGCTCGACGAGGTCATTGGCGAGATCATTGATTTGGAGCTGGATGAGCACGCGATTTCCATTCTGGAGATCAGAACGGAGCACGTTTTCAGCCGAAATCAAATCGCCAGGGGACACCATTTGTTTGCCCAGGCCAACTCGCTCGCCGTTGCCCTCATCGACGATGAGCTCGCATTGACGGCCAAAGCGGACATCCGCTTTACCAGGCAGGTCAAGCAAGGCGAACGGGTCGTTGCAAAAGCGAAAGTCGTAAAGCTTGATAAAGATAAAGGCAGAACGGTTGTTGAAGTGAACAGCTATGTTGCCGAAGAGCCTGTGTTTTCAGGCGAATTTGTCATGTATCGTTCAAAACAATCATAGAAGGTGGCGCGTAAGTCATGAAAATTGCTGTAGATGCCATGGGAGGAGACAATGCTCCCAAAGCGGTTATTGAAGGCGTGATGAAAGCGGTCGAAGATTTTGAAGACCTCGAGATTACGCTGATCGGCGACCGGGAAAAAATTGCCGCCCATTTAACGGAGCACGGGCGGATCACTGTCAAGCACGCGGAAGAAGTCATCGAGGCGACAGAAGAACCTGTCAGAGCCGTCAGAAGAAAGAAGAATTCATCGATGGTTCTGATGGCCGGAGAAGTCGCCGAAGGCAGGGCGGATGCCTGCATTTCCGCCGGAAACACCGGAGCGCTTATGACGGCCGGGCTCTTTATCGTCGGCCGGATTGAAGGGATTGAAAGGCCTGCGTTGGCGCCGACATTGCCGACTGTCTCCGGAGACGGCTTTCTCCTTCTTGATGTCGGAGCGAATGTGGACGCCAAGCCCGAACATCTCGTTCAATACGCCATTATGGGATCTGTTTACGGAGAACAGGTGCTGGGCGTCAAAAATCCGCGCATCGGACTTTTAAACGTCGGAACCGAAGACAAAAAAGGAAATGAGCTTGCCAAGCAGACCTTTCAAAAATTAAAGGAAACCGATTTGAATTTCATCGGCAATGTGGAAGCGCGCGACATGCTGGACGGAGTCGCTGATGTCATCGTGACAGACGGCTTTACCGGTAACGTTGCCTTGAAAACGGTCGAGGGCGCGGCGCTGTCCATTTTTAAAATGCTGAGAACGACGCTGACTTCGAGCTTCACGGCGAAGCTCGCCGCCTCTGCGCTGAAGCCGAAGCTGAAAGAAATGAAAACGAAGATGGATTACTCTGAATACGGCGGAGCCGGATTGTTCGGCTTAAAGGCGCCCGTCATCAAAGCGCACGGATCATCTGACGGACGGGCCGTTTATCACGCGATCCGCCAGGCCAGAGAGATGGTCAGCCAAAATGTCGCTGAATTTATCGAAGAAAAAATTCAACAAAAAGCAGATGAATAGTCTGGAGGTTTTAACATATGGGCAAGATTGCTTTTCTATTCCCGGGCCAAGGTTCGCAGCATATCGGCATGGGACACGAATTGTATGAAAAAGAACCGAATGCAAAGAAGATTTTTGAAGAAGCGGATCAAACGCTTGAAACAAAACTGAGCACCCTCATGTTTGAAGGGGATGCAAAAGAACTGACACTTACATACAACGCGCAGCCAAGCCTTTTAACAGCGAGTACCGCAGCGCTTCAAAAACTGAAGGAATACGGCATTAAAGCCGACTATGCGGCAGGGCACAGCCTCGGCGAGTACAGCGCATTGGTAGCTGCCGGCGCCTTGTCGTTTAAAGACGCGGTTTATGCCGTCAGAAAGCGCGGCGAATTCATGAATGAAGCCGTGCCCGCAGGTGAAGGCGCGATGGCGGCCATTCTCGGCATGGACAGCCAGGCGCTGAAAGAAGTGACGGACAAAGTTTCCGAAGAAGGAAACCTTGTTCAGCTCGCCAATTTGAACTGCCCCGGGCAGATCGTCATCTCGGGAACAGCTAAAGGCGTCGAGCTCGCTTCAGAGC
Source organism: Bacillus sp. BS3(2021) (assembly GCF_021043345.1). Taxonomy (NCBI): domain Bacteria; kingdom Bacillati; phylum Bacillota; class Bacilli; order Caryophanales; family Bacillaceae; genus Bacillus; species Bacillus sp. BS3(2021). Next base: position 218,492 of record NZ_JAJNDM010000004.1, read on the forward strand.
TTGCCAAAGAAAAGGGCGCAAAACGCGCGATTCCTCTCGAAGTCAGCGGGCCGTTCCATTCCGACCTGATGAAGCCGGCAGCTGATAAGCTTCGTGAAGTTCTTGATGCGTGCAAGATCAGCGATGCAGCCATTCCGGTCGTCTCCAACGTAACAGCCGACTTTGTAACAGATAAAGACGACATTAAGAATAAACTGATTGAACAGCTGTATTCTCCTGTGCGATTTGAAGAAACAATCAGCCGCCTGATTGACGAAGGCGTGACGACGTTCATCGAAATCGGCCCCGGAAAGGTTTTGTCAGGGCTTGTGAAGAAAGTGAACCGCAGAGTCAAAACGATTGCTGTGTCAGACCCGAACACAATTGAACTTGCCGTTCAAACGTTGAAGGAGGAAAACGAAAATGCTGGAGAATAAAACAGCCGTTGTTACAGGAGCCTCAAGAGGGATCGGCCGCACGATCGCCCTGGACCTGGCGAAAAACGGAGCAAATGTCGTCGTCAACTACGCGGGCAATGAAGCGAAAGCGAACGAAGTTGTAGACGAAATCAAAGCGCTCGGCCGCGATGCGTTTGCTTTTAAAGCAGACGTTTCCAATGCGGATGAGGTTCAGGCGATGATGAAGGAAGCGGTCGGCCGCTTCGGCACGCTTGACATCCTTGTCAACAATGCGGGTATTACAAAAGATAATCTGTTCATGAGAATGAAAGAAGATGAATGGGACGACGTCATTAACATAAACTTAAAAGGTGTGTTCAATTGTTCAAAAGCCGTAACAAGACAGATGATGAAACAAAGAAGCGGCCGGATCATCAACATCACCTCGGTTGTAGGCGTCGTCGGTAACGCCGGACAGGCCAACTATGTCGCGGCTAAATCAGGCGTGATCGGCTTGACGAAAACGCTGGCGAAAGAGCTTGCGTCAAGAAATATCACCGTTAATGCAATCGCTCCGGGGTTTATTTCGACGGAAATGACGGACAAGCTGACAAAAGATATTCAAGACGAAATGCTGAAGCAGATTCCGCTTGCACGGTTCGGCGATCCGTCTGACATCAGCAGCGCCGTTGTTTTCCTCGCATCTGACCATGCGAGCTACATGACCGGCCAGACGCTGAACATCAACGGCGGAATGGCTATGGTTTAAACGAAATCAAAAATTGAATTATCTCTGGTTTTTTAAAAACGAATCAACTATAATACTTGAGGGGAGGTGAATAGCTATGGCAGACGCATTAGAGCGTGTAACAAAAATCATCGTAGACCGCCTCGGCGTGGATGAAGCCGACGTCACTCTTGAAGCTTCTTTTAAAGAGGATTTAGGCGCTGATTCCCTTGATGTAGTTGAGCTTGTCATGGAACTTGAAGACGAGTTTGATATGGAGATTTCTGACGAAGATGCTGAAAAGATTGCAACAGTCGGTGACGCTGTGAACTACATAAATAGTAAGCAGTAAGCTCATTTAAAGTCCCGTTTAAAGACGGGGCTTTATCCCTTTATAAATGCGGCTTTAATTTTAATGTTTTGCTGCCCAATGATACACGAACCTGCCTTTTCATAGGAGGTGAGGTGAACTTGATGTGCCCATATGGAGGTTGCTATGTCAAAACATTCACATTTCAGAGACAAAAAAATGTTTCAAAAGAAAGCGGAGCAGTTTAAAAAGTTTCAGGAACGGATTTCGGTTCAATTTCAAAACGAGAAGCTTTTATATCAAGCATTTACACATTCATCTTATGTGAATGAGCATCGAAAGAAGCCATATGAAGATAATGAGAGGCTTGAATTTTTAGGAGACGCCGTTTTGGAACTGACGATTTCTCAATTTTTATACGCCAAATACCCGGCGATGAGCGAGGGTGATTTGACGAAATTGAGAGCGGCGATCGTATGTGAGCCTTCTTTGGTTTCCCTGGCCCATGAGCTTTCTTTCGGAGAGCTTGTTCTATTGGGAAAAGGAGAGGAAATGACTGGAGGAAGAAAGCGTCCGGCGCTTTTAGCCGATGTGTTTGAAGCTTTTATCGGTGCGCTCTATCTGGATCAGGGGCTCGAAGCTGTCGTGGCCTTTCTGAAAGCGTACGTTTTCCCTAAAATCGACGATGGTGCTTTTTCTCATGTGATGGATTTTAAAAGCCAGCTGCAGGAATTTGTACAGCGCGACGGACGAGGTATTCTGGAGTATAAAATCCTTCAGGAAAAAGGACCGGCGCACAACCGCGAATTTGAAGCAAACGTATCGCTAAAAGGAGAAGTACTTGGGGTGGGAAGCGGCCGTTCCAAAAAAGAAGCAGAACAGCATGCCGCTCAAGAAGCGCTCGCGAGGCTGCAAAAACACCATATGAAACAATAAATCCCCCTTGCAAAACTCAGGGGGATTTCAATGTATTTTAAGCCTTTTCGATGGGGTTATGATAGAATTGTAATACTTTAATACATAAGGAGGATCACCATGTTCCTCAAACGTTTAGACGTGATAGGATTTAAATCGTTTGCAGAACGAATTTCTGTAGATTTTGTAAAAGGCGTGACAGCTGTCGTCGGTCCGAACGGCAGCGGAAAAAGCAACATTACCGACGCGATCCGCTGGGTGCTCGGTGAACAGTCCGCCAAATCGCTCAGAGGCGGTAAAATGGAAGACATCATTTTTGCAGGCAGCGATTCGCGGAAAAAGCTGAATCTTGCCGAAGTGACGCTGACGCTTGACAATGACGACCGCTTTTTGCCGATCGATTTTCACGAAGTCAGTGTGACGAGAAGAGTCTACAGATCTGGGGAAAGCGAATTTCTCATCAACAACCAGCCGTGCCGTCTGAAAGATATCATTGATCTTTTTATGGATTCGGGGCTTGGAAAAGAAGCGTTTTCCATCATCAGCCAAGGCAAAGTCGAAGAGATTTTAAGCAGCAAGGCTGAAGAGCGGAGAAGCATCTTTGAAGAAGCGGCCGGCGTATTAAAATACAAAACGAGAAAGAAAAAAGCCGAAAACAAGCTGTTTGAGACACAGGACAATTTGAACCGTGTCGAAGACATCCTCCACGAGCTCGAGGGGCAGGTGGAGCCGCTGAAAGTGCAGGCTTCGATCGCCAAAGACTACCTTGAAAAAAAGGATGAGCTTGAAAAAATCGAAATCGCGTTAACGGCGTATGATATCGAAGAGCTTCACGGAAAATGGGAAGCCCTTCAGCAGAAAGTCGAAAAGGCGAAAGACGAAGAGATGTCTTCGTCTGCGGCCATCCAGGCAAAGGAAGCCAAAATCGAAGAGGCAAGAGACAAAATTCAAGCGCTCGACGAATCGGTCGATGAGCTTCAGCAAGTGCTGCTTTTGACAAGCGAGGAACTGGAGAAGCTTGAAGGCCGGAAAGAAGTGCTGAAGGAACGCAAAAAAAACGCGACGCAAAACAGAGCTCAGCTTGAAGAAGCGCTCGTCCAGCGCAGTGAAAAAGAGCGAAGCCTGAAAGAAAAAATCGCCGCGCAGAAGCTTGTGTTTGAAAAGCTCGAGGCCGAAGCAAAAGAGCTTGCCCGAAAGGTGAAAGAAAAGAATCAGGCTCTATCCGGATACAGCGAAAATGTAGAAGAAGAAATCGAACAGCTGAAAAGCGATTATTTCGAGCTCTTGAACGAACAGGCATCCGTCCGAAACGAGCTTCAATTTCTTGAAGACCAAATGTCCCAATCCGCGGCGCAGCAAAAACGACTCGCGCAAAACAATGAAAAATATTTAAGCGAGCGGAAGGAAATCGCCGACCGAAAGATGAAAACCGAACACGAATTCAGCCTCGTCGACGAGCGCCTTCACAGCCAGATTCAAGCATTCAGGGACGCGCAAAAAAGCTATGAACAGAAAAAAAGCCAGTACGAGAAAAAGGAATCCGCCCTTTACCAAGCTTATCAATACGTTCAGCAGGCGCGCTCCAAAAAGGAAATGCTTGAAGCGATGCAGGAGGACTTCTCAGGGTTTTATCAAGGCGTCAAAGAAGTATTAAAGGCCAAGAGCGAGCTTCCGGGCATTCGCGGTGCGATTGCAGAGCTGTTAAAGACGGACGAGCGGTATGAAACAGCGATTGAAATCGCGCTCGGCGCAACGGCCCAACATGTTGTCACTGACGATGAAGACGCCGCCAGACGGGCGATTCAATATTTGAAAAAGCATTCGTTCGGAAGGGCGACCTTTCTCCCGCTTTCCGTCATCAAAGAGCGCCGCATTCAGTCGCGAGATATCGAAGCGGCGAAAGAAAATCCGTCGTTCATCGGCATCGCCAGCGAGCTTGTTTCGTTTGATCCGGCCTACCGGACCGTCGTGCAAAACCTGCTTGGCACCGTGCTGATCACCGAGCATTTAAAAGGCGCCAACGATCTTGCCAAACGGCTCGGCCACAGATACCGGATCGTCACCCTTGAAGGGGATGTCGTCAATCCGGGCGGTTCAATGACGGGAGGAGCCGTTAAGAAAAAAAGCAGCTCGCTTCTGGGACGCAACAGGGAGCTGGAAGCCCAGACAAAACGTCTCGCCGAGATGGAAGAGAAAACCGAATTGCTCGAAAAAGAAGTGAAAGCCCTGAAGCAGACGATGCAAGAGCTTGATGCCAAACTTCAGTCACTCCGCGAGGACGGGGAAGGCTTAAGAACCGAACAGCAGGAAATCAAAGGGCGTCTGTACGAACTCGAAATCGCCGAGAAAAACGTCAACAGCCATTTGGAGCTCTACGATCAGGAAAAATCGGCTCTGCTCGAAGGGGACGAAGACAAGAAACGGCGTAAAAAAGAGCTTGAAGAAAAGCTCACATCGATCGCCGGCGGGCTGAAGCGCCTCGATTCCGAAATCGAAGCGATGACGGAGCGGAAACAGACACAGACCTCGACGAAAGAAGCGCTGCAAAGCGAGCTGACCGATTTGAAAGTGGTGCTGGCGAAAACCGAACAGTCGTGTGCGAATGAACGGGAAAAGCTCGCAAGGCTTGAAGAAGAGTATGCCGAGAATGCGGAAGCGCTCAAAATTGCCGAAGAGGATCTCTCTTTCTTGACGACAGAAATGTCCTCCAATACTTCCGGGGAGGAAAAACTTGAAGAAGCTGCGAAAACGAAGCTGAACGACAAAAATAAAACCGCAGAGCTTATCGCATCAAGAAGAGAGCAGCGGATGAAACTGCAAAAAGGCCTTGAAACCGAAGAGCTGGAACTGAAAGAAATGAAGCGCCAGTATAAGCAGATGGCAGGCCTCTTAAAAGACGAAGAAGTCAAGCTCGGCCGCATGGAAGTCGAACTCGACAACCTGCTCTCTTTCCTGCGGGAAGAGTATGGACTTTCATTTGAAGGGGCGAGGGAAAAATATCCTTTGGAGCTTTCCCCTGAAGAGGCGAGGAAGCGCGTCAAGCTGATCAAGCTTGCAATCGAAGAGCTGGGAACGGTGAACCTCGGCAGCATTGAGGAATTCGAAAGGGTCAATGAACGCTACCTCTTCCTCTCGGAGCAGAAAGACGACCTGCTCGAAGCGAAAAATACGCTCTTTAAGGTTATCGAGGAAATGGATGAGGAAATGACGAAGCGTTTTGCGGAAACATTTGCACAGATCAGTTCTCATTTCGAAGACGTCTTCCGGGCGCTGTTCGGCGGCGGAAGAGCCGAACTCAAGCTGACAGATCCGAATGACCTGCTCCAATCGGGCGTCGATATTATCGCTCAGCCTCCGGGCAAAAAGCTGCAGAACCTGAGCCTGCTTTCCGGCGGGGAACGGGCCTTGACGGCGATCGCGCTCCTGTTTTCGATCCTCAAAGTCAGACCGGTTCCGTTCTGCGTGCTGGATGAAGTCGAGGCGGCGCTTGACGAAGCGAACGTGTTCCGCTTTGCCCAATACTTGAAAAAATACAGCCATGAAACCCAGTTTATCGTCATCACCCACCGGAAAGGAACGATGGAAGAAGCCGATGTTCTTTACGGCGTGACGATGCAGGAATCAGGCGTTTCCAAGCTGGTCTCAGTCAAGCTTGAAGAAACAAAAGAACTAGTTCAATAAAGCGAGGTTACAGGACATGAGCTTTTTTAAAAAACTGAAAGAAAAAATCACACAGCAGACCGATTCGGTTTCAGGCAAATTTAAAGAAGGCCTGGCGAAAACGAGAAATACGTTTCAGGAGCGGGTCAATGAGCTTGTCTCCCGCTACCGGAAAGTGGACGAGGATTTTTTTGAAGAGCTTGAAGAGGTTCTGATCAGCGCTGATGTCGGCGTTTCAACGGTGATGGAGCTGATTGACGAACTGAAAAGCGAGGTCAAACGAAGAAATATTCAGGACCCGAAAGAGGTTCAGTCCGTCATTTCTGAAAAGCTCGTCGAAATCTATGAAGGCGGGGAGCAGGAAGCAGCAGAGCTCCGCGTCGAAGACGGCCGCTTAAACATCATTTTATTCGTCGGCGTAAACGGCGTCGGCAAAACGACGACGATCGGCAAGCTTGCCCATCAATTCATCAAAGAAGGCAAAAATGTCGTCCTTGCTGCCGGAGATACATTCAGAGCCGGCGCGATCGATCAGCTTGAAGTGTGGGGAGAGCGCGTCGGCGCGCATGTCGTCAAACAGGCTGAAGGCTCGGACCCTGCGGCCGTTATCTATGACGCCGTTCAAGCCGCGAAAGCGCGCGGCGCCGATGTTCTGCTTTGCGACACGGCAGGACGTCTCCAAAATAAAGTGAACTTAATGAAAGAACTCGAAAAGGTAAAGCGCGTGATTCAGCGCGAAGTGCCTGATGCACCTCATGAAGTGTTGCTCGTACTGGATGCGACGACAGGACAGAACGCGATGACACAGGCGCGCGAATTTTCCAAAGCGACTGATGTCTCCGGCATCGTGCTGACGAAGCTCGACGGAACGGCAAAAGGCGGCATCGTCCTCGCCATCCGCCACGAGCTCCAGATTCCGGTCAAGTTTGTCGGACTGGGAGAAAAAATGGATGACCTGCAGCCGTTTGAAGCAGAGTCATATGTATACGGCCTGTTTTCCGATCTGATCGAGAAAGAAGAGTAGGCGCGGAAAACCCCTTCGCCGGGGTTTTCTTTTTCGCCGTCATGTATGACAAGATAAAAACTTGACAGATCAAATATTTCAGCGTAAACTAATGTATCGTAAAGGGATTTGACTTAACAAAGGGGAGAGTCTCATGACGCTTGAAAAAACAACGAGAATGAATTACCTATTCGATTTCTATCAGTCGTTGTTGACATCAAAACAAAAAAGCTACATGTCGCTTTACTACTTAGACGATTTCTCCCTTGGCGAAATAGCTGAAGAATATCATGTCTCAAGGCAAGCGGTCTATGACAATATCAAGCGGACCGAAGCCATGCTTGAGCAATATGAAGAAAAGCTACTTTTGTTTAAAAAATTTCAAGAGCGCAATAAGATTTTTGAAGAGCTGAGAAAGCTGACTGACGGTCAGCCCGAAGCGGAATCCCTGATCGACGCGCTTGAGAAATTAGATTAGGAGGCGGCACTTAATATGGCATTCGAAGGATTAGCCGACCGACTGCAGCAAACGATCTCAAAAATCCGCGGAAAAGGAAAAGTAACGGAGCAAGACGTCAAAGACATGATGCGCGAAGTCCGTTTAGCGCTCCTTGAAGCGGACGTCAATTTTAAAGTCGTGAAAGATTTTGTGAAAAAGGTAAGCGAACGAGCTGTCGGACAAGACGTCATGAAAAGCCTGACGCCCGGACAGCAGGTCATTAAAGTGGTAAAAGAAGAACTGACGGAGCTGATGGGCGGCGAGGAAAGCAAGATTGCCGCTGCAAAGCGTCCGCCGACCGTCATCATGATGGTCGGTTTGCAAGGGGCCGGTAAAACGACGTCGACCGGAAAGCTCGCCAACCTGCTTCGCAAAAAACATAACCGCAATCCGCTGCTCGTGGCAGCAGACATCTATCGCCCGGCGGCGATCAAACAGCTGGAAACGCTCGGCAAACAGCTCGATATGCCGGTATTTTCACTGGGTGACAAGGTCAGTCCGGTTGAGATTGCCAAGCAGGCCATCGAAAAGGCGAAAGAAAATCATCATGACTACGTTCTCATCGATACGGCGGGACGCCTTCACATTGATGAAGACCTGATGGATGAGCTTGGGCAGGTAAAAGAAACAGCTCAGCCGGAAGAGATTTTCCTTGTCGTTGATTCCATGACGGGTCAAGATGCGGTAAATGTTGCCAAAAGCTTCAACGAACAGCTCGGTGTGACGGGTGTCATTCTGACGAAGCTTGACGGTGATACAAGAGGCGGGGCGGCCTTGTCGATCCGCGCCGTGACCAACACGCCGATCAAATTTGCCGGAATGGGCGAAAAGCTTGATGCGCTGGAGCCGTTTCATCCCGAACGGATGGCCTCGCGAATTCTCGGAATGGGCGATGTGCTCACCCTTATCGAGAAAGCCCAGGCCAACGTAGACGAAGAAAAGGCGAAAGAACTCGAGCAAAAAATGAAAAATATGAGCTTTACGCTCGACGACTTTTTGGAACAGCTCGGACAGGTCCGCAATATGGGGCCGCTTGAAGATCTGATTCAAATGATGCCCGGCGCAGGCAAAATGAAAGGCTTAAAAAACGTTAAAGTTGATGAAAAACAGCTCAGCCATATCGAAGCCATCATCAAGTCGATGACCGGGAAGGAAAAAGAGCAGCCTGAGATCATCAATGCAAGCAGGCGCAAACGGATTGCGAAAGGAAGCGGGACATCCGTACAGGAAGTCAACCGTCTTTTAAAGCAATTTGAAGAAATGAAAAAAATGATGAAACAGATGACAAACATGACAAAAGGCAAGAAAAAAGGGTTTAAACTGCCCTTCATGTAAACCTGTTTTCAGATGATAAAAACGTTGTTAAGAAAAAACACTTTACAAACACTTTTATCATTGTTAATATACTATCTTGTTGAAATATTTTCGGAGGTGCTAGTAAAATGGCAGTAAAAATTCGTTTAAAACGTATGGGAGCAAAAAAATCTCCTTTCTATCGTATTGTTGTAGCAGATTCTCGTTCACCGCGTGACGGCCGTTTCATCGAAACAGTCGGAACTTACAACCCGGTTGCAAAACCAGCGGAAGTCAAAATCGACGAAGAGCTTGCGCTTAAATGGCTTCAAACAGGAGCTAAACCATCTGACACGGTTCGCAACCTGTTCTCTAAAGAAGGCATTATGGAAAAATTCCACAACGCTAAACAAAGCAAATAATGAGTGATCTGCACTTGGAAGAGCTGATTGTATCACTGGTCAAACCGCTTGTGGATCATCCGGATGACGTTCAGGTTTTCAGAGAGGAAAATCCAGAGCGGACGATGTTCCGCTTGTCTGTCAACAGAGAGGATACCGGCAAGATCATCGGCAAAAAAGGGCGCACTGCAAGGGCGATACGCTCTGTCGTATTTGCGGCAGGCGCACAGTCTTCTAAGAAAGTTCAACTTGAGATCGCAGACTAAGGGGAGAGGGTGAAAACCTCCCCCTTTTTTAACATGTAAGAAAAATAGAAACAGATGAACGATTCCGATTGTCAGCTTATGCCAGGCTGCCGGATTTCAGGGAAAGGAAAAATCACGGGACAGTAGGTGATGATGCCATGCAAATTATCCAACGTGTTACCGTTATGCAGGTTTTGACTGAAAACAGCAAAAAAAAGCTGCTGGCTTCTTTTGAAGAACGAAAGGAAATCCTTGAGCGCGAATGCAACCAGCTCTATTTTCAGCTCAGGAAGCACGAAAAGGAACACCACAATCCGGCAGCGACTGAATCATTTAAAAAAGAAATTGAAAAACGTCAGGACAAGATTAAAATGATCGTTTTTCAAATCAATCAAATCCATACACTGCCGCTTGGCAGCGAAGTAAAGGAAAAAGAAATCGACGCTTTAATGGACATTGAAGTCGGGGATAATTGGCATGATATGACGACGGGAAAAACAATCGTGATTAAAGACGGGATCGTCATTGAAATTCGTCCGAGGTGAAGAAATGCTGAAACAATGGTTTAATGTAGGGAAAATTGTTAATACTCATGGGGTAAAAGGCGAAGTCCGCGTCATTTCAAGAACCGATTTTCCTGAGGAACGGTACAAGCCCGGAAACGCTCTCTACTTGTTCCGTGAAGGAACAGACGAGCCTGTCAAGGTGACCGTCAGCGCCCACAGGCTTCATAAACAGTTCCACCTTTTGCAGTTTAAAGAGGTTGAAACGCTCACCGAAGCCGAAAAATTAAAGAATGCCTTGATTAAAGTTCCCGAAGACCAATTAAGCCAGTTGGCGGAAGACGAGTACTACTTTCACGAAATCATCGGCTGCGATGTTTTTTCGGAAGACGGGGATTTAATCGGCAAGGTCAAAGAAATTTTAACGCCGGGCGCCAACGATGTCTGGGTCGTGGCCAGACCGGGAAAGAAAGACGCGCTTATCCCTTATATCGACGCCGTTGTCAAAGAGATTAATGTGGCGGATCAAACGATCAAGATTCATATCATGGAAGGGTTACTTGACGAATGAAAATCGATTTTTTAACGCTTTTTCCGGAAATGTTTGAAGGTGTGCTCGGCTCGTCGATCCTGCAAAAAGCTCAGGATAAGGACGCTGTCCACTTTCGCGTGGTGAACTTTCGGGCCTTTTCCGACAACAAGCATCAAACCGTTGATGATTATCCATACGGCGGGGGAGCAGGAATGGTGCTGAAACCGCAGCCTGTCTTTGATGCGGTCGAAAAGCTGACAGCTGAAGCCGAAGGGTCTCCGAGAATCATCCTCGTCTGCCCCCAAGGGGAACGCTATACCCAACAGAAGGCTGAAGAACTGGCGCAGGAAGAGCATTTAATGTTCATTTGCGGGCATTATGAAGGGTATGATGAGCGGATCAGAGAGCACCTGTCTACAGACGAAATTTCGATCGGAGATTTCGTTTTGACAGGGGGAGAGCTGCCGGCGATGATGATCGCAGACAGTGTTGTGCGGCTTTTGCCGGGCGTACTCGGCAAGGAAGAATCGCACCTTGAAGACTCTTTTAGCACGGGGCTTCTTGAACACCCCCATTATACGCGGCCGGCAGATTATAAAGGCCTGAAGGTGCCGGACGTTCTGACATCCGGGAACCATGCGAAAATCAAAGAATGGCGGCGGAAGGAGTCTCTCAGGCGCACTTTTTTAAGGCGGCCCGACCTTCTGGAAAACTATCCTTTATCTGAAGAAGAGCGAAAATGGATTTCTGAATGGAAAAACCGGTAGATTCTATTGCACCCGGAAAAAAGGTGTGGTATGATACTACTTGTGACTTGAACGGGAACGCTCGTTTAAGTTTGAAAACGATGTTCCGCTGTGCCGGTTAACTCGCGCAAGAGCATCTGTTGGAAGGAGTTGAAGACGATGCAAAAATTGATTGAAGATATCACAAAAGAACAATTGCGCACTGATTTGCCTGCGTTCCGTCCTGGTGATACTTTACGTGTACACGTTAAAGTTGTCGAGGGTAACCGTGAGCGTATCCAGGTTTTTGAAGGTGTCGTGATTAAGCGTCGTGGTGGCGGAATCAGCGAAACTTTCACAGTTCGTAAGATTTCTTACGGTGTCGGAGTTGAGCGTACATTCCCATTGCACACACCGAAAATCGCGAAAATCGAAGTTGTCCGTCATGGTAAAGTACGCCGTGCGAAACTTTATTACCTGCGCGAACTTCGTGGAAAAGCGGCTCGTATTAAAGAAATCAGACGATAAAGATAACGAACGAAAAGAGCTTGTTAACCATAACAAGCTCTTTTTTTGTCAAACAAGTATAAATGCACCGCACCATTAAAAGAATAGCAATAACAGAAAGTAGGTGTCAGACAAATGGTGATCCAATGGTTCCCAGGGCATATGGCCAAAGCGAGGCGGGAAGTAACGGAGAAACTCAAGCTGATCGACATTGTATACGAACTGGTCGACGCCAGAATTCCGATGTCTTCAAGAAACCCGATGATTGAAGAGATTTTAAAAAACAAACCGAGGATCATGCTGCTCAACAAGGCGGATAAAGCGGACTCCTCCGTGACGAAGGCTTGGAAGCAGCACTTTGAAAAAGACGGGATTCCTTCTCTCGCCATCAACTCGGTCAACGGACAGGGGCTCAATCAAATTCTTCCCGCTTCAAAAGAGTTGCTGAAAGAAAAGTTTGATAAAATGAAAGCAAAAGGTGTAAAGCCGCGCGCGATCAGAGCGTTGATCGTCGGCATTCCGAACGTCGGCAAATCGACTTTAATCAACCGGCTGGCGAAAAAAAACATCGCCAAAACGGGCGACAGACCCGGGATCACAACGGCGCAGCAGTGGGTGAAGGTCGGAAAAGAGCTCGAGCTTCTCGATACCCCGGGGATTTTATGGCCGAAGTTTGAGGACGAGCTTGTCGGGCTGAGGCTTGCGGCAACAGGTGCAATTAAAGATTCGATTATCAACTTGCAGGATGTCGCCGTCTACGGTTTGCGCTTTTTGGAAGAGAATTACCCTGAGCGCTTAAAAAAGCGCTACGATCTGGAAGAGATTCCAGAAGAGATTGCAGCGCTTTTTGATGAGATCGGAAAAAAACGCGGCTGTCTCATGGCCGGAGGCGAGATCAATTACGACAAGACGACAGAAGTCATCATCCGCGATATCCGCACCGAAAAGTTCGGTCCGCTTTCTTTTGAAAAGCCGGAGGATATGTAAAAAGGCGCGCTTTTAAAAGAGCGGGCCTTTATTTTTGCAGGAGATGCGCCGATAAGAACATTAGGGGAGAAGAGAAAGTGAAAACATTAACCGTCAAAGAAATTAAAGAACATCTTCAATCGGTGAGTGATGAAAAAGACCCTTTTATAGAGCAGTGCAAAAATGATGGGCGAAAAAGCGTCCAAGCGCTTGTCGACGCCTGGCTGAAGAAAAATGAAAGGCTTTCGGCCATGCAGGAAGAGTGGCAGGTGATGACGTCTTTCGAACGGTCGCTGAGAGCGCGGGGCTATCAATATATCGCCGGAATCGACGAGGCGGGCAGAGGGCCTCTCGCAGGGCCTGTTGTTGCCGCCGCTGTCATCCTCAAAGAAGACTGTGAAATATTAGGGCTGACAGATTCGAAAAAACTGTCAAAGCAAAAAAGAGAAGACTATTATTCATACATTATGGAAGAAGCCGCAGCAGTCGGCGTCGGGATCGCTGACGCTGATGAGATCGATGAGCTGAATATTTATGAAGCCTCGAAAGCGGCGATGCTGAAAGCGGTCCAAGCGCTGGACGTCGCTCCGGATTATCTTCTAATCGACGCCATGTCGCTTGCAGTCGAAACAGAGCAGTCATCGATCATTAAAGGGGATGCAAAAAGCGCATCGATAGCGGCAGGCGCATGCATCGCAAAAGTGACGAGAGACAGGCTGATGGATGAATACGCCGCAAAGTATCCTCTCTACGGCTTTGAAAAGCATAAAGGCTACGGAACAAAAGAGCATCTGCATGCCCTTGCCAAATACGGCCCGTCGCCGATACACCGAAGATCGTTCGCCCCTGTTAAAGCACATGAATAACGTTCCGGAGGAAGAATGACTTTGATGATGCTGAACGATGTACATAACAGCTTAAGAAAACAATTTGAACAAGCTGATCCTCTCCAGCGGATCAGCGGAACGGAGACGGATCAGAAAAGGCTGATGCTCGGCAAAGTGCTCCGCTTTATCAGCGAGCAGTTCGCCGAAATACAAATCGGCAATACGAAATGGCAGGGGAAGCTTGAGGCACCCCTGAAAGCGGGCGCTCATTACTGGTTTTCGTATGAAAAGAAGCCTGATGAAGCGACAGGCCGCCTTCAGGTCGTTGAAGCGTTTGACAAAAACCCAAAGACAGTGCAGGATGCCGCTTTTAAGCTGTTGAACGGGCTTTCTCTGAAGCGGACGAAGGAAGCTGTCTTTCTGGTCGGAGCGTTGCTGAAGGAGCAGCAGCCGATCAGGGAAAACGATTTAAGAGCCGCCATCAAGTGGCTTGAAAATCTGCCGAAGTCTGACGCCCAAAAAGGCGCCGATGCCGTCATGTTCGCTCTTAAACGCGAACTTCCCGTCCATCCCGGCGTGCTCGATTCGATTTTGGCCGTCAAAAACCCAGTACCGCTGAACGAGCAGATTGCCAAAACATTTGATATGATCACGAACGCCACTCAGCAATCCGCAGGCATGGAAAAGCTGAAGCAGGCGCTTTTGCCTGTTTTACAAGCGGAGACCGAGGTGCATGCCGAAAAGCTGATTCAAAAGCTTGCAGAACACGTCAGGTCGCTCGAAAAAGGAGAACTGCAGGGCGTTCAGCCATTAAAGCCGCAGGTTCATTCAGAAGTCGGGAATCCTTTGCAAAAAGCTGACGCCGGCGGCACCCAAGGACAAGAAGCAAAAGCTGTTCAGCAGCAGCCGCAAAAAGCAGAAATCGCGGCAGCTAAAGACCTGCTCGCTAAATTGGCGGCACAAGCCGAAACGAACGGGACGCATATTGTAAAAGAAGCGGCAGGCGTCATCAGAGCGCTTGAATCGAGCGGATCTCTAGGACAAGCTCCGGCCGTTCCGGGCGGATTCACGCCAAAAGAGACGGAATTATTGCAGCATATCATGAAAGAAACAGCACCTGCATTAACGAATAAAGCCGATGTATTTTCCGTTCTCCTCAAGATCAAAGACCTTTTAGGCGTCAGAGATGAACTCTCATTGTTGAGAGCGATGGAAAACGGCGCTGTTCTCAAAGATCAGGGCCTTCAATCTTTAAAGCTCGTGCTGAATGAAATGAGGCATGCTTCCGATCTTCCCGCTCCTGTAAAACAGGAAGCTGATCAAATCTTTCACCGTTTAAACGGACAGCTGTTTTTGCAAAATGATCAGCCTGCCCAGAGCCAGCTTTTTCTGTCGTACCCTTTGTTTTCAAAAAACGGCGTTCAGGATTTGACCGTTTTCTTAAAAGGGCAGAAAAAGGACGACGGAAAGATCGACCCTTCCCAGTGCCGCCTTATGTTTTACCTTCAGTTGGAGGCCTTGGAAGAGACGGTGATCGATTGTTTAATCCAGCAAAACGTCATGACGGTTACAATTGAAACAGGATTCGACTTGGAGCCTTTGCTTGAACCGCTGGTCCCCGCTTTAAAGGAAAATCTGAAAGAACTGGGCTACAGCTTGTCAGGCGTCACAGCAAAAAAACGGGAAAACATGAAGCTTGCTCCTTTTCTGGACGCCCGCTTTGAACAAATTACAGAGAGCGCAGTGGATGTGAAAATATGAAGGAAGAATCTGTTCCATTAAGAAGAGCTGTTGCGCTTCACTACGATGAAATGAAGGATAAGGCGCCGAAGGTGGTTGCCAAAGGATCGGGATACACGGCGGAGAAGATCATTGAAGAGGCGCAGAAAGCCGGCGTTCCGATTCAGGAAGATGCGACGCTTGTCGAATTAATGCGCCACTTGGAGCTTGACGATCACATTCCTGAAGCGCTTTACGAAATCGTCGCCGAGATCTTTTCATTCGTCTATACGCTTGATGAAAAATTGAAAAAGAGGGAATGACTTTTGAAAAAAAGCCGTTTCCTCTATTAATTTTATATTTTTAATAAAATAAAAGTGTGAATGTTTAGAAGGATTTTACGATTTCTCATCGAAACCTAGACAATCGATCTATGATTATATAAAATGAAAGCGCAGTCTATTTTTATTTTTGCTACATAAGTTAGGAGGATGGGAAATGAATATCCATGAGTACCAAGGGAAAGAAGTACTCAGACAATACGGAGTGGCTGTTCCGGAAGGTAAAGTGGCATTTACAGCAGATGAAGCGGTCAAAGCAGCGGAAGCGCTGTCCAGCTCGGTTTATGTCGTGAAAGCTCAAATTCACGCCGGCGGACGCGGTAAAGCTGGCGGGGTTAAAATTGCAAAATCAAAAGAAGAAGTCAAAGCCTATGCGGATGAATTGTTGGGGAAGACGCTTGTCACTCACCAGACGGGTCCTGACGGCCAGCAAATAAAACGCTTACTTATTGAAGAAGGCTGCGATATCAAAAAAGAATACTATGTCGGTCTGGTTCTTGACAGGGCGACTTCACGCATCGTGCTGATGGCATCCGAAGAAGGCGGCACGGAAATTGAAGAAGTCGCTGAAAAAACGCCGGAAAAAATCGTCAAAGAAGTGATCGATCCGGCTGTCGGACTGCAGGGTTACCAGGCGAGAAAAATCGCCTTCGCCATCAATATCCCGAAAGAGCTTGTCGGCCAGGCTGTTAAGTTTATGATGGGATTGTACAAGGCGTTTACTGAAAAAGACTGTTCCATTGCTGAAATCAATCCGCTCGTCGTCACAGGTGACGGAAAAGTCATGGCCCTTGACGCCAAGCTGAACTTTGACAGCAATGCGCTATACAGACAAAAAGACATCTTGGAGTACAGAGATCTCGATGAAGAAGATCCGAAGGAAATCGAAGCATCCAAGTATGATTTAAGCTATATTTCGCTCGATGGAAACATCGGCTGCATGGTCAACGGAGCGGGGCTTGCGATGTCGACCATGGACATTATCAAGCACTACGGAGGGGAACCGGCCAACTTCCTTGACGTTGGAGGCGGCGCGACAGCTGAAAAGGTAACGGAAGCGTTCAAGATCATTTTGTCTGATCAAAACGTCAAAGGGATCTTTGTCAATATTTTCGGCGGTATCATGAAATGCGACGTCATTGCAGAAGGTGTTGTTGAAGCGACGAAACAAGTCGGTCTGACATTGCCGCTTGTCGTTCGCCTTGAAGGCACCAATGTCGATCTCGGCAAGAAGAT
The DNA here is from genome assembly GCF_021043345.1 of Bacillus sp. BS3(2021). Lineage (NCBI taxonomy): Bacteria > Bacillati > Bacillota > Bacilli > Caryophanales > Bacillaceae > Bacillus > Bacillus sp. BS3(2021). The sequence continues at coordinate 235,278 of NZ_JAJNDM010000004.1, forward strand.
CCTCGATGATTCAGGACTCAATATTACGTCTGCGGAATCAATGGCTGACGGCGCGCAGAAAATCGTATCCTTAGTGAAGTAAGAAAGGCAGGGGACCAAAATGAGTGTATTTATTAATAAAGACACAAAAGTCATTGTTCAGGGGATAACGGGTTCAACCGCTTTGTTTCACACAAAGCAGATGCTTGAATACGGAACGAAAATTGTCGGCGGAGTCACACCGGGCAAAGGCGGAACAGAGGTTGAAGGGGTGCCTGTGTTCAACACGGTCGAAGAGGCTGTAAAGCAGACCGGAGCAAATGCGTCTGTCATTTACGTTCCTGCGGCTTTTGCAGCCGATGCGATTATGGAAGCGACAGATGCTGAGCTTGATCTTGTCATCTGTATTACTGAGCACATTCCGGTGCTGGATATGGTAAAAGTTAAAAGGTATATGGAAGACAAGAAAACAAGGCTCATCGGTCCGAACTGTCCAGGAGTCATTACGCCTGAGGAGTGTAAAATCGGGATCATGCCCGGATATATCCATAAAAAAGGCCATGTCGGCGTTGTGTCGCGTTCAGGAACCCTTACATATGAAGCGGTTCATCAGCTTTCAGAAGCAGGAGTCGGCCAGTCAACGGCAGTGGGCATCGGCGGAGACCCTGTCAACGGGACGAACTTCATCGATGTGCTGAAGGCGTTTAATGAAGATCCTGATACACATGCAGTAATCATGATCGGCGAAATCGGCGGAACAGCTGAAGAGGAAGCGGCCGAATGGGTGAAAGCCAACATGACCAAACCTGTCGTCGGTTTCATCGGAGGAAAAACAGCGCCTCCTGGCAAGCGTATGGGGCATGCCGGCGCCATCATTTCCGGAGGAAAAGGAACGGCGGACGAAAAGGTCAAAACAATGAACGCCTGCGGAATCGAAGTGGCTGAAACGCCTTCTGTTATGGGAGAAACATTGATTAAAGTGCTGAAGGAAAAAGGCCTTTACGAAACGTGTAAAACACACTGATCTTAACATGAGCAGGAATAGTCCGATTGGTCTATTCCTGCTTTTTCATAACTGGTTAAATCGTTTAGTACTTTCAGATTGTTTTGTTTTAAAAATGTTTGGAGGTTTTTGAATGAACGACAGCAGCGAGCTTTTGATATTGCTCCGCCTTCGCGGCACACTCTCCCCTTCTCTGCTGACCAAGTGGTGGAAGCAGGATCCTTCCTTGTCTCTTACGGGCGAAAAAAACCATCTTTTAACGAAGCTTTCATTAAAAAGATCAGACTTGTGCTCCATACGAAAACTGGCGGAACAAGAACTGTCTAATGTTAAACGGCTCATCCGTTCTTACGAAGCGGCTGGAGTCCGCATGGCCGCCATATGTTCCCCCGATTATCCAGCCAGCCTGAAAACCATTCATGACCCGCCTCCCGTCCTTTTTTTAAAAGGAGATGTTAAACTTCTCAATGAACAAAGACTGATCGGAATCGTCGGAACCCGCAGCCCGTCATTATACGGAAAAAGAGCAGCGGTTCACCTTGTCAGGGAGCTTTGCAAAAAAAGCTGGACGATCGTCAGCGGCCTTGCAAAAGGAATTGACGGTCTTGCCCATCAGGAGAGCATCTGTTCAAAGGGAAGGACAATCGGCGTCATCGCGGGCGGATTCAATAGCATATATCCCCGTGAACACCGCCAGCTCGCCGGTCAAATGGCCGAAAACCACCTGCTGGTATCAGAGCACCCTCCCCACGTTAAACCTCAAAAATGGCACTTTCCGATGCGAAATCGGCTGATCAGCGGATTAACGGAAGGAATCGTTGTCGTCCAGGGAAAGGAAAAGAGCGGGTCGCTCATCACAGCATATCAAGCCCTTGAGCAGGGGCGGGAGGTGTTCGCCGTGCCTGGTCCGATCTTTGACGCCAACTCTTTCGGTCCTTCAAGGCTGATCCAGGAAGGGGCGAAACTCGTATTGAATATTGAAGATATTTTGAGCGAACTGCCGCCTTCACGCACTCAATATCCGGAACCTGTTTAGAATTATCGTTTGACAAACTGTATTGTAATATTTAATAATAGTGAGGATTTCAAGTTTAAACGCTTTAATCGGCGTTCAACATATAGAAGGATTAAATCAGACACTTTTCGTAAAAATAATGATTATATAAACGACGATTATGCTGAATACAATAAAAAGGCTAAATTGAAAAGAGAGAGAACACCTCTTGAGGGGGATAATGTTATGTCCGAATACTTAGTCATCGTGGAATCGCCTGCAAAGGCAAAAACGATTGAGCGATACTTAGGAAAAAAATATAAAGTGAAAGCTTCGATGGGACACGTCAGAGACTTGCCGAAAAGCCAGATGGGCGTTGACATCGAGCAGAACTTTGAACCAAAATACATCACGATCCGCGGGAAAGGCCCCGTGTTAAAAGAATTAAAAACGGCCGCCAAAAAGGCAAAAAAAGTCTATCTCGCAGCCGACCCCGACAGGGAAGGGGAAGCGATCGCGTGGCATTTGGCACACAGCCTTGATCTGGATCTGAATTCCGACTGCCGCGTCGTATTTAATGAGATTACAAAAGATGCGATCAAAGATTCATTTAAGCATCCGCGCATGATCAATATGGATCTTGTCGACGCCCAGCAGGCGAGAAGAATTCTGGACCGCCTTGTAGGGTACAAAATCAGCCCGATTTTATGGAAAAAAGTAAAAAAAGGCTTGAGTGCGGGACGTGTCCAATCTGTTGCACTCCGCCTTATCATTGACAGAGAAAAAGAAATCAACGATTTTAAACCTGAAGAATATTGGACCATTGAAGGGTCTTTTCTCAAAGGCAAAGAAACATTTGAAGCGAGTTTCTTCGGAATAAACGGCGAAAAGCACCAGCTGAAAAGCGAAGAAGATGTAAAACAAATCCTCTCCCAGATCAAAGGGAACAAATTTGAGGTTAAAAAGGTTACGAAAAAAGAACGGAAGCGGAACCCTGCGCTCCCGTTTACAACATCGACGCTTCAGCAGGAAGCGGCGCGTAAATTAAATTTCCGGGCAAAGAAAACGATGATGATCGCCCAGCAGCTTTATGAAGGAATCGATCTCGGCAAAGAAGGAACTGTCGGGTTAATCACTTATATGAGAACGGATTCAACCCGCATCTCGAATACAGCTCAAGAAGAAGCGGCATCATTCATCGGCGAACAGTACGGAAAAGAATTTTTGGGGAGCAAGCGAAAACCTGCCAAAAAGAATGAAAACGCCCAGGATGCCCACGAAGCGATCAGGCCGACCTCGGTGCTCAGAAAGCCTTCCGATCTGAAGGCGGTATTGGGAAGAGACCAGCTTCGACTATACAAGCTGATCTGGGAGCGCTTTGTCGCAAGCCAGATGGCTCCGGCGACACTCGATACGATGAGCGTCGATCTTGAAAACAACGGGTTGACATTTCGGGCGAACGGCAGTAAAGTCAAGTTTTCAGGTTTCATGAAGGTGTACGTTGAAGGAAAAGACGATCAGATGGAAGAGAAGAATAAGATGCTTCCGGATCTCGCTGAAGGCGACACCGTTCTTTCAAAAGATATCGAACCCGAACAGCACTTCACACAGCCGCCTCCGCGCTATACGGAAGCAAGGCTGGTCAAAACGCTTGAAGAGCTGGGAATCGGCCGTCCGTCGACTTACGCGCCGACGCTTGACACAATTCAAAAGCGCGGGTATGTCGCCCTTGATAACAAACGCTTTATCCCGACTGAACTCGGTCAAATCGTGCTTGACTTGATCATGGAGTTTTTCCCTGAGATCATTAATGTTGAGTTCACCGCCAAAATGGAAAAAGAGCTTGATGACGTTGAAGACGGAAACATTCAATGGGTGCAGATCATCGATTCCTTTTACAAGGACTTTGAAAAACGCGTTGAAAAGGCGGAAGCCGAGATGCAGGAAGTGGAAATCGAACCGGAGTATGCGGGTGTGGACTGTGAAGAGTGCGGCCACCCGATGGTCTATAAAATGGGCCGCTACGGCAAATTTATGGCCTGCTCCAATTTTCCGGACTGCCGCAACACCAAGCCGATTGTAAAAGAGATCGGGGTCAAATGCCCTTCATGCAAAACCGGCAACATCGTCGAGCGCAAATCGAAAAAACGCCGTATTTTTTACGGCTGTGACCGCTATCCTGAATGCGAATTCGTATCATGGGATAAACCGCTTGAACGGAAATGTCCGAAATGTGAGGACATGCTTGTCGAGAAAAAGCTCAAAAAAGGCGTTCAAGTGCAGTGCGTGAATTGCAATTATAAGGAAGAACAACAAAAGTAGCGGTGAGCAGGGCTTTGCTCACCTTCTTTGTTGTGTTAAAAGATGAAGTCAACTCATAAATTAGGAGATGTGAATATGAATCAAACAGTAAATGTCATCGGTGCAGGACTTGCCGGAAGCGAAGCTGCATGGCAGCTTGCCAAGCGAGGTATCAATGTCCGTTTATACGAAATGAGGCCTGTTAAACAAACGCCGGCACACCATACAGATAAATTCGCAGAACTTGTCTGCAGCAACTCGCTTCGGGCGAATTCATTAACGAACGCTGTCGGTGTATTAAAGGAAGAAATGCGGGTTCTTGACTCGGCCATCATCGCTGCTGCTGACGAATGTTCTGTTCCTGCCGGCGGTGCGCTTGCCGTAGACAGGCATGAATTTGCCGCAAACGTTACCGAAAAAGTAAAGAATCATCCGAATGTGACTGTGCTCAATGAAGAAGTCACGGAAATACCGGAAGGACCGACTATTATTGCAACAGGACCGCTGACGTCAGAATCGCTTTCCGCGAAGCTCCGGGAGCTGACAGGAGAGGACTATCTGTACTTTTATGACGCCGCTGCGCCGATAGTTGAGAAAGACAGCCTTGACATGGATAAAGTCTATTTGAAATCCCGCTATGACAAAGGGGAGGCAGCGTATTTGAACTGTCCGATGACTGAAGAAGAATTTGACAGATTTTATGACGCCCTTGTGTCTGCGGAAACTGTTCCATTGAAAGAATTTGAAAAGGAAATCTTCTTTGAAGGCTGCATGCCGATTGAAGTCATGGCGAAGCGCGGCAAAAAAACGATGCTGTTCGGCCCGATGAAGCCTGTCGGCCTTGAAGATCCCAAAACAGGAAAGCGTCCATACGCCGTTGTGCAGCTGCGCCAAGATGATGCAGCCGGCACGCTTTACAATATCGTCGGTTTTCAGACCCACCTCAAATGGGGCGACCAAAAGGAAGTGCTCCGCCTCATTCCGGGACTGGAACAAGCTGAAATCGTCCGCTACGGCGTAATGCACAGAAATACGTTCATCAACTCGCCGAGTCTTTTAAAAGCGACCTACCAGTTTAAAAAACGGGACGATCTGTTTTTCGCCGGCCAAATGACAGGTGTTGAAGGGTATGTTGAATCAGCGGCTTCAGGTCTTGTTGCCGGAATAAATGCGGCTCGGCTCATTCAGGGAAAAGAACCGGTCACTTTTTCAAATGAAACAGCGATCGGCAGCATGGCCCATTACATCACGGAAACAAACAAGAAAAACTTCCAGCCGATGAATGCGAACTTCGGTCTGTTCAAGGAATTGGGGGTTAAAATTAAAAACAAGCAGGAACGAAATGAACAGTATGCTTCGCGGGCATTGGAGACAATTCAAAATATTTCGAAAACGCTATAGTTATTCATTGCCAGATGAACTTGTTATGTGATAACATTTAAAAGCCCTTTTCGAAGAGGTGTAATGATGGCAAATGTTAAGAATTTTTTAACTTTATTCATTGAATATTTACAAATAGAAAAGAATTATTCAAAATATACAATTGTGGGTTACATTTCTTCTATTGAAGACTTTGAACGCTTTTTACAAGTTCAGGGCATAAAAGGTTTTGAAGACGTGACTTATCCGGATGTGAGAATTTTCTTGACGGAAGCGCATGAAAAAGGGCTTACTCGCAGGACGATCAGCAAGAAAATTTCGGCTCTGCGAAGCTTCTATAAATTTTTATTAAGGGAAAAGATGGTAAAAGAAAACCCGTTTCTGCTTGTCAGTCTTCCGAAACAGGATAAACGGATTCCAAAATTTTTATATGAAAAAGAACTTGAAGAACTGTTTGAGGTTTCGGACTTGAGTACACCGCTCGGCCAAAGGAATCAGGCGCTCTTGGAACTTCTTTACGCAACAGGCATGCGGGTAAGCGAACTTTGCAGCCTGAAGGAATCCGATTTGGATCTGTTTTTAGATACGGTTTTGGTTCACGGGAAAGGCAGGAAGCAAAGGTATATTCCATTTGGTTCATTCGCCCGGGAGGCTTTGGATCTGTATTTGCAAAATGGAAGACGCATCCTGCTGTTAAAAGCGAAAGAGCCCTGCCCTTTTATTTTTTTGAATCAAAGGGGCGGGCCCTTAACCCCGAGGGGGGTTCGTTACATTTTGGGAGAACTGGTCAAAAAGACTTCGGGTACATTACATATACATCCGCATATGCTCCGCCATACTTTTGCCACCCATTTGTTAAATGAGGGTGCGGATCTCAGGAGCGTTCAGGAACTGCTTGGGCATTCAAACCTTTCTTCAACCCAGGTGTATACGCATGTATCTAAAGATATGCTCAGAAAGACATATATGTCTCATCACCCTCGGGCACATAAAGGGAAATAAAGGAGGTTCTTTTATGTCATCTTTTCACGCAACGACGATATTCGCCGTCCAGCACAACGGAAAAAGCGCGATGGCGGGAGACGGCCAGGTTACGTTCGGTCAGGCTGTCGTCATGAAGCATACCGCTAGAAAGGTAAGAAAGCTCTTCAACGGGAAAGTCATTGCCGGCTTTGCCGGTTCTGTTGCGGACGCTTTCACTCTCTTTGAAATGTTTGAAGCGAAGCTTGAAGAGTACAACGGCAATTTACAGCGTGCGGCAGTCGAGCTTGCAAAAGAGTGGCGAAGCGATAAAGTCCTCAGAAAGCTTGAGGCGATGCTGATCGTCATGAACGCTGACAGCATGCTGCTCGTTTCCGGAACAGGCGAGGTGATTGAACCTGACGACGGCATTTTGGCGATCGGCTCAGGCGGAAACTATGCCCTGGCAGCCGGAAGGGCGTTGAAACGTCATGCAGGCGGCCAGCTTGACGCAAGAGCGATTGCGAGGGCCTCACTTGAAACCGCGGGCGAAATCTGTGTGTATACGAACGATCAGATCATTGTAGAAGAACTTGAATAGAAAGGATATGAGGCATATGGAAAAAAAGCCGCTGACTCCTAGGCAGATCGTCGAAAGGCTTGATCAATACATCGTCGGCCAGCTCGATGCGAAAAAAGCGGTCGCCGTGGCATTGAGGAACCGCTACAGAAGAAGTCTTCTTGATGAAAAACTGCGCGAAGAAATCGTTCCGAAAAACATATTGATGATGGGTCCGACAGGTGTGGGAAAAACCGAGATTGCAAGACGAATCGCGAAGCTCGTCGGCGCTCCGTTCGTCAAAATCGAAGCGACGAAGTTCACGGAAGTCGGTTATGTGGGCAGAGATGTTGAATCGATGGTCAGGGATCTTGTGGAAACGTCAATCCGCCTCGTCAAAGAGGAAAAAATGAACGAAGTGAAAGGCATCGCCGAAGAAAACGCAAATAAACGCCTCGTCCGCCTGCTTGTACCGGGAAGGAAAAAACAGTCAGGTGCGAAAAATCCTTTTGAAATGCTGTTTGGCGGAAATCAGGATCAAGAGACGAATGAAGCGGAAAAGCATGAAGACACGGATATCGAAAACAATCGGAAGCGGATTGCACATCAGCTTGCTCTCGGCGAGCTTGAAGACCATTATGTCACCGTGGAGGTGGAGGAGCAGCAGCCATCCATGTTTGATATGCTCCAAGGCTCGGGTATGGAACAGATGGGCATGAACATGCAGGATGCGCTCAGCAGCCTGATGCCGAAAAAGAAAAAGCGCCGCAAGCTGACGGTCAGGGAAGCACGAAAAGTGCTGACGAATGAAGAAGCGGCAAAGCTCATCGATATGGACGAAGCTGCCCAGGAGGCCGTCCTGAGAGCCGAACAGTCGGGAATCATCTTTATCGATGAGATCGATAAAATCGCCAAAAAGAGCGGTACTTCTTCATCGGCCGACGTCTCAAGAGAGGGCGTGCAGCGCGATATTCTTCCGATTGTAGAAGGCTCTACCGTCATGACAAAGTACGGTGCGGTCAAAACGGATCACGTGCTGTTCATCGCTGCAGGTGCATTCCATATGGCGAAGCCTTCAGATCTAATTCCAGAGCTGCAGGGACGCTTTCCGATCCGCGTTGAGCTTCAAAAGCTGAGCATCGATGATTTTGTGAAAATCTTAACTGAGCCTGACAACGCTCTTCTAAAGCAGTATAAGGCTTTATTGAAGACGGAAGGTATATCTCTTGAATTTTCTGACGATGCTATTCGTAAGATTGCAGAAGTGGCTTATCATGTGAACCAGGACACAGACAATATCGGGGCGAGAAGGCTTCACACCATTTTGGAACGGCTTTTGGAAGAACTGTCATTCGAGGCTCCGGATGTGATGATGGAGGAAGTTGTCATCACGCCTCAATATGTTGAAGAAAAGCTCGGTTCGATCGCTAAGAATAAGGATTTAAGCCAGTTTATTTTATAAACAATTAAATAAGAGTAATTTAGGAGGATCAATTTATTATGGCTTTATTACAAAAAACAAGAAAGATTAATGCAATGCTGCAAAATGCGGCAGGGAAGCCGGTTAATTTTAAAGAAATGGCCGAAACGCTTCGCGATGTGATTGATTCGAACATTTTCGTTGTCAGCCGCAGAGGAAAGCTTCTCGGTTTCTCGATCAACCAGCAGATCGAAAATGACCGGATGAAAAAAATGCTTGAAGAGCGCCAGTTTCCTGAAGACTATACAAAAAGTCTGTTCAACATTCCGGAAACTTCATCCAACCTTGACATTAACAGCGAATATACGGCTTTCCCTGTGGAAAACCGCGATTTGTTCCAAGCGGGTCTGACCACAGTCGTTCCGATCATCGGAGGGGGCGAAAGACTCGGCACCTTGATTCTGTCCCGCCTTCAGGAGAAATTCGAGGATGACGATCTGATCCTTGCTGAATATGGCGCAACGGTCGTAGGAATGGAAATTCTCAGAGAGAAAGCTGAAGAGATCGAAGAGGAAGCACGCAGCAAAGCGGTCGTTCAAATGGCGATCAGTTCATTATCTTACAGTGAGCTTGAAGCAATTGAACATATTTTTGAAGAGCTTGACGGAAATGAAGGTCTGCTTGTCGCAAGTAAAATTGCAGATCGCGTTGGTATCACCCGCTCGGTCATTGTCAATGCGCTGCGCAAACTTGAAAGCGCCGGTGTCATTGAATCAAGGTCATTAGGGATGAAAGGCACATACATTAAAGTCCTGAACAACAAATTTTTAATGGAATTAGAAAAACTAAAGTCTCATTAAAAGACGAAAGCCGCAGAACATGCCGTTCTGCGGCTTTTTTTATTTCACATTTTAAACTATATTATCGTAATTTTTTCATATCAAAAACAACTAAAATGCGTTGCTGAATCAATGCGTTGCTTGAATAAAAAATATACTAACATAATGTTTTGAAACTTTAACAAACGTAACATTACATAGTTCTTATAATCTAGGTCGAAATACCTATTCATAAAATAGATATTTATTACGATTTTTTTTTGCGTCCAGATCATAGACTTTAAGCCTATTATTCCTTACAATAGGCTTATGGTTTTTACAATTCTCGACAAGATTTTGAGACAGATGGAAAAAGATTGGAGGTATTTGGCGATGGATATATTTTCAGGAACAATACATAGACTAGAGGGAGCCTTGAATCAAGCGAACATTAAGCAAAAAGTCATAACGAACAATCTGGCCAATGTAGACACACCGAACTACAAGGCGAAAAAAGTATCCTTCAAAAATGTGCTGAATGAGGAGTCCTCCCGAATTAACGCTATAAAAACAGACTATAGACACATTGACTTCAAAGGAAATGAGTCAAATTATTCAGTTGTGTCGAGAAAGAATACAAGTTATCAGGAAAACGGGAACAACGTGGACGTTGATCAGGAAATGAGTGAAATGGCGAAAAATCAAATCCAGTATCAAGCGCTGGTTGAAAGAATAAGCGGCAAATTCAACTCACTGCGGACCGCGATTACAGGAGGTAAATAATGGGGGTATTCAATAGCATCAACATCTCAGCTTCGGCGTTGACTGCACAGAGAGTCAGAATGGATACCGTTTCTTCCAACCTGGCAAACATGGACACAACAAGAGCGAAGCTGGTCGACGGACAGTGGCAGCCGTATAGGAGAAAGCTTGTATCGACGGCTCCGAAAGGCGAATCTTTTTCATCCGTGCTCCAATCATCGATGAATGCATCGGCGAGAGTCGGTGAAGGGGTAAAGGTGACCAAGATCACCGAAGACAAAACACCGTTTAAACTCGTTTATGATCCGACGCATCCCGACGCAAACGAAGACGGATACGTGCAGATGCCGAATGTCGATCCGCTAAAAGAGATGGTTGATTTAATGGGCAGCACAAGGTCATATGAAGCGAATGTCACAGCGATGAACGCGACAAAAGGAATGCTGATGAAAGCACTAGAAATCGGAAAGTAGGGTGATGACACGAATGGTTAATGGAATCTCTCCATTTGGAATTCAACCCGTGCAGGCGGGAACGAATGCAACAAATCAGATCACGAACAAGCAGGACGGTTCAGAGAACCAAGTCAGCTTTTCCAACGTGCTGAAAGATTCTATCAATGCTTTGAATCAATCTCAAAATGAATCTGATAAACTGACAAACGCGCTTGCTCTCGGTCAGGATGTCAACCTTGATGAAGTAATGGTTGCAGCCCAGAAGGCAAATATTACATTGACGGCTGCGACGGAATTCCGCAACAAAGCGGTTGAAGCTTATCAGGAAATCATGAGAATGCAAATGTAAGAAAGGAGTCTGAAAGCGAAGAGAATTAGTGTAACTACCGGGGGAGTAAGATGAATCGTACTTTATTGCAAATCAAAACGAAAATAACAGATTTTTGGAAAAACAGATCAAAGCTGCAGAAGTTTTTGATGATCGGCATCGTCGCTCTGGCAGTGATCCTGTCAATCATCATTGGAATTGTTGCTTCGTCGAATAAAATGGTGCCGCTCTATAAAGACTTGTCAGCTGAAGAAACCGGCCAAATCAAAAAAGTGCTCGATGAAAAAGGTGTTCCATCTGAGGTTGCAGCTGACGGTTCAGTCATTAAAGTTCCGGAAGAAAAAGTCGACGGGCTGAAAGTCGATCTTGCGGCAGAGGGTCTTCCGAAAAGCGGAAGCATCGATTATTCGTTCTTTGGTCAAAATGCCGGTTTCGGTATGACGGACAACGAATTTGACGTATTGAAAGTGAAAGCAACGCAAACCGAGCTTTCCAACCTCATCAAAGGAATAGACGGGATTAAAGATTCAAAGGTCATGATTAACCTGCCGAAGGAATCCGTCTTTGTCGGAGAGGAAAAGCCGGAAGCATCCGCTTCGATTGTTCTTCAGGTGAAGCCCGGCCACACGCTTGATCAAAATGAAATCAACGGCCTTTATCATCTCGTATCGAAAAGCGTGCCGAACCTTGATCCGGAAAACATCGTGATCATGGATCAAAACTCCACGTATTACGATCAAACCGGCAAAGATTCAGGTTCATACGCTGACAGCTACTCTTCACAAAGGCAAGTCAAAGCTCAGATCGAAAAGGACCTGCAGAGACAAATTCAAACCATGCTCGGCACGATGATGGGACAGGATAAAGTAGTTGTATCCGTCACATCCGACATCGACTTCACAAAAGAAAACAGGACGGAAGATCTGGTTGAACCTGTCGACAAAGAAAATATGGAAGGGATCACGGTCAGCGCAGAGCGCGTCAGTGAAACGTATTCCGGACAGGGAGCGCAAGCTGGAGGCGTCAACGGAACAGGTGAAAACGATGTAACAAACTATGCGGAGACAGAAGGCGGAACAGGCAACGGAGACTACGAAAAAAGCGAAGAACGAATCAACAATGAAGTCAACAAAATCCATAAAGAAATCGCCGAAAGTCCGTACAAAATCAGAGATCTGGGCGTCCAGGTCATGGTTGAACCGCCTGATGCGAAGAACCCGCAGTCACTGCCTGCTGAAAGAGAAGATGATATTAAAAAAATCCTCTCAACCATTGTGAAAACATCGATCGACAAGAAGTATGAAGAAGAGCCGCTGACAGATGAGGATATTGAAAATAAAATCGTTGTTTCTGTCCAATCGTTCGACGGCAAGCAGACAATCGATGAAGGAACGGAAACAGGCGGCATACCGATGTGGATTTACATCGCAGGCGGAGCAGCGCTTGTTGCTGTAATCGGCCTCATCATCTGGCTTGTCAGAAGACGTAAAAATAGAGATGACGAATACGAGGAAGAATGGTATGAAACGCCTCAGGAACCGATTCGTGTTGCTGATGTGAACAATGAAAAAGAGACGGAAGAAACTGTCAGACGAAAACAGCTTGAAAAAATGGCGAAAGATAAGCCTGAAGAATTCGCCAAATTGTTGCGCAGCTGGCTGACCGAGGATTAGGAGGAGTATTGAAATGGCAAAAATGAAACAAGACAGGCTTACAGGCAAACAAAAAGCGGCCATTCTCATGATATCCTTAGGGCTTGATGTGTCAGCTTCCGTTTACAAGCATTTAACAGATGAAGAAATCGAAAGGCTGACGCTTGAAATATCAAATGTCAGAGCTGTATCACCAGAGAAAAAAGATGAAATTATTCAGGAATTTCATGAAACGGCTATTGCTCAAGAATATATATCACAAGGCGGCATTCACTACGCCAAGCAGGTGCTTGACAAAGCGCTCGGCGAAGACAAAGCCGCCAGCATTATCAACAGGTTGACATCGTCTCTTCAAGTCAGACCGTTCGATTTTGCCAGAAAAGCGGATCCCGAGCAGATTCTGAACTTTATCCAGCATGAACATCCGCAGACGATCGCATTGATTCTGTCTTATCTCGATCCCGTGCAATCCGGTCAGATATTATCAGAACTAAATCAGGATGTGCAGGCAGAGGTTGCAAGACGGATCGCTGTCATGGACAGGACGTCGCCGGAAATCATCAATGAAGTCGAACAGATTCTGGAGCAAAAGCTATCCTCCACATTCACTCAGGACTACACGCAGACCGGCGGCATTGAAGCCGTTGTCGAAGTGTTGAACGGAGTTGACAGAGGTACCGAGAAAACGATCCTTGACTCCCTTGAAATCCAGGATCCTGAGCTTGCCGACGAGATTAAAAAGCGGATGTTCGTCTTTGAAGATATCGTTACGCTTGATAACCGCGCCATTCAAAGGGTTATCCGCGATGTGGAAAACGACGATCTGCTTCTCTCCCTCAAAGTGGCCAGCGAAGAGGTCAAAGACATCGTCTTCAGCAATATGTCGCAGCGTATGGCTGAAACATTTAAAGAAGAAATGGAGTTCATGGGTCCTGTGCGTCTGCGTGACGTAGAAGAAGCTCAATCCAGAATCGTAAGCGTCATCCGAAGACTTGAAGAAGCAGGTGAGATCGTAATCGCCAGAGGCGGAGGAGATGATATCATTGTCTAACATTATTAAACAGCGATTATCATCAATACCGCCAAAAGAAAGGCGGACGATTTCATTAAAGGAAGTCAAACTTCCTGAAACAGAAACTGAACTTGATACCGGACAGGATCCGGAATTCCTCCTCGATCATGCCAGACAGGAAGCAGGGAAAATATACGAAAAAGCGAACGCTGAACTCGAACAGGTCAGACGGCAAATCGAAGAGGAAAGGATAAGCTGGGAAACAGAACGCGAAGCGCTGATAGACCAGGCGAAACAAGAAGGCTTTCAAGCGGGGTTTGAACAGGGAAAGGCCGAGGCCCAAAGCACTTATCAATCCTATTTGGATGAAGCCAACGCCATCGTCGGAGCGGCGAGGCGTGACTATGAAGAAAAAATCGAACAATCTTCCGAAGAAATTGTCGAACTTGCCGTGTCGCTGGCTAAAAAAGTTTGGAATCAAAAGGCTGACGACAAAGAAGCTTTTTCAGCCCTCGTCAAACAGGTGCTGTCCGAAATGAAAGAGTTCGATGATATTGCCGTCTATGTGGATCCGGAGTATTACACAGAGGTTCAAAGCCACAAAAACGAACTTGAGCAGCTCCTCCAATATGGCGCCCATCTCGCGATATACGCCGATGAAAAAGCGTCAAAGGGAACGTGCTATGTTGAAACGGCCTTCGGAAGAATCGATGCAGGAATCGACACTCAATTACAGCAGCTGAAACAAAAACTGCTCAGCCTGCTTGAAACGGCAGGTGTTGTCCAGTGATGCTTGAGCAGCTGCTTGAATGTATAGAAACCGCAGACTCCTACAAACGTTACGGAAAAGTCAAACAAGCGGTCGGCCTGATGATTGAATCCAAAGGACCTGAATGCTCAATCGGCGATGTCTGCAAAATCTATACAAAAGGTGACGGGCCAAAGGCCATCAAAGCTGAGGTCGTCGGCTTCAAAGACCAAAATATTCTTCTCATGCCATATTTGGAAGCGGCCAATATTGCACCCGGCAGCATTGTCGAAGCGACGGGAGAATCGCTCAGAGTCAAAGTCGGCTCCGGCTTGATCGGGCAAGTTGTCGATGCATTCGGCAATCCGCTCGACGGCAGCACGCTTCCGAAAGGTTTGGCTCAAGTTTCGACAGACCAGGCGCCACCTAATCCGATGAAAAGGCCGCCAATCAGAGAAAAAATGGCGGTCGGCGTCAGATCAATCGACAGTCTGCTGACCGTCGGAAAAGGACAACGAGTTGGGATATTCGCCGGAAGCGGCGTCGGAAAAAGCACGCTCATGGGCATGATAGCAAGAGAGACGGCCGCAGACTTGAATGTCATCGCTCTTGTCGGAGAGCGGGGCCGCGAAGTCAGAGAGTTCATTGAGAAAGATCTCGGCGAAGAAGGGCTGAAGCGCACGATCGTTGTAGTGGCTACTTCCGACCAGCCGGCATTGATGCGGCTGAAAGCGGCCTATACAGCAACAGCGATTGCCGAGTACTTCCGCGACAAAGGACAAAACGTGATGTTCATGATGGACTCGGTGACAAGGGTTGCCATGGCTCAGAGGGAAATCGGCCTGGCGACGGGCGAACCGCCGACGACGAAAGGTTATACACCCTCAGTGTTCGCTATTTTACCTAAGCTCTTAGAACGAACAGGAACGACGGAAAACGGGTCAATAACTGCTTTCTATACGGTTCTTGTCGACGGTGATGATATGAATGAACCGATCGCCGATACTGTCAGGGGAATCTTGGACGGTCATATCGTTCTTGACCGGAGCCTTGCGAATAAAGGCCAGTTTCCGGCAGTCAACATTTTAAAAAGCATCAGCAGGGTGATGTCAAACATCGCCGGGAAAGATCATATAAGAGCAGCGAACCGGTTCAGGGAAATGCTGTCAACCTATCAAAACTCAGAGGACCTGATCAACATAGGAGCCTATAAAAAAGGGTCTTCCAGAGAAATTGATGAGGCCATACAATTCCACCCTAAGCTGATCAGCTTCCTCAAGCAGGAAGTGGATGAAGCGGCGTCGCTGGAAGAGAGCATTTCTTTATTAAAGAGTCTTACAGGAAGAGAGGATTAAGAATGGCTTATTCATTTAAATTTCAAAAGCTCCTCGAGCTTAAAGAAAATGAAAAAGACCAATCATTCGCTGAATATCAGCACTCAGTTTCCGAATTCGAAAAGGTCGCGGAAAAGCTGTATGAAAGCATGAACCAAAAAGAAACGCTAGAAAAAAACAAGGAAATCAAGATGCAGACAGGAATGAGCGTTCAGGAAATGCGGCATTATCAGCAATTTGTCACAAATCTTGAAACGACTATCTACCATTATCAAAAGCTCGTCATGATGAAGAGAAATGAAATGAATGAAAAACAGCACGATCTGACGGAAAAAAATATCGAGCTGAAAAAATTTGAAAAAATGAAAGAAAAGCAGTTTGAAATGTATTCGCTGCAAAACAAAGCAAATGAGTTAAAGGAAATGGACGATATCTCCATTGCCCAGTACATAACTCAAGGAAGCTAGGGGTAAAAAAACGATGACCGAAGAAAAAAAAGCCGGTAAATTTCAGACATTTTTGTTTGTCATCGTCATTCCGCTGATCTTTTTAATCGTTGCAGCGTTTGTCGGCATGTGGCTTTTGGGCGTCAATTTCCAGGATGCAGCCTCCAAAATCCCCGTTGTTAAAGAGCTTGTGAAAAACGGCGAGGATCAGGACAAAGATCACGCAGCAAAGCAGCAGGAGAACAAAGCAGAAAAGCTCCAAAAGACGATCGATGAACAAAAAAGCGAAATCGAAACGCTGACGAGTGACTTGAAAACGAGTGATCAAGAGATTAAAAGGCTGAAACAAAAAATCAGCTCGTTCGAAAAAACGGAAAAAGATGAAAAAGAGCAGAAAGAAAAGAACACCGAAGGTCAAGGAGACGGAAAAAAAGTCGTCAAAATTTATGAAAGCATGCAAAGCAATAAAGCTGCAAAAATTTTAAGCGAATTAAAAGAAGAAGAGGCAATCAACATTTTAGATTCTTTAAGCAAAAAGAAAGTGACTGAGATCCTCTCCAAAATGTCTCCTGATAAAGCGGCTGTATTCACAGAAAAGCTTGTGAAAAACGAAGCGAAAAATGACAAGAAAAAAGAAGGGGGGGAATAGCTTGAGGCTTTTTGACGCAATCTCTTTTGATGCCAAGCCTGCGGCGGATACCGCAACTGCAAAAACGAGCAGGACGCCTCTGGGCGGACTCTTTCAAAATGTGCTCCAAAAGGAAAACAGCTCACTTTCCCCTTTTCAAAAGGGAGAAGAACCTTCTCAGGACACGTCATTGGAAGGGCTTTTGCATGAACTGAAGCAATGGCTTTTAAATAATGAAGGCGGCTCCTTCAATGAAGACTGGTTGAATTCCCTCCAGCATGTTGAAGAGCTGAATCCATCTCCGGATGAACTCGCATTGGCAGAACAGCTGTTACAGCAAATAAAAGAGCTGCTTGAAAATGCCGCTCTGCCTGGACAATCAGGCAAAACAGCTGATGCTATTGAAGCTGTGCCTGCTGACGAAAGCGGGACAGAAGAGCCGAAACTGACTGACCTGCAAATTCTTGGTCAGATTCAGCAGCTGCTCGCTGTGATCGTAAATGAAAATCAACCGGCACTCAAAACTTCACAAATCGCAGAAATATTGAAACAAGCGCCGGAATTTCTCGCCGCTCTTCAGACAAAGGCGGGAACAGAAGGGCTGATTGATGAACTTAAACGCCAATTTTTCACAAAAGATCCGGGTGAGTCGCAGCTTTTGTCCATGTCAAACGCCGAGCTGAAAAGCTTGAAAAGTGTAATGGAGCAGATGATGAACGCAAACGCTGAACCGGATCAAAAAGAGTGGAAAATGGCGGAAAGCGAACTAAAGGCAATGCTCATGAGCAAAAAAACCGATGTCTCTCTTTCTGAGAAGCCGTTGTCCTTTGTTTTGAACGGAAGGGAAATTCAAACTGAAGGAAAGCAAGGCCAAAAGGAACAGCCGATTCAATCCTCTGTACTGGCCAATCATCGGACAGGCGCAGTGCTGATCCAGGGTCTCCAAACTTCGGCGGCAGAGGAATCTTCCGCTCAGCCGAAAAGCTTTTCAGAACAAATTCTCAGCTCATGGAAACAGATGAAGTATACACCGTTCGGCAGATCGACAGGCAGTTTCACGATCCGCCTGAATCCTGAAAATCTTGGCTTTATCACGATCAAGCTCGTCAAACAGCACGGGATGTTTTCGAGCAAAATCATCGCATCGACCCAGTCGGCTAAAGAGCTGCTCGAACACAATCTCGCGCATCTTAAACAGGCGCTGCCCAACATGTCTGTACAAATTGACCGCTTCGGTGTACCGCTTCAAAACGGCGATCAGACCTTCGGACAGCTGGCGGACGAACAGAAAAACCAGCAGCAGCCGAAGCAAGATCAGCAAAAAGAGCAGGAAAATGAGGGCTTTCAGGAGTTTTTGGATGATCTTATCGAGACTCGATCACAGGACAGCGAGGAGGAGATCTAATGCCTGACACTTCAATTGATACAAGAACTGCCATAGGGACAACAAACACAAAATCAACGACATCCAATTATTTGTCCGAGGCAAAAAAAGCCGAGAAAGCAGGGAGCGGCTCCAACCTTGGCAAGGATGAATTTTTGAAACTGCTCATGAAACAACTGCAGTACCAAGACCCCTTAAATCCGATGGAAGACCGTGAATTCATTGCGCAAATGGCGACCTTTTCAAGCCTTGAGCAACTAACGAATCTAAACTCAACGATGTCGACGTTTGTCGGACTTCAGGACCCGATGACGATGTATGTCAGCTGGATCGGAAAAGAAGTTACTTATGAAGGCGAAGACAGCGAAGAGAAAACGGCGCTCGTCAAATCAGTTAAAAGCTCAGACGGACAGTATCTGCTTGTCCTTGACGATGGAACCGAAGTCAATCCGTGGAATGTGACGGCGGTAAGCCATTCTGACAAATAAAAACAGATAATTCAGGGAGGAATAATTATGTTACGTTCACTATATTCAGGAATCAGCGGCATGAAAAACTTTCAGACAAAGCTTGATGTCGTGGCAAACAACATTTCGAATGTCAATACGGCAGGCTATAAGAAAAGCCGGGTTACGTTTAAAGATATTGTCAGCCAACAGCTTTCCGGTGCGTCGTCGTCTACTGCAAATCGCGGTTCTGTCAACGGCCAGCAGGTCGGGCTCGGTGCAACGATCGGATCGATCGATATCATTCATACAAACGCAGCGCCTTCAACAACAGGCCGCCAGCTTGACATGACCATTACAGGAGACGGCTACTTCCGAGTTGGAACAGGAGAAGAAGAATACTACACAAGATCCGGAAACTTCTACCTTTCTGATGAAGGTGACCTCGTCACTGTTGATGGGCTGTTCGTCTTAACGGCCAACAACGGAAGAATCAATATCCCGCAAGACGCGCAAAGCTTCAGCATCGCACCTGACGGAACCGTGTCTTATGTCGATCAAAACAACGAGAACCAGACCGCCGGCCAAATCTCGCTTGCGACATTCAGCAACACATCCGGCTTGTCAAAAGCGGGAGACAACCTTTACCGCGAAACATTGAGTTCTGGAGCTCCGCAAGTCGTCGTGCCTGGAGAAGGCGGCTCAGGAAAGATTCAAACGAGTGCGCTTGAAATGTCGAACGTCGACCTTTCAGAAGAGTTTTCCGAAATGATTATCGCGCAGCGCGGTTTCCAGTCCAATGCGAAAATCATTACAACCTCTGATGAAATTCTTCAGGAACTCGTCAATCTGAAGCGATAGGAGGGAAGGAGGCGCCCTCGTAAAGGCGCCTCTTGATAACACATGATCAAAGTTACGCGATTAAACGGACAGCCTTTTATTCTGAACGCGCTATTCATTGAGCAAATTGAATGTTTTCCGGATACGACAATTACGCTGTCAAACGGAAAAAAGTTTGTTGTCAAAGAAGATGAAGATACAGTTGTGGATACAATCGTGTCATTCTATCAAAAAATCCAAATACTTTCTTGTGACAAAAGAATTGAGGAATCTGAATGAATAAAAAACTTCTAGGAATTATGCTGACGATTATTCTGGCAATTGCTGTGTTAGGAACCGCTGCGTTCTTTGTCATTAAGGGAAGCGCAAGTGAAAAAGATCAAACGAAAGAACCTTCGATCGATGAAGTGGTCGAATCATCAGTTGAAGTCGCCGAAATCACGACAAACTTGAAATCGGACAATGTGGTCCGTTTGTCAATCAAGCTTGAAACCGATTCGAAAGAAGCGAAAGAAGAGCTTGAAAAGCGGGATTTCCAAATTAAAGATTCAGTCATCTCCCTTTTGGCAAACACGAACGCAGATGATCTTGAAGGACAAAAAGGAAAAGAAAAATTTAAAGAGCAGCTGAAAGAAAAGCTGAACACGAACTACATGAAAGAGGGAAAAGTGAAAACTGTATACATTACCTCCTTTAATCTGCAGTAGGAACATAGATGACAGAACCATGGAGGTGAAAACAGATGGCAGGAGAAGTACTCTCCCAAAATGAAATCGATGCACTGCTTTCAGCGATATCGACAGGTGAAATGGACGCCGACGAGCTGAAAAAAGAAGAGTCCGTTAAAAAAGTAAAAGTCTATGACTTTAAACGGGCGCTCCGCTTTTCAAAGGATCAGATCCGCAGCTTGACAAGGATTCATGATAACTTTGCAAGGCTGCTAACGACTTATTTCTCGGCTCAGCTGAGAACCTATATCCAGATCTCGGTCAGCTCGGTTGATCAGGTTCCTTATGAGGAATTCATCAGATCCATTCCGAATATGACGATCCTCAATCTGTTTGAGGTTCGCCCTCTTGAAGGAAGAATCATGATGGAGATCAACCCGACCATCGCCTATACGATGATGGACCGGGTGATGGGCGGGATCGGTTCGAGCCACAACAAAATTGACAGCATGACAGAAATTGAGACGAAAATCATGTCCAATTTATTTGAAAGCTGCCTCTCGAATTATAAAGATGCGTGGGAATCCATCACGGAAATCGAGCCGGAAATGTCCGATTTTGAAGTGAATCCGCAGTTTGTGCAAATGGTATCGCCGAATGAGACGGTCGTTGTCATTTCGCTGAACACGCAAATAGGAGACATCAGCGGGGTTATCAACCTGTGCATCCCGCACGTCGTCCTGGAACCGATCATTCCTAAGCTTTCCGTTCACTACTGGATGCAATCAGACAGAATTGAACCAAAACCGGAGGAAACAAAGTCGATAGAAAAGCGGATTATGACGGCGCGAATTCCAATTGTCGCAGAACTCGGATCATCGGAATTAACCATTGAAGAGTTTTTAAATTTAGAAATTGGAGATTGTATCACTTTGGACAAATCAGTAGCAGAACCTCTTACTGTTTTGGTCGGAGATAAACCGAAATTTCTAGCACAAGCCGGCCGAATGAATCGAAAGACTGCGATTCAAATTCTAGATCACGACATAAGAGGTGAAGAATATGGAGAATAACAATAGGTTATCACAGGATGAAATTGATGCGCTGCTTAAAGGTGGCGATGATACGGCTCAAGAGCAGCCGGAATCAGGGTTGTCCCTGATGGAACAGGATACGATCGGGGAAATCGGAAACATTTCCTTTGGGAGCTCTGCAACAGCTTTGTCCACTTTATTGAATCAAAAAGTCGAAATTACAACACCGACTGTTTCGGTGATTGAAAAAAGCCATTTAAATGATGAGTTCCCGCACCCGTATGTTTCAATCGGTGTGAGCTATACGGAAGGTTTTTCAGGAAATAATCTTCTCGTCATCAAGCAGGAAGATGCCGCGATCATCGCTGATTTGATGATGGGTGGAGACGGGACGAACGCAGATCCGTCGCTTGGCGAAATTCATCTAAGTGCCGTTCAGGAAGCGATGAACCAAATGATGGGTTCCGCAGCGACGTCGATGTCCACCGTCTTCAGCAAGAAGATTGATATTTCTCCGCCGGAAGTTGACCTCCTTGATGTGAATGAAGGGGAAGGAACAGAGCAAATTCCGAAAGAGGACCCGCTCGTCAAAGTATCTTTCAGACTGAAAGTCGGAGAACTGATCGATTCGCATATTATGCAGCTTTATCCGCTGACCTTTGCAAAAGACCTGATCGATGAATTAACGAATCAGGACGGCGGAGAAGAGCCTGTGCAGACTGAAGAGGTAAAGCAGCCGCCCGTACAGGAAAACCCGGCGCCTAGTCCGAGTCCGGCACCAGCTCAGACACAAAGACAGGAGCCTGCGCCTAAACGGCAAGGGACGGCAAAAGTTTCAGAGCCTGTGCAGGTGGCACCGGCAGAGTTTCAATCCTTTGCCCCTCAGACTGACGCGCAGCCGCACCTTCAAAACCTTGACATGCTCATGGATATTCCTTTGTCCGTCACAGTCGAGCTGGGGAGGACAAACCGCAGCGTCAAAGAGGTGCTTGAACTGTCAACCGGCAGTATCATTGAGCTTGACAAACTCGCAGGCGAGCCTGTCGACATCCTGGTCAACCAACGCGTCGTTGCCAAAGGCGAAGTCGTCGTCATCGATGAAAACTTTGGCGTCAGGGTGACAGACATTTTAAGTCAGGCGGAACGAATCAGCAAATTACGATAATAACAGATTGATTGGAGAGATTAATAATGGCTTACAAGATTTTAGTAGTTGATGATGCAGCATTTATGAGAATGATGATTAAAGACATTTTAGTGAAAAACGGCTTTGAAGTCGTCGCAGAAGCGCAAGACGGAGCGCAGGCTGTTGAAAAATATAAAGAGCATTCACCTGATCTTGTCACAATGGATATCACGATGCCGGAAAAAGACGGAATCACGGCTCTTAAAGAAATCAAGGAAATCGATCCGCAGGCAAAAATCATCATGTGTTCGGCAATGGGCCAGCAATCGATGGTTATCGACGCTATTCAGGCGGGAGCGAAAGACTTTATCGTCAAACCGTTCCAGGCTGACCGCGTCATGGAAGCGATCAATAAAACGCTAAGCTAAAGGGTGTACAACTTGTTTAAGAAACCTCTTATTTTCATAGCCGGCCTTTGTCTATTTGCCTTTCTCGTGCTGCCGTACGCTCCGGCTCTCGCAGAGGAATCGGGGGATCAGACCGTTGACCATCTGTTTGAGCAAAAAGGTGCGGGCAAAGAGAAAGAAAAAGCAAAAGACAAAGACAAAACCGAGGAAAAAAGTTCTCTTAAGGAAGAGGCGGAGGCCGAACCCCCGTCTCCTTCCGTTTCCATATTTGATTTTGTGAAAATGATCGGCGCGTTACTGTTCGTCATTTTTCTGATCTACGCTTTGGTCAAATTCATGAATAAACGCAACCGCCTGTTAAAACCCTTCCAGTATGTCGAAAACATCGGCGGAACTTCGCTCGGGCAAAACAAGTCCGTACAGCTGATTAAAGTAGGGAACAGGGTGCTGGTCGTCGGTGTCGGCGAGAATATCCAGCTGCTGAAAGAGATCGATGATGAAAAGGAATATAAAGAAATTCTCACGCAGCATGAAGCTGCGATGAACAGCAAGATTGAATGGCAGAAATGGATGGATCAAGTCAAAGTTCCAGGCGTGCAAAAGCAAAGCGGCACGGCATCTTTTTCCGAGTCGTTAAAAGCACAGCTCGCGGAACTGAAACAAAATCGCGCAGAAGGCAGAAAGAAAGGCCAAAATCAACATGAATGAGTTTATGGATTTATTTAATTCAAGCGATGCGGCAAACGTCAGCGCCAGCGTCCGGCTCTTGCTGCTTTTGACAGTATTTTCGATCGCTCCGGGGATCTTGATCCTGATGACGTGTTTCACAAGGGTTGTCATCGTATTGTCCTTTGTCCGGACATCGCTGGCAACACAGTCAATGCCCCCAAACCAGGTGCTGATCGGACTTGCACTGTTTCTGACATTTTTCATTATGGGGCCGACTTTTTCCGAGATTAATAAAGAAGCGCTAACGCCGTTAATGAACAATAAAATCACCTTGGATGAAGCTTACACAAAAGCGGAAACCCCGATCAAAACCTTTATGAGCAAGCATACAAGACAGAAGGATCTGGCTTTATTTATGAATTACGCAAAGATGGAGACGCCTGAATCCATTAAAGATATTCCGCTTTCAACGATGGTTCCCGCGTTTGTCATCTCGGAATTGAAAACCGCGTTTCAAATGGGATTTATGATATTTATACCGTTTCTGATTATCGATATGGTTGTGGCAAGTGTTTTGATGTCGATGGGGATGATGATGCTTCCGCCGGTCATGATTTCACTGCCGTTTAAGATTTTGCTGTTTGTGCTTGTAGATGGCTGGTATTTAATCGTTAAATCTTTGCTGCAAAGCTTTTAGAGTAGGTGCTAATACATGAATTCAGAATTTGTTATATCGATGGCTGAAAGGGCTGTATACGTTACATTGCTTATCAGCGGGCCGCTTTTGGCGCTCGCTCTTCTCGTCGGGCTGATCGTCAGCGTTTTTCAGGCAACCACCCAAATACAGGAACAGACTCTTGCATTCATTCCGAAAATCGTCGCCGTTTTGGTCGGGCTCGTCATTTTCGGCCCGTGGATGCTGTCGACGATTTTATCATTCGCGACTGAGCTGTTCTCTAATTTAAACCGTTTTGCAGGGTAGTTTTAACATGTCAATAATTGAATCATTTCCAGCCTTTTTACTTGTATTTGTCAGAATCACAGCATTCTATGTAACGGTGCCTCTATTTTCTTATCGGTCAATTCCTGCCGTTCATAAAATAGGTTTTGCATTTTTTCTTGCGCTCGTCAGTTTTCAGGCGATTGAAAAGCCTCCTCAGCTTGATGTTGACGGAGTTTACATGATGTTGGCCATGAAGGAAGCGCTGATCGGGCTTCTGCTTGGGCTGATCGCCTACATGATGATCTCGGCCGTTCAAATCGCCGGATCATTCATCGATTTTCAAATGGGATTTGCGGTGGCGAATGTGATCGATCCCCAGACAGGAGCGCAAAGCCCGCTTGTCGGCCAGTTTTTATATACGTTGGCGCTGCTCCTCATGCTGAGCCTGAATGCGCATCATCTCCTGCTTGACGGGATTTATTACAGCTATCAATACATCCCGGTCGATAAGATGGCGCTGTCGTTTGGAAGCGAAGGATTTGCCGAGTTTATTGCAAAGAGCTTCAACACGATGTTTATAACAGCATTTCAATTGTCTGCGCCTGTTGTGGCTTGTTTGTTTTTAGTCGATCTGGCATTGGGGATTGTGGCGAGAACGGTGCCGCAGCTCAACGTGTTTGTCGTCGGGCTTCCTTTGAAAATCGCAATTACCTTTATCATGCTCATCATCTGCATGGCCGTTATGTTCAGCATGATGCAGCACGTCTTCGAATTTGCCATTCGGACAATGAGAGATCTATTAACTTTGCTTGGGGTGGCATGATGAAGCTGACGTTGGATTTGCAATTTTTCGCAGGTGAAAAAACGGAAAAAGCGACGCCGAAAAAACGGCGGGAAAGCAGAAAAAAAGGACAGGTTGCCAAAAGCGCAGATGTCAATACAGCGATCACGCTTCTTATCGTGTTTTTATCATTTTTATTCATCGGGCCTTTTATGAGAGATCGCCTGCTCGCCCTGATCGAAAAATATTACAAAGATTTGATCACGATGAAGGTGTCAGTCGCCAATATTCCCGGCCTGTTTCAAAGTCTTGTGCTTGAATCGGGCTTCATTATGGCACCGCTTTTGCTGACAGCCGTCGTCTCCGGGGTCTTGAGCAACTATCTGCAAGTCGGGTTTTTATTTTCCCCTGAAGCGATCAAGCCTGATTTGAAAAAGCTTGACCCGCTTAAAGGATTCAAGCGGATTTACAGCATCAGAGCGATCGTTGAACTGCTTAAATCGATTTTAAAAATCGTGATTGTCGGCGGCGTGACATTCGCCGTTCTATGGCTGAACTTTGACAAAATTCTCAGAATCCCGGCGCTGTCCGCGGGCGAGGCTTTGTCATATGTCGGCTGGCTCACCTTTTTAATGGGGGTTTCCGCTGCAGTCGCCCTGATTTTTCTCGCGGTGCTCGATTACCTCTATCAAAAATTTGATTATGAAAAAAATATTCGCATGTCAAAACAGGACATTAAAGACGAATACAAAAAAACCGAAGGCGATCCTCTGATTAAGTCGAAGATCAAGCAGAAGCAAAAGGAAATGGCGATGCGCCGCATGATGCAGGATGTGCCAAAAGCGGATGTCATCATCACAAACCCGACCCATTACGCCGTCGCGCTGAAATATGACGAAAACAAAATGGATGCGCCGTTTATCATCGCAAAAGGGGTCGATCTGATGGCTCTGAAAATCAGGCAGATCGCCAAAGAACACGATGTCATGACAGTCGAGAACAGACCTTTGGCGAGGGCGCTTTATGACCAGGTTGAGATCGATCAGGCCGTTCCGGAAGAATTCTTTAAGGCCGTAGCCGAAATCCTGGCGTATGTTTACAAAACAAAGCAAAAAATCTAGTGAATTTTTCAGTTTTAAAAGGAGAGAAACAGCATGTCAGCAAGAGATTTATCAGTTTTATCAGGCGTTGTCCTCATTGTGGCAATGCTTATCATACCCTTTCCACCATGGTTGTTGAGCGTTTTAATTATCGTGAATATTTCTCTTGCGTTAATCGTGCTTCTCACCACAATGAACATGCAAGAACCGCTGCAATTTTCGATATTTCCTTCTTTGCTGCTCCTCTTGACGCTGTTCCGCCTCGGGCTGAATGTATCGACGACACGTTCGATTCTGTCCAACGGAGATGCGGGAAAAGTAGTCGAGACGTTCGGGTCTTTCGTTGTCGGCGGAAACGTTTTGGTCGGTCTCGTTGTCTTTATCATTTTGATCATTATCCAATTTATCGTCATAACGAAAGGGGCGGAACGGGTTTCTGAAGTTGCTGCCAGATTCACGCTCGACGCCATGCCGGGGAAACAGATGAGCATTGATGCCGATTTGAACGCCGGAATGGTGACCGAACAGGAAGCGAAAGTGCGCCGTGAGAAAGTGGCCCGTGAAGCCGACTTCTACGGCGCGATGGACGGTGCGAGCAAATTCGTGAAAGGGGATGCGATCGCAGGGATCATCATCGTCCTCATTAACGTCCTTTTCGGAATTGTCATCGGCATGCTGCAAAAACAAATGAGCATTCAGGAAGCCGCTTCACACTTTACGCTCTTGTCTGTAGGCGACGGGATCGTATCTCAGCTGCCTGCGCTCTTGATCTCAACGGCGACGGGTATCGTCGTCACAAGAGCAGCGTCGGACGGGAACCTCGGACACGATATTACAGGCCAGCTGTTTGCTTATCCAAAGCTTTTGTATGTGACGGCGGGAACGATTTTGCTGCTCGGGATTTTCACACCGATCGGCATTCTCCTGACAGGTCCTCTGGCTCTTCTTCTCGCCATCGGCGGCTATACGCTCTCCAAAGCCGGTGAAGAGAAGGAAAAAGTGGAGGATATCCTTGAGGAAGAAGCTGAAGTGGACGAATTAAAAAGTCCCGAAAGCGTCGTTCATCTGCTCGATATTGATCCGATCGAATTTGAATTCGGCTACGGATTGATTCCGCTTGCAGATGCAAATCAAGGCGGCGACCTTTTAGACAGAATCGTCATGATCAGGCGTCAGCTTGCGCTTGAACTCGGTCTCGTCATTCCGGTCGTCAGAATCAGGGATAACATCGCTCTTCAGCCGAACGAGTACAGGCTCAAAATTAAAGGAAACGAAGTCGCAAAAGGCGAGCTTCTCCTCGATCACTTTTTGGCGATGTCTCCGACAGGCGAAGACGATCAGATCGAAGGAATTGACACGATCGAACCGTCCTTCGGCCTCCCGGCAAAATGGATACCGGAATCTCAGAAAGATCAGGCCGAAATGCTCGGATATACGGTTGTCGATCCGGCTTCAGTCGTGTCGACCCACATTACAGAGCAGGTGAAAAAGCACGCTCATGAACTGATCGGAAGACAGGAAACAAAACAGCTGATCGACCACTTGAAAGAATCTTATCCTGTACTGGTCGAAGAGGTCTCGCCGAATCCGCTGTCTGTCGGTGATATTCAGAAAGTGCTGGCCAAACTTCTGAAAGAAAAAGTATCGATCAGGAACTTGGTGACAATCTTTGAAACACTGGCCGACTACGGAAAGCTGACGACGGATTCAGATATGCTGACCGAGTATGTAAGACAGGCGCTTGCCAAGCAGATCACCGCCCAATATGCGAAGGAAAATGAGACGCTGAAAGTGGTGACGTGTTCGGGCCGTGTCGAAAAGGCCGTGGCGGAAGGAATTCAGCAGACTGAACACGGCAACTTTTTATCTCTTGAACCTGCATTATCCGAAAATATCATTCAATCTGTAGCAAGAGAAATCGAACAGCTCTCATTAAGGCAGGAAGTGCCGATCCTTTTATGTTCACCGCCTGTCAGAATGTATGTCAAACAGCTGTTAGAGCGCTATTTCCCTGATCTGCCGGTTCTTTCTTATAACGAACTGGAAGCCAATGTAGAAGTTCAAAGCATCGGAGTGGTGGATATTCAATGAAAATTAAAAAATTTGTAGCTGGTTCTATGCAGGAAGCCACAAAGCAAATTATACAAGAGCTCGGGAATGACGCCGTAATCTTGAATTCTAAAAAAATTCATACGAGAAAATTTCTCGGCTTTGTGAAAAAAGCCGGGGTTGAAGTGATTGCGGTTGTCGACCAGGACTTTTCCGACGCGAGGAAACCGGAGCGGCAAAAGCCAGTTTTACGTGAACAAAGCCCTTCGCCTGTCCCGCAGCCGGACCACCTCGATTTGGCAAGCCAAGTGAAAGAGCTGAAAGAACTGCTGGAAATGCGGCATCATGAGCAGCCTGTTGATGTGCTGCCTGAGCCGCTGAAAAAGGCGGACCAGCTTCTGGCAAAGCAAGGGGTATCGCCGGCCATCCGTACGAAAGCGCTCGGCCGGTTGATCAGCACTTCTTTAAAAAACGGCGAAGAATGGACGGATAAAAAGGCGCTGGCCCACTTAACAGATGCTTTGGCCGATCTTCTTCCCGATAATCGGGAACAGGACGTGGCGATTCATTCCCAATATGTCGTGCTCTTCGGATCGACCGGAGTCGGCAAAACGACGACATTGGCAAAGCTTGCCGCTTCTTCCGTGCTGGAAAAGCAGAAAAAAATCGCTTTTATCACGACGGATACGTACCGGATTGCAGCGGTTGAACAGCTCAGGACATATGCCGAGCTTCTGAATGCGCCGCTCGAGGTGTGCTACACGAAAGAAGAATTTAAAGCGGCCCAGCAAAAGTTCGCCGATTTTGACCACGTCTTCATCGATACGGCGGGCCGGAATTTCAAAGACGGGCAATATGTCAGGGAGCTGAAGGAAATCATTCCTTTTGAGCGTAAGATACAGGCGTTTCTCGTCATGTCCGCGACGAGCAAGTACGAGGATATGAAGGAGCTCATTAAGCAGTTCTCAAGCATTCCGATCGATCAGTTGATATTCACAAAAGTGGATGAAACCGATTCATTGGGAAGCGTCATGAATCTGCTCGCCGAATCGAGAATCGGCCTCGGCTATATGACAAACGGACAAAATGTTCCGGAAGATATCCGCTACTTGTCAAATGCATCATTTGTCAAACTGCTTACGGGGTGTTGAACATGGATCAGGCAGAAAGCTTACGAAGGCGGATGGGGCAGCGCTTCGCCGAACCGCCCGCCCCTGTCGCTCATCCAAAAGCGAAAACGCTCGCTGTTATGAGCGGAAAAGGAGGCGTCGGGAAGTCGAATATATCGCTGAATACGGCTCTCGCCTTATTGGAAAAAGGAAAGAGCGTGCTGTTGATCGATCTAGATGTCGGAATGGGGAACATCGATATTTTGATCGGCCGGCAATCGCTCTGCACCGTGATGGATCTCCTTCAGCAAAAAATACCGTTTGAGCGCGCCTTGTCAGCCGGTCCGCGTGGCCTTCAATACATTTCGGGCGGAACGGGACTGGATGGGATGTTCGAATTGAACGGGGAAAACTGGGCGTTCTTTCTGAAAGAATTAACGCGGGCTTTGACAAGCTTCGATTATGTCATATTTGATATGGGAGCAGGGCTGTCGAAAGATCAGCTGCCATTCGTCCTGTCAGCGGATGAAATTCTGGTCGTCACCACGCCGGAGCCGACATCGATCATGGACGCTTACAGCGCGATCAAGCATTTGGCATTAACGGGACGCGATCTTCAGCTGAAAGTCGCTGTCAATCGCTGTACAACCCAAAAAGACGGAATTTCCGCCTTTCTCCGCCTTTCCAACACGGTAAACGCTTTTTTACAGCAAAAGCTTGCATATGCAGGGCCGATTCCTGAGGATCCCCTGGTACCAAGAGCCGTTGTGGAGCAGCAGCCGTTTCTGATGAAGAACCCGCGTTCCAAGCCGAGCAGGGCGGTTTACCTGCTGGCAGAATCGCTGCTTGATAACGGCAGAACGGAAATAGGCGAAAACCGGTCCTTTATCGATAAATTATCTTCATTCCTGAGGAGGGGCAATACATTATGATTCGTGTTCTTGTCGTTGACGACTCTGCTTTTATGAGAAACATGATCACCAAGTTTTTAACATCCAATCACGAGATTGCTGTAGCAGGAACGGCAAGAAACGGCGAGGAAGCGCTCCAAAAAATCAAGGAGCTCCGCCCGGATGTGATCACATTGGATATTGAAATGCCTGTGATGAACGGAAAAGAAACATTGAAAAGGATCATGGCGAGCGATCCGCTTCCGGTTGTCATGGTATCGAGTCTGACGCAGCAGGGGGCTGATATCACGATCGAATGTCTTGAGCTGGGGGCGATCGATTTCGTCGCAAAGCCGTCGGGTTCAATTTCAATTGATTTATATAAAGTAAGAGACATGCTGATTGAGAAAGTGTTGACAGCAGGGCGGGTGAAACTGAAAGGCCGGCCTGTTCCGATTTCAAAACCCGCCATCGAGACGGCAAAGCGGCCGCCGGTGAGCGGCAGCGATTCAGTCCGTGTTCGGGCTGGAAAACAGCTCATCTGCATCGGTACATCGACAGGGGGGCCGAGAGCGCTGCAAAGAGTGCTTCCCAAGCTTCCCAAAACGTTGAAGGCGCCTGTTTTTGTCGTTCAGCACATGCCAAAGGGGTTTACAGCCTCATTAGCGAACAGGCTGAACCACCTCTCAGAAGTAACCGTGAAGGAGGCTGAAAACGGTGAGAGAGCGAAAGACGGCTGGGTTTACATTGCCCCCGGAGGGAAAAACATGGCAGTCGGCCTTGAAAAGGGCGAATTGGTGATCACGCTCGATGACCGCGACACAGAGAGCCGTCACAAGCCTTCTGTTGACTATTTGTTCCATTCCCTGGCCTCACTTCGGGAGTTTGAAAAAATCGCCGTCATTATGACGGGGATGGGAAGCGACGGAACAGAAGGCGTAAAAGGCCTTTTGAAACATGGAAGCGGAACGGTGATCGCCGAAGCAGCCGAGTCGTCCGTCGTTTTCGGAATGCCGAAATCGGTCATTAACAACGGACTTGCAAACGACATCAAGCATGTTGATGAGATTGCCGCAGCCATTATGACGTATATGAAAAAAGAGAGGGCGTGACTCATATGGATATGAATCAATATTTAGACGTCTTTATTGAAGAAAGCAGAGAACATTTGCAAACCTGTAACGAAAAATTGCTCGAACTCGAAAAAAATCCGACAGACCTGCAGCTTGTCCATGATATTTTCAGAGCGGCTCATACCTTGAAAGGGATGAGCGCTACGATGGGCTATGAAGATATGGCTCATTTAACGCACAGTCTGGAAAACGTGCTGGACGCGATCCGAAATGAAGAAATGACCATTACGTCAGAGTGGATGGACGTCATGTTTGAAGCGCTCGATGACCTTGAAGCGATTGTCCTTTCGATCATTGAAGGGGGCGACGGCAAAAGAGACGTTTCAGAAGTCTGCGCCAAGCTTGATGTGACAGGCGCAAACAAGGAGGCGGCTGCATCGGCAGAAGCGCCTGAAGCGGCGTCGTCTGAAACGAAATGGGCCTATGACGAATTTCAGCGGACGGTCATCGCCGAAGCTGAGGAACAAGGCTTTAAATGTTACGAAATCAATGTTGCGTTGAAAGAGGACTGCCTGTTGAAGGGCGTTCGGGTGTACATGGTATTTGAACAGCTGAACGAAATCGGCGAAGTCGTCAAAACGATTCCGGAAACGGAAGTTCTCGAGTCGGAAGATTTTGATTCCGAATTCGTCGTGTGCTTTTTAAGCAAACACGGGGAAGAAGAGATTTTCAACAAAATCAACGGCGTATCTGAAATCGAAAAAATTGAAGTAACCGAGCTGAAAAACGATTTTTCGGCACAGGAAGAAGCCGCGCCTGCAGCGCCTGAAAAAGAAACGGCACCGAAAGACGCGGAGAAAACCCCGGCTAAGCAGCCGGACGGCAAAAAAGAAGCGGCGAAACCTGCAGCAGGCGGCGGAACGAAGACGATCCGCGTCAACATCGACCGCCTCGATTCATTAATGAACCTGTTTGAGGAGTTGGTCATTGACAGAGGGCGCTTAGAGCAGATCGCCAAAGAGCTTGAACACGGCGAATTAACAGATACCGTCGAACGGATGACAAGAATTTCAGGCGACCTGCAATCGATCATCCTCAACATGAGAATGGTTCCGGTAGAAACGGTGTTCAACCGCTTCCCGCGCATGGTCCGCCAGCTGACAAAAGAATTAAATAAAAAGATCGAGCTGTCGATTTTCGGGGCGGAAACCGAGCTTGACAGAACGGTAATAGACGAGATCGGCGACCCGCTTGTCCACCTCTTGAGAAACAGCCTTGATCACGGGATCGAGGCGCCTGAAGTCAGGGTGAAAAATGGTAAGCCTGAAACGGGTCAAGTCCGTCTGAAAGCATATCACAGCGGGAACCACGTCTTTATCGAGGTCGAGGATGACGGAGCCGGCATCAACCGCAAAAAGGTGCTTGAAAAAGCGCTTGAACGCAACGTCATTACCGAACGTGACGCCGAAACGATCGAAGATCATGAAATCGACGCACTCATTTTTGCACCGGGATTCTCAACCGCAGATCAAATCTCGGATATTTCAGGACGCGGGGTCGGCTTGGACGTTGTCAAAAGCAAGCTGGAATCTTTGGGCGGTTCTGTCAGCATCAGGTCGAGCGAAGGCGAAGGTTCGCTTTTCTCCATTCAGCTTCCGCTTACACTGTCGATCATATCCGTGCTGCTAGTCAAACTTGAAAACGAAACGTTTGCGATACCGATTTCTTCTATTATAGAAACGGCTGTCATCGATAAGAAAGATATTCTTCAGACGCACGACCGCGAAGTGATCGATTTCAGGGGCCATATCGTACCGGTGGTTTACCTGAAAGAACAGTTTAATGTTGAGGATTCTTCGGATGATCTTGATCAGCTTCACGCCATCGTCGTGAAAAAAGGAGACAAGCTGACGGCATTTGTTGTCGACTCCTTTATCGGCCAGCAGGAAGTCGTACTAAAATCACTCGGCGATTATTTAACAAACGTCTTTGCCATTTCCGGCGCGACGATTTTGGGAGACGGACAAGTAGCCCTGATCATCGACTGCAACGCCCTTATCAAATAGAAAGCGAAAGGAGAGCGATCCTCTTGACCACACAGACTACCACCGGTGAAAAAATGATTGTGTTCAAAGTAAATCATAAAGAGTATGCCATCTCTGTATCCGAAGTGATGTCCATTGAAAAATGGCAGCAGCCAACAAGGGTGCCGGGAGTGGAACCGTATATTTGCGGCGTCATTAATTTGAGAGGTGTTGTCACGCCTGTCATCGATTTAAGAAAGCGGATTGAAGCGCCTGGAGATACGATTACAGATGAAACGAGAATCATCATCATCACCCATCAGGACATTGAAGTCGGCTGGGTGGTGGACGAGGCGAACGATGTCATCACTGTCGAGGAAGAGGAAATTGAATCGGCTCCCGAAACGGTAGGAAAAGACGGCAGGCAATGGATTAAAGGCATCGTCAAGCAAGGGTCCAGACTTCTCAATCTGATTGACTCTGAAGCTGTTTTAAACCGGAAGTCGAGCCTTGCCGCCGCTTCTGAAAATGTGAAGAAATAAGGAGCCTATGATGAGCGTATTTAACGGAATTAGAGAAGAGCATCTTGATATATTGCGGGAAGTCGGGAATATCGGAGCGGGTCATTCCGCTTCTGCCCTGGCTCTATTGCTGAACAGGAAAATCGAAATGGAAGTGCCGTTTGTCAAGCTGATGTCGTTTGATGAGCTTGTCAACCTATTCGGCGGTGCAGACCTTCCTGTCGCAAGCATCTTTTTGCGCATGGAAGGGGATTTTCCCGGTTCTATGTTCGTGATCATGCCTTTTTCAGAGGCCGAGCAGCTGATCAGGGAGCTTGTCGGCAATCCGGAATTCGAGATTGACAGCATGACGCCGAATGATATCGGAGCCTCCGCCCTGCACGAACTCGGGAATATTATGGCGGGATCTTATTTGACCGCTCTCGCTGATTTGACAAACCGGCAAATGTACCCGAGCGTCCCTGAACTGACGCTTGATATGTTCGGAGCCGTCATCAGCGAAGGGCTGATCGAGCTCAGCCAAGTTGGAGACCAGGTTATCGTGATCGACAACTCCATTTTTGACGAGGAGCACAACCGGAAAGTAAAAGCGCATTTGTTCCTTCTGCCGGACTATGATTCTTTTGAAAAGCTCTTTCATGCATTGGGTGCAGCTCTATGAAAATCTTAGAAAAAGAAACATCGATTATCAGAGTGGGAATTGCCGATGTGAAAATAGTCCGCACTCCCGACAAGATCAGGACATCGGGTCTCGGTTCGTGCGTCGGACTCGTGCTCTATGATTTGGAAGCGAAGACGGCCGGTCTCGTCCACGTCATGCTTCCCGACTCTTCCTTATCCAAGACACCGGACATCAATGTGGCAAAGTACGCGGACACAGCTGTCGAAGCGACGGTCAAGATGCTGCTTGAAGCCGGATGCCGAAAATACGCTTTGAAAGCGAAAATGGCCGGAGGAGCCGAAATGTTTAAATTTAAGATGACAAATGATTTGATGAAAGTCGGGCCAAGAAATGTGCTTGCGATTAAAAAACATCTATCTCTCTTAAACATTCCGATTGTAAGCGAGGATACAGGCGGAAACAGCGGAAGAACGATCGAGTTCGATCCGCAGTCAGCCGAACTTGTCATCCGGACAGTTAAACAAGGTGTAACGACGATTTAATATGCAATATAGGGG
Organism: Bacillus sp. BS3(2021); assembly: GCF_021043345.1. NCBI lineage: Bacteria > Bacillati > Bacillota > Bacilli > Caryophanales > Bacillaceae > Bacillus > Bacillus sp. BS3(2021). The sequence goes on from NZ_JAJNDM010000004.1 coordinate 270,300, forward strand.
GATAAAGATGCAATCCTTGAACTATGAAGATCAGATGCTTTGGTCGCGGTGGAAAGAATGGAAAGATCCTCAGGCAGGCGATGATTTAATCCGCCGCTATATGCCGCTTGTGACATATCATGTCGGCCGGATAGCCGTCGGCTTGCCCAAGTCCGTTCATAAAGACGATTTGGTCAGCCTTGGCATGCTGGGTTTGTATGACGCCCTTGAAAAATTTGATCCGGGAAGGGATTTGAAGTTTGATACATACGCTTCCTTCAGAATCAGAGGCGCTATTATCGATGGCCTTCGCAAAGAAGACTGGCTTCCGAGAACATCCCGTGAAAAAACGAAGAAAGTGGAAGCTGCGATCGAAAAGCTCGAACAGCGCTACTTAAGAAATGTTTCGCCGAGCGAAATCGCCGCTGAGCTGGGAATGAGCGAGCAAGACGTCGTGACCACAATCAATGAAGGTTTCTTTGCGAATCTCCTTTCAATTGATGAGAAGCTTCACGACCATGAAGACGGGGAGAACGTCCAGGTGATGATCAGGGACGACAAAACGAGCACGCCGGAAGAAAAAATGCTCAAAGACGAACTGATCTCCCAGCTTGCGGAAAAAATAAACGAGCTTTCAGAAAAAGAACAGCTCGTGATCAGCTTATTCTATAAAGAAGAGCTGACCCTGACGGAAATCGGACAGGTTTTGAATTTGTCGACTTCCCGCATTTCACAGATTCACTCCAAGGCGCTTTTGAAACTGAAGCATCTGCTGGATAAAGTGGTACAATAACATGTAAGCTGCCGGCATGAAACCGGCAGCATTTTTTAAGCGTCCGACAGGGAAGTCTTTTTTTGATTAAATTTCATGGTTAGCGAGTGAAAAATATGTCAACAATATTATGGCTTGTGAGCTTTACGCTCCACGGTATATTGATTTATTTCGTCATCATTCTGAATGCGAGGCTCAGCGCTTTTAAGGCGGCGGAGAAAGAGCAAAAACAGCTTTTGGAAGAAACCGAGAATACATTGACCGCTTTTTTGATGGAGCTAAAAGACGAAAATGAAAAACTCGTTCGCGAGATTCGGGCGAATGCCGAAGAAGAGCCGCAAAGAGTGCAAACACAGCCTGACATTCCTGCTCAAACCCCCGCCCTTCCGGAAGCGGACGAATCGCGCGATCTGCCGCTTCACATCGAAGCGATGATCAATGAGGTGGAGCAGGAAGAGGATGAGCTCAATCAAAAAGAGCAGGAATCCGTATCATATGAAGAAGAAGCTCTCGCATTATATGAAAAGGGGCTCTCTCCGGAGGAAATCGCAAGACAGCTGAAAAGCGGGAAAACAGAAATCGAGCTTTTCTTAAAATTTCGCGGAAAGCTGAAAAACGATTCTTGATTGTCGAGAAAGCTTATGTTATATTATTTCTTGGTGTTAATTACACACGCTTAACGATTTATGCAAGCGGTGCTGTGCGGTTCTCGCGTGCAGTCCTGCATAAAAATGACCTAAGCGGAGGAAAAAAACCATTATATTAGGAGGAAATAACACATGTCAGTCATTTCTATGAAGCAATTGCTTGAAGCTGGTGTTCACTTCGGCCACCAAACGCGCCGCTGGAACCCAAAAATGAAGCGTTACATCTTCACGGAGCGTAACGGAATCTACATCATCGATCTTCAAAAAACAGTCAAAAAAGTTGAAGAAGCATACAACTTCACGAAAAACCTTGCAGCTGACGGAGGAAAAATCCTTTTCGTCGGTACGAAAAAGCAAGCTCAAGACTCTGTTAAAGAAGAAGCGGAACGTTCTGGAATGTACTATGTCAACCAACGTTGGCTTGGCGGTACGTTAACAAACTTTGAAACGATCCAAAAGCGTATCAAACGCCTTAAAGATATCGAAAAAATGCAGGAAAACGGCACATTTGACGTACTTCCTAAAAAAGAAGTCGTTCAATTGAAAAAAGAATTAGAGCGTCTTGAAAAATTCCTCGGCGGAATCAAAGAAATGAAAGAGCTTCCTGACGCACTGTTCATCATCGATCCTCGCAAAGAGCGCATCGCGGTTGCAGAAGCGCGCAAGCTGAACATTCCGATCATCGGAATCGTTGACACAAACTGTGATCCTGATGAAATCGATGTTGTCATCCCTGCGAACGATGACGCCATCCGCGCTGTTAAATTGCTGACTTCTAAAATGGCAGATGCCATCCTTGAAGCAAAACAAGGTGAAGAAGTAGCTGAAACAGAAGCGAAAGAAGCAGAAACAACTGAAACAACAACTGCTTAACCTGGTCAAAAGGTGATAAGGGGGTCTGCCTTTTATCACCTTTTTTTTCACCAGATCAACACTTACATATTTTGTTTGATATATAAGGAGGAAATCAAAAATGGCAATTACTGCACAAATGGTAAAAGAGCTTCGTGAAAAAACTGGCGCAGGCATGATGGACTGCAAGAAAGCGTTAACTGAAACTGACGGCAACATGGATAAAGCGATCGATCTTCTAAGAGAAAAAGGAATCGCAAAGGCTGCCAAAAAAGCTGACCGCATCGCGGCTGAAGGTTTGACTTTGATCAAAACCGACGGCAACACAGGCGTTATTCTTGAAGTGAACTCCGAAACGGACTTCGTTGCGAAAAACGAAGGCTTCAAAGAGCTTTTGAACGACCTTGCTGACCACATTCTTGCTGAAAAGCCTGAAAGCGTTGAAGCTGCTATGGCTCAAAAAATGGCTAACGGTTCAACTGTAGAAGAATACATCACAAGCGCGGTTGCTAAAATCGGAGAAAAAATCACGCTTCGCCGCTTCACTGTCCTGACAAAAGGCGATGACGCTGCATTCGGCGCATACCTGCACATGGGCGGAAAAATCGGCGTATTGACTGTCCTTAACGGCACAACTGACGAAGAAACAGCAAGAGACATCGCGATGCACGTTGCAGCTGTAAACCCTCGCTTCATTTCCCGTGACCAAGTGTCAGAAGAAGAAGCGAACCGCGAGCGCGAAATCTTGACTCAGCAGGCGCTTCAAGAAGGAAAGCCTGAAAACATCGTCGCAAAAATGGTTGAAGGCCGCCTGAACAAATACTTCGAAGAAATCTGCCTGCTTGATCAAGCATTCGTTAAAAACCCGGATGAAAAAGTGAAACAGGTCGTTGCTGCGAAAAATGCAACAGTTGAAACATTCGTCCGCTACGAAGTTGGAGAAGGTATCGAAAAACGCCAAGAAAACTTTGCTGAAGAAGTTATGAACCAAGTGAAAAAATAAGATTGAAAAGCCGCTTGCCTTAAAACACACGGCAGGATCTTTTCAAAGAAAATAGGGGACACAATTTGTGTCCCTATTTTTAAAACAGTTTACAAACCTTTTTTTCTCTTGCATAATAAATAACGGCAAGCATGCACTTGGAGGTTATTATGGAAAAACCAAAGTATAATCGTATCGTATTAAAGCTTAGCGGAGAAGCCCTTGCGGGTGAACAGGGAAACGGCATCAACCCGACCGTGATCCAGTCTATCGCCAAACAGGTGAAAGAAATCGCCGAGCTTGATGTTGAAGTGGCGGTCGTCGTCGGCGGCGGCAACCTGTGGCGCGGAAAAACGGGCAGCGATCTCGGAATGGACCGCGCAACAGCGGACTACATGGGAATGCTTGCAACGGTCATGAATTCCCTTGCGCTGCAAGACAGCCTTGAAACGCTCGGCATTCAATCAAGAGTTCAAACATCCATCGAAATGCGGCAGGTCGCTGAGCCATACATAAGAAGAAAAGCGATTCGCCATCTTGAAAAGAAGCGCGTCGTCATCTTCGCTGCCGGTACAGGCAATCCATACTTCTCAACGGATACGACAGCAGCGCTCAGAGCGGCTGAAATCGAAGCCGACGTCATCTTAATGGCTAAAAATAATGTCGACGGTGTATACAATGCCGATCCTCGAACTGACGAAACAGCCGTAAAATATGAAAAATTGTCTTATCTCGATGTGTTAAAAGACGGTTTGGCCGTCATGGATTCAACCGCCTCTTCACTTTGCATGGATAACGACATCCCGCTGATCGTCTTTTCTATTATGGAAGAAGGAAATATTAAAAAAGCCGTTTTAGGCGAACAAATCGGTACAATCGTAAGGGGGAAATAACGTGTCAACTCAAGTGATGAATGAAACAAAAGAACGGATGGAAAAAGCGATAGGCGCTTATCAGCGCGAATTGGCGACTGTACGTGCAGGACGTGCAAATCCGTCTTTGCTGGACAAAGTGACAGTTGAATACTACGGAGCGCAGACGCCTTTAAACCAGATCGCGTCCATTACGGTTCCGGAAGCGCGCATGCTTCTCATCACACCATATGACAAAACAGCGCTCGGCGATATTGAAAAAGCGATTCAAAAAGCCGACCTCGGCATAACTCCGTCAAACGACGGCAACATCATCCGGATCACGATCCCTCCTCTAACTGAGGAGCGCAGAAAAGAGCTTGCCAAGCTCGTGAAAAAATATTCGGAAGATGCTAAAGTCGCGGTCCGCAACATCCGCCGCGATGCCAATGACGATCTGAAAAAACTAGAGAAAAATGGTGAAATGACTGAGGATGAATTGCGCTCTTCAACGGAAGACGTACAAAAGCTGACAGATGAATATGTGTCAAAAATTGATGAGATCACAAAAGATAAAGAGAAAGAAATCATGGAAGTTTAATGAAAAACTCTGTACAATAGATAATAGTGAAAAGACCCTCTCATGTTTACAGGGGGTTTTTTTGTTAATACTGTTGTTATCAAGAACGATATAACAGGAAAGCAACCTTTTGGGTGATGGAGGACTCTCATGCTCAATATACTCAAAAATTGGAAGAATCAGCATTCAGCTGCTTCCAACATGGAATGTTACACAAAAGAAAATATTTTAAAAGGAGAAATTCCTGAACATATCGCCATTATTATGGACGGAAACGGCCGTTGGGCAAAGAAACGGGCGATGCCCCGCATCGCGGGTCATCACGAAGGCATGAAGGTAGTCAGACAGACGACAAAGCTTGCCAATGAGCTCGGTGTCAAAGCGTTGACGCTGTATGCCTTTTCGACGGAAAATTGGAAGCGTCCTAAGTTTGAGGTTGACTTTCTGATGAAGCTGCCTGAAGAGTTCCTGGGAACGTATCTCCCGGAGCTGGTCGAAGAAAATGTCCGGGTCCGCTTGACAGGCGATAGGGAAGGACTGCCGCCCCACACGATCCGCGCGGTTGAAAAAGCAATCCGTGATACGGAGAACAATGACGGACTTATTCTTAATTTTGCATTGAATTACGGGGGACGTGCAGAAATCGTCAGAGCCGCAAAGAGAATTGCCGAAGAAGCGAAAAAAGGCACATTGAATACCGAGGAAATCGACGAAAAGCTATTTTCCGATTATTTAATGACAGAAGCTTTGCAGGACCCTGATTTGCTGATTCGCACAAGCGGCGAGATCAGGCTGAGCAACTTCATGCTTTGGCAGCTTGCCTACAGCGAATTTTTATTTACCGATGTATTGTGGCCTGATTTTAAAGACGTTCACTTGCTTCAGGCTATCGGAGAATATCAGCGTCGCGGGAGAAGGTTTGGCGGAATTTAGAGGATGGTGCAGATGAAACAGAGAATATTGACGGGTGTGATCGCGGCAGCGGTTTTTCTGCCGCTCGTGATTTTCGGCAAGCTGCCGTTCACCCTGCTAGTTTATGCAATAGGTATACTCGCTCTATTTGAACTTTTAAGAATGAAAGGCCTGAAGCTTATCAGCGCTCCGGGTATCATCAGCCTGCTGCTTTTGGCGGTTTTGCTGTATCCAAGCCAATATGCGGAAGACGCGGGGCTGGGCATAACCAAAGGGGAGGTCGTCTTTTTGGCCGTCCTTTTGCTTTTGGCATACACGGTGCTCAGCAAAAACTCGTTTACTTTTGACGAAGCGGCATTCGTGGCGCTGGCAGCAGTTTATATCGGATTCGGGTTTTATTACTTTATTGAAATCAGAAACATCGGACTCAGCTATGTCTTTTTTGCAATCGGCGTCGTCTGGTCAACGGATTCCGGCGCTTATTTTATCGGAAAGGCGTTTGGAAAGCGGAAGCTCTGGCCTGAAATCAGCCCTAACAAAACGGTTGAAGGCTTTTGGGGCGGGATTTTGACAGCGGTCGTTTTTTCCGCGATTTATCAGGCTGCCACAGGTTTTCCGCACGCTTATCTGTTTGTGCTGATCATTACCGTGCTTTTATCAATCGTCGGTCAGATCGGCGATTTGGCCGAGTCTGCGTTCAAAAGGCACTACAAAGTGAAAGACTCGGGCCGGATCCTTCCGGGACACGGCGGAATGCTGGACCGCTTTGACAGCTTTTTATTTGTCATGCCGGTTCTATACTTCCTGCTTGTTCTTTTTCAGCCGTTCGGGCTATGATAGAAAAGGGTACTGATAGCTAGAAAGAAACAGAGGTGCGGCAATTTTGAAGAACATATGTCTATTGGGGGCGACAGGCTCCATAGGAGAACAGACGCTTGATGTGATCAAAGCGCATGACGATAAGTTTCAGCTGACCGCCATGTCTTTCGGAAAAAACGCCGAAAAAGCGGCAGAAATCATTGAAACATTTAAACCGAAGTATGTATCTGTAGGGGATGAGCATACATATGAAGCATTAAAACAGCATTCTTTTTCTTACACCTTTAAAACAGGGATCGGGGAGGAATCTTTAATCGAAGCGGCCGTTAGTCCGGAAGCGGATGTCGTCGTCAATGCTCTCGTCGGCAGCGTCGGTCTTCTGCCGACTTTAAAGGCGATGGAGCATAAAAAAACAGTCGCGCTTGCAAATAAGGAAACTCTCGTGACAGCCGGTCATATAGTGAAAGAACACGCCCAAACATACGATGTCCCGCTCTTGCCAGTCGACAGCGAGCATTCTGCGATTTTCCAGGCGCTCCAGGGGGAAAATCCGAAGCATATTAAACGGCTGATCGTCACGGCTTCAGGCGGCAGCTTCAGGGACAGAACAAGGCAGGAACTTGAAGGGGTCACAGTGGAAGAAGCCCTCAATCATCCAAATTGGTCGATGGGTGCAAAAATCACGATCGATTCGGCTACAATGATGAATAAAGGGCTCGAGGTCATTGAAGCGCACTGGCTGTTTGATCTGCCTTATGACCGGATCGATGTCCTCCTTCACAAAGAAAGCATCATTCATTCAATGGTGGAATTCCACGACCGAAGCGTCATCGCCCAGCTTGGCACACCTGATATGAGAGTGCCGATTCAATACGCGCTCAGCTATCCGGAACGCCTGCCGTTTGATGAAGCCAAATCACTCGAACTCTGGGAAGTCGGACAGCTGAATTTTGCCCAAGCTGATTTTGAAAGGTTCCGTTGCTTACAATTCGCTTATGAATCAGGTAAAATAGGCGGTACAATGCCGACTGTTTTAAACGCGGCCAACGAGGAAGCCGTTGCGGCATTTCTTTCAGGCAGGATTTCCTTTCTCGGGATTGAAGACATCATTGAAAAAGCTTTGGAACGCCATCAGGTGATCGCAAAGCCGAGCCTTCAAGAGATCCGTGAAGTGGACAAAGACGCCAGAAAGTTTGTCCAAACATTACTCACATAAGGTGGTATGTTCGTGAATACTGTGATCGCGTTTATTCTTATTTTTGGAACGCTCGTATTTTTCCATGAGCTTGGTCATCTCATCCTTGCTCAAAGAGCCGGAATACTGTGCCGGGAGTTTGCTATCGGCTTCGGTCCGAAAATCTTTTCTTTTAAGAAAAATGAGACCGTTTATACGATCAGGCTTCTTCCGATCGGCGGCTTTGTCAGAATGGCCGGTGAAGATCCTGAGATGATTGAAGTGAAGCCCGGTTATACGGTCGGGCTGTTGTTCGACAGCGAAAACAAAGTCGAAAAGATCATTATCAACCAAAAAGAAAAGTATCCTGACGCATTGGTCATCGAAGTGGAGCAGGCTGACCTGGAGCATCAGATGAGGATTACGGGCTATGAGCACGGCAATGAAGATCATCTCTCATCCTTTTCTGTCAGTGAAACGTCCTTTTTCATCGTAGACGGGGAAGAAGTCCAGATCGCTCCTTACAATCGCCAATTCCATTCAAAAACGGTTTGGCAGCGTATAAAGGCGATTGCGGCCGGCCCGATCATGAACTTTATTTTGGCTTATGTCATTCTCGTAATGCTCGGCCTGATGCAGGGAGTGCCGTCTGACGAGCCGGTGCTCGGCAAGTTGATAGACAACGGACGGGCGGCGGAAGCGGGACTCCAGGAAGGAGACCGCATTCAAACGATCAACGGGGAGAACATGAGATCGTGGACGGATATTGTCAACACGGTCAGGGAACACCCTGAAAAAGAACTGAAAATCGTTGTGATGCGCGACAACGTCAAGGTGACGAAATACGTAACACCTGAAGCAGTCAAGGCAGGGGACGAAACCGTCGGCAGATTCGGCGCTTACAACCCGGTGAAAACAGGAATTCTGACATCAATTTCCTACGGTGCGACCGAAACGGCGACAGTAGCGCAGAGCATCGTGACCAATCTCGGAAAGCTCGTCACGGGACAATTCTCAATCGACATGCTGGCCGGTCCTGTCGGCATTTATGACATGACAGACCAAGTGGCCAAGACAGGCGTTATCAATCTGCTGAAGCTGGCCGCATTTTTAAGCATTAACCTCGGGATCGTCAACCTTCTGCCAATCCCTGCGCTGGACGGCGGCAGACTGTTGTTCCTGTTTATTGAAGCGATCCGCGGAAAGCCGATCAACCGAGAAAAAGAAGCGTTTGTCGTCTTTGTCGGCGTCGCATTTTTGATGCTCTTAATGCTTGTCGTCACATGGAACGATATCCAGCGCTTATTTCTGTAAAACCAATTGCCTTTTTTAAGTGCAGCCAAGCCTTTTAAAAGGCTCTTTTTTAGGGACGCCGTTCCCGACTCAAAAAGTAACCAACTGAAACAAATGAGGTGCGAACGAATGAGACAGAGCAGGACTTTAATTCCTACGCTCCGCGAAGTGCCGGCTGATGCTGAAGCAAAAAGCCATCAGCTTCTTCTCAGAGCGGGGTTTATCAGACAAAACACAAGCGGTGTATACAGCTATATGCCTCTTGCCAATAAAGTCATTCATAAAATCCAGAGCATTGTCCGCCAAGAAATGGAGAAAATCAATGCCGTCGAAATGCTGATGCCTGCTCTCCAGCAGGCGGAAACTTGGCAGGAATCGGGAAGATGGTACACGTACGGTCCTGAGCTCATGAGGCTGAAAGACCGCCACGGCCGCGAATTTGCCCTTGGCGCGACACACGAAGAGGTCATCACAAGCATCGTCAGAGATGAAGTGAAATCGTACAAGCGCCTTCCGCTGACCCTTTACCAGATCCAATCGAAATTCCGCGATGAAAAGCGCCCGCGCTTCGGTCTGTTGAGAGGCCGGGAATTCATCATGAAGGATGCGTATTCCTTCCATTCTTCCGCCGAAAGCCTTGATGAAACGTACAATGATATGTACCAGGCGTATACGAATGTGTTTACGCGCTGCGGCTTGAATTTCAGACCGGTCATTGCAGATTCAGGCGCGATGGGCGGAAAGGATACCCATGAATTTATGGCATTGTCCGATGTCGGTGAAGATACAATTGCGTATTCTGATCAGTCTTCATACGCTGCCAACATCGAAATGGCTGAAGTGAAGGAAGCCGGTGCTGGCGAGCAGGCTGAAATGAAAGAGCTCCAGGAAGTCCACACACCTTCGGTCAAAACGATCGAAGAAGTTGCCGCATTTCTTGGCATATCCCCGTCAGACTGCGTGAAATCAATGCTCATGAAAGCAGACGGACGTTTTGTCCTCGTGTTGACGAGAGGGGATCATGAAGTCAACGATATTAAGGTGAAGAATCTGCTCCAAGCAGAAACGATCGAATTCGCGAGCGCCGAAGAGGTTGCTGAGATAACAGGTACTGAGCCTGGCTTTGTCGGACCGGTGGGGCTCGACCGTGAAATCGAAATCTTTGCAGACTTTGCTGTGAAGGCGATGGCAAACGCAGCAGCAGGAGCGAATAAAACAGATTACCATTATCAAAACGTGAATATCAGCAGGGATGTGCACAATGTGACATTCACCGATCTCCGCTTTATCCAGGAAGGAGACCCTTCACCGGATGGAAACGGAACGATCCGTTTTGCAAAAGGAATCGAAGTCGGACAAGTTTTTAAACTCGGCACCCGCTATTCTGAAGCGATGGACGCAACATACCTTGACGAAAACGGACGCGCTCAGCCGATGCTGATGGGCTGCTATGGAATCGGGATTTCCCGGACACTTTCGGCCATCGTTGAGCAGCATCATGACGATAAAGGCTTGATCTGGCCGCTGGAAGTGACGCCGTATGACCTGCACATCCTCGCGCTTAACATGAAAAATGACGCGCAGGTTCAGCTTGCCGAAAAGCTGTATGAAGATTTTAAAGCGAACGGCTATGACGTATTGTTTGATGACCGTGCTGAACGGGCCGGCGTTAAATTTGCAGATTCCGATTTGATCGGTCTGCCGATCCGCATCACGGTCGGAAAAAGAGCTGATGAAGGCGTTGTCGAAGTGAAGATCCGCAAAACCGGAGAATCATTTGAAGTCGCCGCTGAAGAGCTTTTGGACTTTATCGAAAAACAAGTCAAGAGCTTATCTTCTCACTCTTAAAGATGTTAAACTAGAGTAAAGGAAGGTACCTCGGGAATCGTCCCAAGGTACCTTCAATTATGATTTTCTTTTAGGGAGGAATCTGTCTTGGAAGACCAGCTTTCTGTCAACAGAAGACAGTTTCAAATTCTTCTGCAGCAGCTGAATGTAACGGAAGATACGATGATCCGTCACCTTGAAGGCGGACAAATCATAAAGCTGACCGTTCATAAAAACAAGAAGACATGGCACTTTCACTTTAAATTGAAAAATGTCCTGCCTTATCAAATCTTCGAACGGTTTCACACCCAGCTGACCCGCACCTTTTCCCATATCGCTCAGGTCACCTGTTCCATCGAGGCGGAAAACCTTTCGATTGACGAGCAGCTTGTTCAGGATTACTGGACGCGCTGCATCCAGGAACTCGATGGTATTTCCCCGCCGATTTTGACGCTTTTGAACGACCAAAAGCCCAAGCTTACGGGGAACAAAATCCTGCTTAAAACGAAAACAGATACAGAAGCATCCGCTTTAAAAAAGAAATACAGCTCGCTCATCCAGTCAAGCTACTGCACATTCGGTTTTCCTGAGCTCCAGCTCGACACAGAAATCTTTGTGTCAGATCAAGAGATTCAGAAATTCAGAGAGCAAAAAATGGCCGAAGATCAAGAGAGAGCCCTTCAGGCTTTAATCGAAATGGAAAAGCAGGATAAGGAAGCCCAAGACGATGAAGCGCCGTCAGGCCCTCTTCAGATCGGCTACCAGATTAAAGACTCTGAAGAGATCAGAACGCTTGACAGCATCATGGATGAAGAGCGGAGAATTACGGTGCAAGGCTATGTATTCGACGCTGAAACAAGAGAGCTGAAAAGCGGCAGAACGCTTTGTATCTTTAAGATAACCGACTATACAAACAGCATTCTCGTCAAAATGTTCGCACGTGAAAAAGAGGACGCTGTTTTGATGAAGTCCCTGAAAAAAGGGATGTGGGTAAAGGCGAGAGGAAGCATACAAAACGATACATTCGTCCGCGATTTGGTGATGATCGCCAACGATGTCAATGAAATCAAAGGGAAAACCCGTGAGGATACAGCACCGGAGGACGAAAAACGTGTCGAGCTCCACCTCCATTCACCGATGAGCCAGATGGATGCCGTATCAAGTATCGGCAAGCTTGTCGAACAGGCGAAAAAATGGGGGCATCCGGCTATCGCGCTCACTGATCACGCTGTTGTCCAATCGTTTCCTGATGCATTCGCGGCGAGCAAAAAGCATGGCGTGAAAATGATCTACGGACTTGAAGCCAACCTCGTCGACGACGGCGTGCCGATTGCCTACAATCCGGTGCACCGTCTGCTTGAAGAGGAGACATATGTCGTGTTCGACGTCGAGACGACGGGGCTGTCGGCCGTCTATGATACGATCATCGAGCTGGCCGCCGTAAAAGTAAAAGGCGGGGAGATCATCGAACGCTTTGAAAGGTTTGCAAACCCGCATCGCCCTTTATCGGCTACGATCATCGAGCTGACTGGGATTACCGATGATATGCTGAAAGATGCGCCTGAAGCCGAAGAGGTCATCCGAGATTTTAAAGAATGGGTCGGAGATCACACGCTTGTCGCTCACAATGCAAGCTTTGACATCGGCTTCATCAATGTCGCCTACAAGCGTCTGCTGAATTCGGAGAAAGTGCAGAACCCGGTCATTGACACACTTGAGCTGGGCCGTTTTCTTTATCCGGAATTCAAAAACCACAGGCTGAATACGCTTTGTAAAAAGTTTGACATCGAGCTCACCCAGCACCACAGGGCGATTTATGATACCGAAGCGACGGGCTATCTCCTTGTGAAAATGCTGAAAGACGCGGCCGAAAAAAATATCATGTACCACGATCAGCTGAATGAAAATATGGGGCAGTCCAATGCCTATCAGCGTTCAAGGCCATATCACGCGACCCTTTTGGCAGTCAATGAGACAGGTTTGAAAAACCTTTTCAAACTCGTGTCGCTTTCACATATCCATTATTTTTACAGGGTGCCGAGGATCCCGAGGTCACAGCTTGAAAAGTACAGAGAAGGCCTTTTAATCGGTTCGGCATGCGACAAAGGCGAAGTATTCGAAGGCATGATGCAGAAATCGCCGGAAGAGGTCGAAGACATCGCTTCATTTTATGACTATCTTGAAGTCATGCCGCCTGAAGTCTACCGGCACCTGCTCCAGCTTGAACTCGTCAGGGATGAAAAAGCGTTAAAAGAAATCATCGCCAACATCACAAAGCTCGGCGAGAAACTGAATATTCCAGTAGTAGCAACAGGGAATGTTCATTACCTGAACCCTGAGGATAAAATTTACCGCAAGATTCTGGTTTCCTCACAAGGCGGCGCAAATCCGCTCAACAGGCACGAACTGCCGAACGTTCATTTCCGTTCGACGGATGAAATGCTTGAGGCCTTTTCATTTTTGGGTGAGGAAAAAGCGAAAGAAATCGTCGTCAAGAACACCCGTTTGATCAGCGAGCGAATCGAAGAAATCAAGCCGATCAAAGACGATCTTTACACACCGAAGATCGAAGGCGCAGATGACGAAATCCGCCGCATGAGCTATGAGAAAGCAAAAAGCATTTACGGCGACGACCTTCCGGAAATCGTCGAAAAGCGGATCGAAAAAGAGCTGAAAAGCATTATCGGCCATGGATTCGCCGTCATCTATCTGATCTCTCATAAGCTTGTAAAACGCTCCCTTGATGACGGCTATCTTGTCGGTTCAAGGGGATCGGTCGGTTCTTCCCTTGTCGCAACATTGACGGAAATTACCGAGGTCAACCCGCTGCCGCCGCATTACGTCTGTCCGGATTGCCGCCATTCCGAGTTTTTCAACGATGGATCGGTCGGTTCGGGATTTGATTTGCCTGACAAAGACTGTCCGAAGTGTGGAGCGGCCTACAGAAAAGACGGCCACGACATACCGTTCGAGACGTTTCTGGGGTTTAAAGGGGACAAGGTTCCTGATATCGACTTGAACTTCTCGGGCGAATATCAGCCGCACGCCCACAACTACACGAAAGTCCTGTTCGGAGAGGATAACGTCTACCGTGCGGGAACGATCGGCACAGTCGCCGAAAAAACGGCTTACGGGTATGTCAAAGGGTATGCTAACGACAACAATTTGCATATGCGCGGGGCGGAAATCGACCGCCTTGTCCAAGGCTGTACAGGCGTCAAGCGGACGACAGGGCAGCACCCGGGCGGAATCATCGTTGTGCCTGATTACATGGATATTTACGACTTTTCACCAATCCAGTTTCCGGCGGATGCCACCGATTCCGAATGGAAGACGACGCACTTTGACTTCCATTCCATCCATGACAACCTGCTGAAGCTGGATATTCTCGGACACGATGATCCGACGGTCATCCGTATGCTCCAGGATCTGAGCGGAATTGATCCGAAGACGATTCCGACCGATGATCCCGAAGTGATGAAAATTTTCCAAGGGACAGAATCTTTAGGGGTAACCGAAGAGCAGATCGGCTGTAAAACCGGAACGCTTGGCATCCCTGAATTCGGAACCCGCTTTGTCAGACAGATGCTCGAAGACACCAAGCCGACGACATTTTCCGAGCTCGTTCAGATTTCCGGCCTGTCACACGGTACGGACGTATGGCTCGGCAACGCGCAGGAGCTGATTCACAATAATATTTGTGAACTGAGCGAAGTGATCGGCTGTCGTGATGATATTATGGTGTACTTAATCTACCAGGGGCTTGAGCCATCCCTCGCCTTTAAGATTATGGAATTTGTCCGTAAAGGTAAGGGACTGACACCTGAGTGGGAAGAAGAAATGAAGAATAATAATGTTCCGGACTGGTATATCGACTCGTGTAAAAAAATCAAATACATGTTCCCGAAAGCCCACGCTGCGGCATATGTTTTGATGGCGGTCAGAATCGCTTATTTTAAAGTCCATCATCCGCTGCTCTACTACGCAGCATACTTTACGGTGCGGGCCGATGACTTTGATATCGAAACGATGATCAAAGGGTCGACAGCGATTAAAGCCGTCATGGATGACATCAACTCTAAAGGCCTTGACGCTTCTCCGAAAGAGAAAAGTTTGCTCACGGTGCTTGAGCTGGCGCTTGAAATGTGCGAAAGGGGCTTCTCTTTCCAAAAAGTCGACTTATACAGATCGAGCGCTTCCGAATTCATCATTGACGGAAACAGCTTGATTCCGCCGTTTAATTCAATACCGGGGCTTGGAACAAACGCCGCTTTGAATATTGTCAAAGCAAGGGAAGAAGGCGAATTTCTTTCCAAAGAAGATTTGCAAAAAAGAGGCAAGGTGTCAAAAACGATCATGGAATACTTGGAGCGCCACGGCTGTCTCGAGTCGCTCCCAGATCAGAACCAGCTGTCTTTATTTTAAAGGCTGCCGACTTATTCGGCAGTCTCTTTTTTGTTTTCTAACCCAGCGCGTGCTTCGAAGATTCAGAGACGCGAATAGTGCGGAAAGTTTGTTAGATTGATTGACAATAAAAATACATTAATGTTAATATTTTCAAAATGATATTATTCTATAAAGAAGTTCACTTTTTCAGTGAACAGAAGTTAGTTTCTTGATTAAACAAACAAAGTTCTTCGTTCCTCCGGCAAACATTGAACCTGCGTGAATCTGCAGCACATCTTCAAATTTCAAAAATTCAATCAGTCTCTTCTCCGCTTACCGAAAGACACCATTTGTCCGTCACTAAAGGAGGTGAGTGTCATGTAAACATCGGCTGTTTTGAAGGAAAACAAAATGAGGAGGAAGGAGTCCGTTGAAAGAGAAAGCTTTTTTGAAAATGAAAGCGTTTTTCTTTGTTTTACTGCTTACGTTTGCGATGTTGTTCATGCCGGCTTTCGGCAAGGCGGACATTGCATTTGCGAAAGAGAACCAAAATTATGCGGAGTTGCTGCAAAAATCAATTCTTTTCTATGAGGCGCAGCGCTCCGGAAAGCTTCCGGAAGGCAGCCGTCTGAATTGGAGAGGGGACTCTGCGCTTGAGGATGGAAAAGATGTCGGCCATGATTTGACAGGCGGATGGTATGATGCAGGAGATCACGTGAAGTTCGGCCTTCCAATGGCTTATTCTGCGGCCGTTCTGTCATGGTCCGTCTATGAGTACCGCGATGCCTATGAAGCGGCCGGACAGCTTGATGCGATATTAGACAATATCAGATGGGCGACAGACTATTTTATTAAAGCGCATACAGGCCCTTATGAGTTTTGGGGCCAAGTCGGCCATGGGGCCCAAGATCATGCCTGGTGGGGCCCGGCCGAAGTAATGCCTATGAAGCGGCCGGCTTATAAGATAGATGCAGCCTGTCCCGGTTCAGACCTTGCCGGAGGTACAGCAGCAGCCCTAGCATCTGCATCAATCATTTTCCAGCCGACAGACGCTTCTTATTCAAATAAACTATTGGCCCATGCCAAGGAATTGTACGATTTTGCCGACCGCTACCGCGGCAAATATTCAGACTGCATTACAGACGCGCAGCAATATTATAATTCGTGGAGCGGGTATAAAGATGAGCTGACTTGGGGAGCAGTCTGGCTCTACTTGGCAACCGGCGAACAAAACTATTTGGATAAAGCGCTTTCTTCGGTCTCAGATTGGGGCGATCCCGCAAACTGGCCTTATCGCTGGACGCTCTCTTGGGATGACGTCACTTACGGAGCACAGCTGCTGCTCGCTCGTCTGACGAACGAATCCCGATTCACCACATCTGTCGAACGCAATCTTGATTATTGGTCGACAGGCTACAATTATAATGGAAGCACAGAGCGTATCACTTATACACCAGGCGGGCTGGCATGGCTTGAGCAGTGGGGATCGCTGCGCTACGCTTCAAACGCCGCTTTTCTCGCTTTTGTTTATTCAGATTGGGTAAAAGATGCCGGCAAAGCAAAAAGGTATCGGGATTTTGCGGTTCAGCAAATGAACTATATGCTTGGGGATAATCCGCAACAGCGCAGCTTTATCGTCGGGTACGGAACAAATCCGCCGAAGCACCCGCATCACCGCACCGCACACGGTTCATGGGCCGATCATATGAATGTGCCTGAAAACCACCGCCATACCCTTTACGGCGCGTTAGTAGGCGGACCGGGAAAAGATGATTCGTACCGGGACGAAACAAATGATTATGTGTCAAACGAAGTTGCGATCGATTACAATGCGGCTTTCACGGGCAATGCAGCCAAAATGTTTCAACTGTATGGTGCCGGGCAATCACCGCTGCCTCATTTTCCCGAAAAGGAAACACCAGAAGATGAATTTTTTGCGGAGGCATCCATAAACAGCTCGGGAAACAACTACTCAGAAATCAGAGTGCAGCTTAATAACCGATCAGGATGGCCGGCAAAGAAAACCGATAAGCTGTCTTTCCGCTATTACGTGGACCTGACTGAAGCGGTGAATGCCGGATTTTCTTCGGAAGATATAAAGATCTCAACCGGATACAACGAAGGGGCGTCGGTGTCCCAGCTGAAGCCATATCACATCGGCGAACACATTTACTATACGGAAGTCAGCTTCAGCGGGGTTATGATATACCCCGGGGGTCAATCCGCCCATAAGAAAGAAGTTCAGTTCCGCCTAGCGGCTCCGGCGGGGACGTCTTTTTGGAATCCGAAAAATGACCACTCTTACCGGGGGCTGTCACACACGCTGGCAAAAACCCGGTATATACCAGTATATGATGAAGGCCGGCTTGTTTTTGGAAATGAGCCCGACTAAAAAACACCCGGATTCAATCCCCGGCAGTCCCATCATATGAAACGAAAGCTTGAAGCTTCAAAAGGAGGACGCATCATGGACAATAAAACACGCTTTATGCAATTGTATGAGCAAATTAAAAATCCGCAAAACGGCTATTTTTCGCCTGAAGGCATTCCTTATCATTCAGTTGAAACGCTCATATGCGAAGCGCCTGATTACGGCCATATGACAACATCTGAAGCATACAGTTATTGGCTGTGGCTTGAAGCGATGTACGGCCGATACACACAGGACTGGTCAAAGCTAGAAGCCGCCTGGGACAATATGGAGAAATATATCATCCCGGTCAATGAAGGCGATGGAAACGAAGAACAGCCGACGATGAACTATTATAACCCCTCAAGCCCTGCCACATATGCCGCCGAACACCGCTACCCAGATCTTTATCCTTCGGCTTTGACCGGACAATATCCGGCCGGAAACGATCCGCTTGACAGTGAGCTTAGATCCACATACGGAAGCAATGAAACGTATTTAATGCACTGGCTGCTTGATGTCGATAACTGGTATGGATTCGGGAACCTGTTGAACCCATCACACACCGCCGTTTATGTGAACACTTACCAGCGCGGTGAACAGGAGTCTGTTTGGGAAACGGTTCCGCACCCCTCTCAAGATAATCAGACGTTTGGAAAACCGAATGAAGGGTTTATGAGTCTGTTTACAAAAGAAAATCAGGCTCCTGCCCCGCAGTGGCGCTACACTAATGCGACCGACGCCGATGCGCGCGCTGTTCAGGCGATGTACTGGGCAAGGCAATGGGGCTACAGCAATACTAAGTATTTAGAAAAAGCTAAAAAAATGGGGGACTTTCTCCGTTACGGCATGTATGACAAATACTTTCAAGAGATTGGAAGCGCTGCTGACGGCTCGCCTTCCCGCGGAACTGGAAAAAATGCCTGTCATTATTTAATGGCATGGTACACTGCTTGGGGAGGCGGATTGGGACAGTATGCCAACTGGGCGTGGCGGATCGGTGCGAGTCATGTGCACCAAGGTTATCAAAACCCTGTCGCTTCTTATGCACTGTCAACAGCTGAAGGCGGATTGGTTCCAAATTCATCCACGGCGCGCAGCGATTGGGAACAGGCGCTGAAAAGGCAGCTTGAACTTTACACATGGCTGCTTTCTTCAGAAGGAGCTGTTGCAGGCGGCGCCACGAATAGCTGGAACGGCAGCTACAGCGCATATCCGCAGAATGTCAGCACATTTTACGGAATGGCATACACAGAAGCGCCTGTATATCACGATCCGCCTTCTAACAATTGGTTCGGGATGCAAGTCTGGCCGCTGGAAAGGGTGGCGGAACTGTATTACATTTTCGCAGAGAAAGGTGACAAATCGTCTGAAAACTTCCAAATGGCAAAGCATGTGATTGAAAAATGGATCGCGTATTCGCTTGATTATGTGTTTGTGGGCGAACGGCCTGTTACGGATGAAGAAGGCTATTATTTAAATGAAGCGGGAGAACGCGTCCTTGGCGGCCAAAACCCGCAGATCGCCGTACAATCCGATCCAGGCGAGTTTTGGATTCCGGCAAACCTTGAATGGAGCGGCCAGCCTGATCCGTGGAAGGGATTTGATTCATTTACCGGAAATCCGGGACTGCATGTCACGACGAAGAATCCTTCTCAAGATGTCGGTGTTCTCGGCAGCTATATTAAAACGCTTGTCTTCTTTGCAGCCGGAACAAAAGCCGAAACCGGCGGCTTTACCACTCTTGGAAACAAGGCCAAAAACGTGGCAAAAGAACTGCTTGATGCAGCATGGAATAAAAATGACGGAATCGGTATCGCAGCAGAGGAAGAACATGAAGATTATATCCGCTACTTTACGAAGGAAGTCTATTTTCCGAATGGCTGGAGCGGCAAAAACGGGCAGGGCAACACCATTCCTGGTTCCAACACTGTGCCGTCTGATCCGGCAAAGGGCGGTAACGGCGTCTATATCAGTCATGCCGACCTCCGTCCGAAAATTAAAAACGATCCGATGTGGCCTTATTTGGAAAATAAATATCAGACCTCGTGGAATCCGAATACAGGCAAATGGGAAAACGGTCTGCCGACTTTTGTGTATCACCGCTTCTGGTCTCAGGTCGATATGGCGACAGCTTACGCTGAGTATGACCGTTTAATCGGAAATGCATAACAATCTGTAAGAGAATGTCAGATTGATATGCGCTTGAACGTTTGGGAAAAGGCGGCGTTCAGCCGCCTTTTTTAAATTGAGGGATTTTAGCCAGTGTTTTGCACGATCATCTAATAAAAAAGGAGTTCAAAAGTTTGAGAGAAAAATGGTTAGCCTTGTGTTTAAAGTCGATCATTCTGTTCGTTTTGATCATGGGAACCGTTCTTTTATCCACAGTTCCGAAAGCTTCGGGAACAAGCGGGCCAGCAAAGCAAGAAAAGCAGAGCATCATCACCCCGGCAGACCTTTTGGAAAACATGAGTCCCGGATGGAACCTTGGCAACACGCTGGATGCTGTTCCGACAGAAGGCTCTTGGAACAATCCGCCGGTTCGCGAGCATACTTTTGATGATATTCGCGACGCGGGGTTTAAAAGCGTCCGGATTCCGGTGACATGGGACTCCCACATCGGCAGCGCTCCCGGGTATCTGATCGACACCGCTTGGATGAACCGGGTGGAAGAAGTGACGGATTGGGCGTTGGAAAGAGAATTTTATGTCGTGTTAAATATTCACCACGATTCTTGGCTATGGATCAGCCGCATGGGAAACAGCCAGCAGGAGACATTAGATAAGCTGGGGAAAGTCTGGAAGCAAATTGCCGAGCGTTTTAAAAACAAAAGTGAACGCCTCCTGTTTGAAATCGTCAATGAACCGACTGGAATGAACGCATATCAAATGAATCTGCTTAACCGCGAGATGCTGAACATCATCCGTTCGACCGGCGGAAACAACAGCCAGCGGCTCGTGATCGTCGGGGGGCTTGAAGATAACAAAGATGAATTGCTTCATTCATTTGAACCGCCTGATGATGACCGGATTGTCCTCACATATCACTACTATTCTCCGTGGGATTACGTATCAAACTGGTGGGGCCGGACGACTTGGGGATCGGCAGCCGAAATCTCCGAGATGGAGGAGGATATCAAACCGGTTTATGAAAAATTTGTAAGGGAAGGATACCCGGTTATCATCGGCGAATACGGTACCCTCGGCGCCAATGAAAATCATTCAAAGCGGCTCTATCATGATACGTTTGTCCGCCTTGCCCACAAATATCAAATGGTCCCGATGTGGTGGGACAACGGGAATGACCAGTTTGACCGGACTGAGAGACAGTGGCGCGATCCTGTTGTTAAAGAGATTGTCATTCAGGCGGGACGCGGCGTTCCCAATGCGATCATCAAACCGGCAGATCTTTTTATAAAAAAAGGTCAAAACCTCAGCGATCAGACGGTGGACATTCAGCTGACCGGCAATGTGCTGACCGGCATTTATCAGAAATCCGAACCATTAAAGGAAGGCAGTGATTATACAGTTGATAATGCCGGAAAAACGGTCTCTATTAAGGAATCCTGCTTGGCAAAGCTGCTGAACGGGTCCGGGCAGCCTGGGGTAAAAGCGCAGCTCACTTTTACGTTTCATAAAGGAGCCAGCCAGGTTATGGATATCATTCTTTATGATGACCCGAAGCTTGAAAAAAGCGAATTCACCGTCAGTCAATCGGCAATCAGCGGTGATCTCAAAATCCCGGCTTCACTGAACGGAACGAAGCTGGCTACGGTTAAAGGAGTCGTCGATTCTACAGGAAGGCCGGTTCTTGAAGAAGTATGGTCATGGACGCCCTACTTGAACTATGACGAGGATTTTTACGAAAAAGACGGGGATTTGTATTTGAGAGAGCGGGTTTTAAAGTATTTGAAAAGCGATTCCACCTTTACATTTGAACTGTGGCCGAAAGGCGTCGAGACGGTCGTGAAGATGAAAGTCACGCCTTGAACGGCCTGCTAATCTCTGAATGGTGCCGTCCATGGATCTTCTTTATGAAAGCAGGGAAAAATAATGATGACGAAAAAGTTTTTTTTGACACTGCTGATACCGTTTTTGCTTGCGCTTTCCGCCATTCAGTTTGGCAATCCCCGGCCGGCACTAGCTGCGTCTCCTTTTGTTGTGACATCCGGAACATCGTTCATTTTAAATGGAAAAGACTTTTATTTTGCCGGGACGAATAACTATTATTTCCATTATAAATCTAAAAAAATGGTCGACGATGTGTTCGAAGATATGAAAGCGATGAAATTGAAAGTGATCCGCATCTGGGGATTTCTTGACGGCCAGCCGCAGGAAAATACCGTCATGCAGCCAAGGCCGGGCATATATGATGAATCAGGCTTTTCAAAGCTTGACTATGCCATTTATAAAGCGGGACAGACAGGGATAAAACTAGTCATCCCTTTTGTGAACAACTGGGATGATTTCGGCGGAATGAATCAATATGTCAGGTGGTTTCAGGCGGATGGACATGACGCCTTTTATACTCATCCGGACATTAAAGAGGCGTATAAAAATTATGTATCCTATATGCTGAACCGAGTCAACACATATAGTGGCGTCAAATATAAAGATGATCCCGCGATTATGGCGTGGGAGCTTGCCAATGAACCAAGGGTCCAGTCTGACAGAACCGGAAATACACTTGTCGAATGGGCGGATGAGATGAGCGAATTTATTAAATCCATTGATCAGAACCATCTTGTAGCAGTTGGAGATGAAGGATTTTATCATATAGAAGGGCACCCTGATTGGCATTACAGCGGCGGAGAAGGTGTGGATTGGAAAAGGCTGACTGCTCTTAAGCATATTGATTACGGCACATATCACCTCTATCCGGATCATTGGGGCAAAACGGCCGAATGGGGAAATCAGTGGATCACAGACCATATTTGCGATGGAAAAGAAATCGGCAAGCCGGTCGTTTTAGAAGAGTACGGCTATCAGGATAAGTCCAGAAGGGACGACGTCTACAGAACATGGCTTGAACTCATAGAAAAGCAGGGCGGAGCGGGCAGCCAATTTTGGATTTTGACCGGTATTCAGGATGACGGGACCCTTTATCCGGATTATGACGGTTTTCGGATCGTTTATCCGAGCTCTGCCGCTTCTGTCATTTCAGAACATGCGAAGCGGATGAATGAGAAATCATCCGCTTCCGAAATGCGTCAGACTAAACGCTGTCATGATTTGCAATAAAAATATGGTTATGGTATAGTTTTATTGGAAATGCTAACGATAGCCGAGGCGAAGAGTGGGGAAACCCGCTCTTTTGTATTGAACAGGCAATTTTGTCTCGACATGTTCATCGTTTTTTCTAAATCCCCTGCTTTTGAAGCAGGGTTTTTACGAGGGAGCTGATGAATGGGAGCCTGCACAAGGAGGAAAAGTATGAGTAACAAAGTGATCGATACCGTCAGCGAAATGGTCCAGCCTATACTAGACAATCTTCAGCTTGAACTCGTTGACATCGAATTTGTCAAGGAAGGTCCGAGCTGGTTTCTTCGCGTGTTTATTGATTCAGATGACGGCGTGGACATCGAGGAATGTGCCAAGGTTAGCGAAGCTCTTAGTGAAAAGCTCGACGAGGCTGACCCGATCAAGCAAAACTATTTTCTTGAAGTATCGTCACCTGGAGCTGAGAGGCCTTTAAAGAAAGAAGCCGATTTCATGAAAGCGCTCGGAAAAAACGTATATATTAAAACGTACGAACCTATTGAAGGCAATAAAGAGTTTGAAGGCGAGCTTTCCGCATTTGACGGTGAAAACGTGGAAGTCGCGGTGATGATCAAAACGCGCCGGAAAACGATCAATATTCCATATGATAAAGTAGCCAAAGCAAGGCTGGCTGTTTCGTTCAATTAATTTTTGACTGTTTAAGGGGGAAACCATAAACATGAGTAGTGAGTTGTTAGATGCCCTGACTGTTCTTGAAAAAGAAAAGGGAATCAGTAAGGACATTATTATTGAAGCAATTGAAGCTGCGCTCATTTCCGCTTATAAGCGGAACTTCAACCAGGCGCAGAACGTCAGGGTAGATTTAAATCGCGACACCGGTTCAATCCGCGTTTTCGCCCGCAAAGATGTCGTGGATGAAGTGTATGATCCGCGCCTTGAAATCTCGATTGAAGATGCCGTAAACATCAATCCGAACTACATTGTCGGAGATGTCGTGGAAATCGAAGTGACGCCGAAGGATTTCGGCCGCATCGCTGCCCAGACGGCAAAGCAGGTCGTGACTCAGCGCGTCCGCGAAGCGGAGCGCGGCGTCATCTATTCTGAATTCATCGATCGCGAAGAAGATATCATGACAGGCATCGTTCAGCGGATCGACAATAAGTTCATCTATGTCTCTTTAGGAAAAATCGAGGCCCTTCTGCCGGTTTCAGAACAGATGCCGAATGAAGTCTACAAGCCCCATGACCGGATCAAAGTGTTCATTACAAAAGTCGAAAAAACGACGAAGGGTCCGCAGATTTACGTTTCAAGAACTCATCCAGGTTTATTAAAACGTCTCTTTGAAATCGAAGTCCCGGAAATTTACGATGGAACGGTCGAGCTCAAATCCGTGGCGAGAGAAGCGGGAGACCGCTCGAAGATTTCCGTGCGCACGGATAATCCCGACATCGATCCCGTCGGCGCCTGCGTCGGACCGAAGGGTCAGCGCGTTCAGGCGATCGTCAATGAATTGAAAGGCGAGAAAATTGATATTGTTCATTGGTCAAACGATCCGGTTGAATTCGTCGCCAATGCGCTGAGCCCTTCAAAAGTGCTCGACGTCATCGTCAATGAAGAGGATAAGGCGACAACGGTTGTCGTTCCTGACTACCAGCTGTCGCTCGCCATCGGAAAAAGAGGTCAAAACGCCCGCCTGGCAGCCAAGCTGACAAGCTGGAAGATCGATATTAAAAGCGAAACAGATGCAAGAGAGCTTGGAATTTATCCAAGGGAGCTTGAAGAAGAGGAGCCGGAAGAGCTTTTCTTTGAAAGCGAAACTCCAGAATCGGATGAATAAGAGGTGACCTTTGGTGAAAAGCCGAAAGAAGATCCCGCTTAGAAAATGCGTCGTAACAGGGGAAATGAAGCCTAAAAAGGAGCTCATCCGCGTCGTCCGTTCGAAAGAAGGGGAAGTTTCCGTAGACCCGACCGGCAAGAAAAACGGCCGGGGAGCCTACCTTACTCTTGATAAAGACGTCATTTTAACTGCAAAAAAGAAAAACAGCTTAGCAAATCAGCTTCAAGCACAGATTGATGATCAGATTTTTGATGAACTGCTGGAACTGGCGGAAAAGGAGAATTAGATAAATGTCGGAATCAGAATGGTTTTCCTTGCTGGGTCTGGCGAATCGAGCTCGAAAGGTCGTGTCCGGAGAAGACCTGGTTGTGAAAGAAATCAGGCATTCGCGCGCAAAGCTTGTTTTGCTTGCAGACGACGCATCGGCTAACACGGAGAAAAAAGTAACCGACAAATGCAGGCACTACGATGTACCGGTGAAAAAAGTCGGAGATCGTATGCTTTTGGGCCGTTCAATCGGCAAAGAATCCCGTGTGGTTGTTGCTGTCACTGATCAAGGTTTTGCGAATACGTTGCTCCGAAAGCTCGATTAATTTTTTTGGGGGTGAACGAATGGCTAAAATGAGAGTTTATGA
This sequence comes from Bacillus sp. BS3(2021), assembly GCF_021043345.1. Taxonomy (NCBI): domain Bacteria; kingdom Bacillati; phylum Bacillota; class Bacilli; order Caryophanales; family Bacillaceae; genus Bacillus; species Bacillus sp. BS3(2021). The sequence continues at coordinate 295,475 of NZ_JAJNDM010000004.1, forward strand.
ATATGCAAAAGCCATAAATGTTTCAAGTAAGGATATTATCGCGGCATTGAAAGATATGAATATCGAAGTCAATAACCATATGGCGATGATCGAAGAAAATGCGATCAAACAGCTCGATCAAAAATTCAAGAAGAGCGCTAAACCTGCGGGAAATAAAAAGGATGCCGGTACAGGCGGACAAAAGCCGCAGCAAGAAGCCGCAAAACAGAATGCCGGAAGTAAGCCAAACAAAAATCGAGACGGAAAGAAGAATAACGTGCAGAATACTCAATTTAACAATAAAAACAAGAAGAAAAACAACAACAACAATAACAAAAAGAACAAGCGCGGTAAAAATCATCAATCTCCGCAGGAGAAGCAGTTCAAGCCGAAAAAAGAACTGCCTGAAAAAATCGAATTTACCAACTCAATGTCGGTCGGGCAGCTTGCCGAAGAGCTCGGAAAAGAACCGTCAGAAATCATTAAAAAATTAATGCTTCTCGGCACTATGGCAACGATCAACCAAGATCTTGACAAAGATACCGTTGAGCTGATCGCTTCAGAATACGGCGTCGACGTCGAAGAAGTGATCGTCCTTGAAGAAACCGAGCTCGAAAAATACGAAGAGCCGGATCAAGAAGAAGACCTTGAAATCCGTCCTCCTGTCGTAACAATCATGGGCCACGTCGACCACGGAAAAACAACGCTTCTTGACAGCATCAGAAAAACGAAGGTCGTCGAAGGCGAAGCCGGAGGCATCACACAGCATATTGGCGCTTATCAGATCGAGGAAAACGGCAAAAAAATCACCTTCCTTGACACTCCGGGCCACGCCGCATTCACAACGATGCGCGCACGCGGTGCGGAAGTTACGGATATTACGATTCTCGTCGTAGCTGCAGATGACGGGGTCATGCCGCAGACGGTCGAAGCGATCAACCATGCGAAAGCGGCTGAAGTGCCGATCATCGTCGCTGTCAACAAAATCGACAAACCGACGGCAAACCCTGACCGGGTGATGCAGGAGCTGACAGAGCACGGTCTTGTTCCTGAAGCATGGGGAGGCGAGACGATTTTCGTTCCTCTTTCAGCACTGTCAGGAGAGGGAATCGATGAGCTGATCGAAATGATCCTGCTCGTCAGCGAGGTCGAGGAGCTCAAAGCGAATCCGAACCGCAGAGCAAAAGGAACGGTCATCGAAGCCGAGCTTGATAAAGGAAAAGGTTCTGTCGCAACACTGCTCGTTCAAAACGGAACGCTTCACGTCGGAGATCCGATTGTCGTCGGGAACACATTTGGCCGCGTTCGCGCGATGGTCAATGATGTCGGCAGACGCGTTAAATCGGCGGGGCCGTCAACACCTGTTGAAATCACCGGATTGAACGAAGTTCCGAACGCAGGGGATCAGTTCCTTGTGTTCAAAGACGAAAAAACAGCCCGTTCAGTCGGCGAAGCCCGCGCTACCAAACAGCTTGAAGAACAGCGCAGCGATAAAGCGAAGCTCAGCCTTGATGACTTGTTTGAACAGATTAAACAAGGCGATGTCAAAGACATTAATCTCGTTGTCAAAGCTGATGTTCAAGGCTCTGCTGAAGCTCTCGTTGCAGCACTGCAAAAAATAGAAGTCGAAGGCGTCAGAGTCAAAATCATCCACACAGGCGTAGGTGCGATTACCGAATCAGACATTATTTTAGCTTCTGCTTCAAATGCAATCGTGATCGGGTTTAATGTCAGACCTGACGGAAATGCTAAGAGTACCGCCGAAGCCGAAAATGTGGATATCCGCCTTCACCGCATCATTTATAAAGTCATCGATGAGATCGAAGCAGCCATGAAAGGCATGCTTGATCCTGAGTATGAAGAAAAAGTGATCGGCATGGTTGAAGTCCGTCAAACATTCAAAGTCTCTAAAATCGGAACGATTGCCGGAGGCTATGTAACGGAAGGTACGATCACACGTGACAGCGGAATCCGCTTGATCCGCGACGGCGTCGTCATCTATGAAGGGGAAGTCGATGTGCTGAAACGCTTTAAAGATGATGTGAAAGAAGTTTCACAAGGATATGAATGTGGTATCACCATTAAGAAATACAACGACATTCGCGAAGGCGATATGATCGAAGCGTATGTCATGCAAGAAATTGAAAGAAAGTGATCGGTTTCGTTGAATGCGAATGCATCATTTACGATGCATCATCACTCAAGGAAAAACGGGCGGTGCTGAAGCGGGTGATCACAAGAATCCGCGCAAAGTTCAACGTTTCTGTTTCAGAAATTGACTACCAGGACACTTGGCAGCGCACAAGCTTTGGTATCGCCGCCGTTTCTTCCTCTCGCGTGCAAACGGAAAAAGAGCTGCAACGGGTTCTAAGCTTTATCGACTCTTTTCCGGAAATTGAACGGACGATCACGAGAACAGAGTGGTTTTAACGTAGAGGTGGTATGGTCATGACGATGAGAGCTACCCGTGTGGGTGAGCAGATGAAAAAAGAACTTGGTGACATTATCGGCAGAAAGCTGAAAGATCCGCGGATCGGATTTTTAACAGTCACTGATGTCAGGGTCTCAGGTGATTTGCAAATTGCCAAAGTGTATATTTCCGTTTTAGGCGATGAAAAGAAACGGGAAGAAACGCTCAAGGGCCTGGCAAAAGCAAAGGGCTTTATTCGTTCCGAACTTGGAAACCGAATCAGGCTTCGCAAAACACCTGAAATCCATTTTGAGTTCGATGAATCGATCGATTACGGAAACCGTATCGAAACATTGATTCACGAGCTGAACGCAAACAAAGAAGAATCATAAGCTGAAAAAGGATAGGCGGGTGACTGCCTGTCCTTTTTAGCTCCAAATGAGAAAGGGGCGAAGAAACACGAATGTATAACGGAGTCCTTCTGTTACATAAACCGGTCGGCATGACTTCGCACGACTGCGTCATGAAGATCCGCAAACTGTTGAAAACAAAAAAGGTCGGCCATACCGGCACATTGGATCCCGAGGTGTCGGGCGTTCTCCCGATCTGCGTCGGGAGAGCAACCAAAGTCGTCGAGTATTTGACGGAAAAGTCCAAAACATATGATGCAGAGGTCACGCTTGGCTGTTCCACGGAGACAGAAGACCAGACGGGGCAAGTCACGGAAAAGAAACCCGTCTTAGCGCCGCCTGATGAACAGGCCGTGCAGAGCGTCCTGAGATCTCTTGAAGGAACGATTGAGCAAGTCCCGCCGATGTATTCCGCTGTCAAGGTAGGCGGCAAAAAGCTGTATGAATACGCGCGGGCCGGTATCGAGGTTGAACGGCCGAAGCGAGCCATCACCATCCATCATATCGAACTGACATCCGAGATTCGCCATGAGCAGGATAAAGCCCGCTTCCGGTTTGTTGTGACATGTTCAAAAGGCACATATGTCAGGACCTTGGCGGTAACAATCGGGGAGAAGCTCGGATATCCCGCGCATATGTCCAACCTGGTCAGGACCGCATCAGGCCCTTTTACCCTTGATGAATGCTTGACCTTTGAAGACGTTGAAGGCTTGATTGCTGGCGGAACATTGTCTGAAAAGCTCGTCCCCATCGAACGTGCGCTTGATCATTTGCCGAAATGGATAATTAGTGATACATTAGCTAAGAAAGTGGAAAATGGAGCGGTGCTTGAAACGCCCGGCAGCTTTTCTCATTTGACGAGCGAAGACCGCATTGCGGTCTTTACGGAAGCAGGCCGGTGCACAGCCGTCTATTATCCGCATCCGACCAAAACCGGCCTGTTGAAGCCGGCAAAAGTACTCGTGCAAAAAAGCGAACAATAGAAAAGGTGACCGTTCTTGAAGACGATACATATTTCCCACCCACACGACTTGAAGCGTGAGGATTTTCCGACATCAGTTATGGCATTAGGCTATTTTGACGGTGTTCACCTGGGACATCAGCAAGTGATTCTTACAGCAAAAAACACCGCGGCAAGAGAAGGGGTCAAAACGGCGGTGATGACCTTTCATCCCCACCCTTCTGCCGTGCTCAAAAAAGGCCGGGAGCCAAAAGATTTAATCACGCCATTGCAGGACAAAATCAGCATCATTGAAGATTTAGGGGTCGATTTTTTATACGTTGTCACATTTACCCCTGAATTCGCTTCTCTATCGCCTGAAGAATTTATCGATCAATATATACTGGGCTTTCACGTTACTCATGTTGTAGCCGGATTTGACTTTACCTTCGGGAAATTCGGCAAAGGCACAATGGAAAACTTCCAGGAGTATGCGAAAGGCCGTGTCAAAAGCACGTCTGTCGCAAAATACTCCAATCAGGACCAAAAGGTGAGCTCCACGAGAATCCGCACCGTCCTGGGAGCCGGAGACGTCGAGTACGCCGCTGAACTGCTCGGCAGGCCGTACCATGTGAAAGGCTTTGTGATCCACGGCGATAAAAGGGGCCGAACGATCGGATTTCCGACCGCCAATATCGGCCTTAAAGACACATACATCGTCCCGCCGACAGGTGTGTATGCCGTTAAAGCCGAAATCGGCGGCGCTGTCTACAACGGCGTCTGCAATGTCGGATACAAGCCGACGTTTTACGAAAAACGGCCGGGGCAGCCATCAATCGAAGTCAACTTATTCGATTTTGACCGTGACATATACGGGTCCGAAATTAAGGTCGAATGGTATAAGCGGCTGAGGAGCGAAAAAAAATTCGGCAGCGTTGACGAGCTTGTCGAACAGATTTCTAGAGACAAAGAAGAAGCGATCCGCTTCTTCAGAGAGCGGAAGCCGGCCGAAATCTAGATGTATGGAAACGGCAATACGCGTCAACAATGGTGATAATAGCTAAACTTCATCATAAATGGTTGCATTAGGCCCGCATTTCTAGTATCATATTGTCTGTAGCTTTAAAACCGTTCACTTGGCAAATCGAATCACCGGCGTTTGCTAGGTAATCGGGGCTAATATTATATGGAGGTGAAACAGGATGGCAATTACTCAAGAGCGTAAAACACAACTCATCAATGAGTTCAAAACCCACGAATCTGACACGGGATCACCGGAAGTTCAGATCGCTATCCTAACAGATCAAATCAACAACTTGAACGAGCATTTACGCACTCACAAGAAAGACCATCACTCACGTCGCGGTCTTCTTAAAATGGTAGGTAAACGTCGTAATCTTCTTACGTATCTTCGTAACAAAGACGTAACTCGTTACCGTGAGTTGATCAACAAACTAGGATTACGTCGATAATCGTAAAAAGCGGGAGGATTCCCGCTTTTTTATCGTATAAGAACGAATATCCGGCAACTCTAAAACGCGTTGTTCATATAAATGATTTTAAATGACACCGATTCATTCTTTACATAGCACTTTGCCATTGATATGTTCAATTCATTTCGTTCATAATAGGAGTAACGTAAAAACTATCCGAAGAGAGGAGTTCATATAAGAATGGGACAAGAGAAACATGTCTTTTCCATAGATTGGGCCGGCCGCAAGCTGACGGTAGAAACCGGCCAGCTTGCAAAACAAGCAAACGGAGCTGTCATGGTGCGTTATGGAGACACCGCTGTGCTCAGCACCGCAACGGCTTCAAAAGAACCTAAAACCGTAGATTTCTTCCCGTTAACCGTGAATTATGAAGAAAGACTTTACGCCGTCGGAAAGATTCCGGGCGGGTTTATTAAAAGAGAGGGCAGACCGAGCGAAAAAGCGATTCTCGCCAGCCGGTTAATCGACCGGCCGATTCGTCCGCTGTTCGCAGACGGCTTCCGGAATGAAGTTCAAGTCGTCAGCATCGTCATGAGTGTTGACCAGGATTGTTCGTCGGAAATGGCGGCAATGTTCGGATCGTCTCTTGCGCTGTCCGTATCGGACATCCCGTTTGAAGGGCCGATCGCCGGAGTGACGGTAGGCCGGGTTGACAACGAATTCATTATTAATCCGACACTTGAACAGCTTGAAAAAAGCGACATTCACCTCGTCGTAGCGGGAACGAAAGATGCGATCAACATGGTTGAAGCAGGAGCAGACGAAGTTCCGGAAGAGATCATGCTTGAAGCGATCATGTTCGGTCACGAGGAGATCAAGCGGCTTATTGCGTTCCAGGAGGAAATCGTCGCCGCTGTCGGGAAAGAAAAATCAGAAATCACCCTGTATGAGATCGATTCCGATCTGAAAGAAAAAGTGCGGGGAATGGCCGAATCAAACCTCTTAAAAGCGATCCAGGTTCATGAAAAGCACGCGCGCGAGGACGCGATCAGCGAAGTGAAAAACGAGGTTTTGGCCAAGTTTGAAGAAGAGGAACACGATGAAGACACGCTGAAACAAGTGAAAGACATTTTGTCGCAACTTGTTAAAAATGAAGTGCGCCGTCTGATCACGGAGGAAAAAGTTCGTCCTGACGGCCGGGCAGTCGATGAGATCCGCCCGCTTTCTTCAGAAGTCGGACTCCTTCCGAGAACACACGGTTCAGGCCTTTTCACACGGGGGCAGACGCAGGCGCTCAGCATTTGTACGCTCGGTGCGCTTGGCGATGTACAAATTTTGGACGGTCTCGGTGTCGAGGAATCAAAACGCTTTATGCACCATTACAACTTCCCGCAGTTCAGCGTCGGGGAAACAGGGCCGATGCGCGGACCGGGACGCCGCGAAATCGGGCACGGAGCCCTCGGGGAACGTGCGCTTGAGCCGATTGTTCCGTCTGAAAAAGACTTCCCGTACACCATCCGCCTCGTCTCTGAAGTGCTTGAATCAAACGGTTCAACTTCCCAGGCGAGCATTTGTGCAAGCACGCTTGCTATGATGGATGCAGGGGTGCCGATTAAAGCTCCGGTGGCCGGAATCGCAATGGGTCTTGTTAAATCAGGTGACAACTACACGGTCCTAACCGATATTCAAGGTATGGAAGACCATCTCGGAGATATGGACTTTAAAGTAGCGGGAACGTCCAAAGGCGTCACAGCTCTGCAAATGGATATTAAAATTGAAGGCCTATCAAGAGAGATTTTGGAAGAGGCTCTTCAGCAGGCGAAAAAAGGCAGAATGGAAATTCTTGAAAGCATGCTGAGCACATTGGCTGAATCAAGAAAAGAGCTTTCTCCTTATGCGCCGAAAATCTTGACGATGTCGATCAATCCGGATAAAATCCGCGACGTCATCGGACCAAGCGGAAAACAAATCAATAAGATCATTGAAGATACAGGTGTTAAAATCGATATTGAACAAGACGGCACAATCTTCATCTCTTCCACCGATGAAAGCATGAACCAAAAAGCGAAGAAAATCATCGAAGACCTTGTCAGAGAAGTTGAGGTCGGACAGCTTTACTTAGGTAAAGTAAAGCGGATTGAAAAATTCGGAGCTTTCGTTGAACTGTTCAGCGGAAAAGACGGTTTGGTCCATATTTCAGAGCTTGCGCTCGAACGGGTAGGAAAAGTCGAAGATGTCGTCAAAATCGGCGACGAGCTCCTTGTTAAGGTTACCGAAATCGATAAACAAGGACGCGTCAACTTATCAAGAAAAGCTGTACTGCGTGAACAGAAGGAAAAAGAAGAACAAAAATCGTAAAAAACGGTGTTTTATCTTGCTTCTGTCTTCGTCTTCAAAGCAAAAGGAAGCCTGGGTAACCCGGCTTCTTTGTTTTAAGCCGTGAAAACGGTCCGGTTCTATCTTGTCCTTTTCTCACATATTTTGTGGGGAAGGGAGGAATACAATTGAAAAGAACGATTGTTCGTGTTTCCGTTTTTTTCTTTCTTTTGCTGATGTCCTATCAGATGATGAACCGTCCGTATTCACAACATTACATAGATGCGATGAAAAAAGATGCGGTCACGGTTGCCGCTCAGAAGGACGAATTGTACCAGGAGCTTTTGCAAAAAGCGCCTGAATATGAAGTAAAGGCCCAAAATGCGAAAATTGATCAAATATGGAAAGCGATTCCCGGCTACAACGGCTTAAAAGTAAACATCGAAAAATCGTACAAAAAAATGAAACGGGCCGGAGCATTTGATGAGAAGCTGCTCGTTTATGATCAAGTGAAACCTGATGTTCATTTAGAATCCTTAAAGCCTGAGCCGATCTACCGCGGACACCCGGATAAACCGATGGTATCGTTTATTATCAATGTCGCCTGGGGTAATGAATATTTGCAGGAGATGCTTCCCGTTTTAGAAAAGCATCGTGTCAAAGCCACCTTTTTTTTGGAGGGCAGATGGGTGAAACATCACTCCGAGCTCGCAAAAGCCATCCAAAACGGCGGACATGAAATCGGAAACCATTCATACAATCATCCGGATATGAGCAAACTGACGAGAGAACGTATTTCAGAACAGCTGCGGATGACAAATGAACAAATAGAGGAAACGCTCGGCGTCAAGCCGAAATGGTTCGCCCCGCCGAGCGGCAGCTTCCGCAAAGAGGTTGTGGATCAGGCTCACAAGATGGGGATGGGAACGATCATGTGGACAGTTGATACGATCGATTGGCAGAAACCGCAGCCGGCCGTCTTACAGCAACGGGTATTAAGCAAAGTACATAACGGCGCCATGATATTAATGCATCCGACAGATCCAACTGCAAAAAGTCTTGCCGTTTTGATACAGAACCTTCATGAAAAAGGCTATCAAATCGGAACTGTTTCACAGCTGATGAATGAAAAAAGGCTTGTTGAAGAATAGGATGTGCGGCCCGTTCTTTGAATAGGAGGAACAAATTTGATTAAACGGTATACTTGTCAAAATGGGGTAAGAATCGTATTCGAAAACAATCCCACTGTCCGGTCTGTGGCCATCGGAGTTTGGATTGGAACCGGATCAAGACATGAAACACCTGAAATTAACGGTATTTCGCACTTTCTTGAGCACATGTTTTTCAAAGGGACTAAAACGCGCACTGCAAGGGACATCGCAGAGTCTTTCGACAGAATCGGCGGACAGGTCAACGCGTTTACCTCAAAGGAATATACGTGCTATTACGCCAAAGTTCTCGATGAGCATGCAAGCTATGCTCTGGAAGTGCTTTCTGACATGTTCTTTCATTCATCATTTGACGAGGAAGAATTGAAAAAAGAAAAAAACGTCGTCTATGAAGAGATTAAAATGTATGAGGACACGCCTGACGACATCGTCCACGATCTCTTGAGCAAAGCGTCATTCGGCAGCCATTCCCTCGGTTATCCGATCCTCGGCACAGAGGAGACGCTTGCTGAATTTGACGGAGATTCGCTCAGAAAATATATGGACGAATATTACACGCCTGACCGCGTCGTCATTTCGATAGCCGGAAATGTGCCGGAAGCTTTTATAAAAGAAGCTGAAAAGCACTTTGGCTCATATGAAGCCAAAGGCAAAAGAACCGGCATGACAAAACCGGATTTTCATCATGAGAAAATGACGCGCAAAAAAGAAACCGAACAGGCTCACCTCTGTCTCGGCTTTAACGGGCTGGAAGCAGGTCACCCGGAAATCTACGATTTGATCGTTCTCAATAATATTTTGGGAGGGAGCATGAGCAGCCGCCTCTTTCAGGATGTCCGGGAAGATAAAGGTCTTGCATATTCCGTGTTCAGCTACCACACTTCCTATGAAGACAGCGGCATGATGACGATCTACGCCGGAACCGGCGCAAATCAGCTTCAGCTTCTGTCAGAAACGATTCATGAAACACTGCGTGTGCTGAAAAGCGACGGAATTACACCGAAAGAGCTTGAAAACAGCAAAGAGCAAATGAAAGGCAGCCTGATGCTCAGTCTCGAAAGCACAAACAGCAAAATGAGCCGCAACGGCAAAAATGAGCTTTTGCTCGGCAAACATCGGACGCTTGATGAAATCATCGAAAAGTTGAATGCCGTCAGCCTTGAGCGTGTGAACAATCTTGCCAACCGGATTTTCACCGATGATTACTCGTCTGCATTGATCAGCCCGTCGGGTGAGCTGCCGAAATAATACCTCGTTAAAACATGCTTGTCTTTTTAGGCAGGCATGTTTTTTGTTATCGGTTCATACATCATAACAAAAGGGGGTTTTTTTATGAGGCTGAGTGAGCTTTCGGGAAAAGAAATCGTCGATGTAAAGCGGGCTGAACGGCTTGGCGTACTGGGGCAGACGGATCTTGAGATCAATGAGCAGGACGGACAGATTACCGCTCTTATTATCCCTTCTGTAAAATGGTTCGGACTTGGCAGAAAACAGGGGAATGACATCAAGGTGCCCTGGTCGCAAATTCAAAAAATCGGATCGGATATGATCATTTTGGATGTGCCGGAAAGCAGCGTGACAAAAGAAGAATAAGCAAGCCTAGAACACCCGCCCGTCCCTTGGGGCGGGCTTTTTGTTTTTCTGGATTTCAATTCACCGCTATTTCCTTTTTGTCATATGATGAAATTAGCTTATGAATTAGATCCTTGTCAAAAAAGAAGGTGAATGTTAGAGCCATGTTAACCGGATTAACGATTGCAATCATCGGCGGCGATGCAAGGCAGCTCGAGATCATCCGCAAGCTGACGGAACAGGATGCAAAGGTCTTTTTAATCGGTTTTGACCAGCTTGATCACGGGTTTACCGGAGCTACAAAACTAAAGCTGAACGAACTCGACTTTGGCACAATAGACAGCATTATTCTGCCTGTATCAGGCACATCGATGGAAGGAACGGTTGCGACTGTTTTTTCCAATGAAAAAGTGGTGTTAAAACAGGAACATTTAGAAAAAACTCCGCCTCACTGTGCGATTTATTCAGGGATTTCAAACCAGTATTTAGACGGCATGGCCAAAGGGGCAAACCGCCGTCTTGTCAAGCTCTTTGAAAGAGACGATATTGCGATTTACAACTCGATACCTACAGTCGAAGGTGCCATTATGATGGCCATACAGCATACAGACTTTACGATTCACGGCTCGAATGTGATGGTTCTCGGGCTCGGGCGGACGGGAATGAGCATCAGCCGGTCGTTCTCGGCGCTCGGAGCACGCGTAAAAGTCGGAGCGCGCGACTCCGCCCACCTCGCCAGAATCTTGGAGATGGGCCTCACTCCTTTCCACACAAACGAACTTGCAGAGCATGTTGAAAATATCGACATTTGCATCAATACCATTCCAAGCCTGATTCTCGATAAACACGTCCTCTCACGAATGACACCCAGAACATTAATTCTCGATTTAGCAACCCGTCCCGGAGGCACCGATTTTGATTTTGCTGAAAAGCAAGGCATTAAAGCGCTGCTTGCTCCGGGACTCCCCGGGATCGTCGCGCCTAAAACGGCGGGACAGATTATTGCCAATGTTTTGTGCAACCTTTTGTCTGAATTAACAACCGACCGAAAGGGGCTGTCATAATGTCGATCAAAGGAAAAAGAATCGGATTTGGTCTGACGGGTTCACATTGCACGTATGATGCTGTATTTCCGCAAATCGAAGCGCTGATCAACAATGGAGCTGAAGTGAGACCGGTCGTCACACATACTGTCAAGTCGACGGACACACGCTTTGGAGAAGGAGAAGAATGGGTCAGGAGAATAGAGGAACTGACTGGATTTAAAGTCATTGATTCCATTCCGAAAGCGGAGCCTCTCGGACCGAAAACTCCGCTGGACTGCATGGTTGTTGCGCCACTGACGGGAAATTCGATGAGCAAGCTCGCAAACGCCCAGACGGACAGTCCGGTTCTCATGGCGGCCAAGGCGACGATGAGAAACTCCCGTCCCGTTGTCCTCGGTATTTCAACGAATGATGCGCTCGGCTTGAACGGTGTCAACTTGATGAGGCTGATGGCGGCAAAAAACGTTTACTTTATTCCGTTCGGCCAGGATGATCCTTATAAAAAGCCGAATTCGCTCGTCGCCAAAATGGATCTTTTAGTGCCGGCGGTCGAAGAAGCGCTCTCCCATAAACAAATGCAGCCTATCCTGGTCCACAGTGATCAATAAATCTTTTGAAAATAAAGTTGTAACAAAAAATATCAATCACCACGGCACACATCTATGTTAAAATAAAATGTAAAATGCATAGTCAACCAATCGTTTACGACGATTAAGGTGGAAGGAGTTTTACAATTGGGCAGAGGATTACATGTAGCAGTAGTTGGTGCGACAGGCGCTGTAGGACAGCAAATGTTAAAAACACTAGAAGACAGGAATTTTGAACTGGATAAACTGACTTTATTATCCTCAAAACGTTCAGCAGGTACGAAGCAGACTTTCAAAGGCGAAGAGTACACTGTAGAAGAAGCTCGTCCAGAGAGCTTTGAAGGCGTCAACATCGCGCTTTTCAGCGCTGGGGGAAGCGTTTCGCAGGCGCTTGCTCACGAGGCTGTCAAACGCGGGGCGATCGTTATTGATAATACGAGCGCGTTCCGAATGGACCAAAACACTCCGCTCGTCGTACCTGAGGTCAATGAGGCAGATTTGCACAAGCACAACGGCATTATTGCAAATCCGAACTGTTCAACAATCCAGATGGTTGTTGCGCTCGAACCGATCCGCAAGGCTTTCGGTTTAAACAAAATCATCGTGTCGACTTATCAGGCGGTGTCGGGAGCCGGAAATGAAGCGGTAAAAGAGCTCTACGGGCAAACCGAAGCCATTTTGAACGACAAACCGTTCGAGCCTGAGATCATGCCGGTGAAGAGTGATGAAAAACACTACCAAATCGCATTTAACGCTATTCCTCAAATCGATAAATTTCAGGAAAACGGCTTTACGTTTGAGGAAATGAAAATGATAAATGAAACGAAAAAAATCATGCACATGCCTGAGCTTCAAGTTTCAGCCACATGTGTCAGACTGCCGGTTGCAACAGGGCATTCAGAATCCGTCTACATCGAAACAGACCGTGATGATGTGACAGCAGAAGATATTAAAAATCTGTTAAAAGAAGCTCCAGGCGTCGTTCTGCAGGATGATCCGGCTGAACAGGTCTATCCGATGCCTGCAGATGCAGTAGGTAAAAGAGACGTGTTTGTCGGCCGGGTGAGAAAAGACCTTGACCGCCCGAACGGCTTCCATCTGTGGATCGTTTCCGACAACCTGCTGAAAGGCGCAGCATGGAATTCCGTACAAATCGCAGAAAGCCTAAAAGCTTTAAATTTAGTTTAAGATTTCTAACGGGATGTGAGAAGAGAGTGAGGCAAAAATGAAAGCCTGCTCTCTTCTGTTACGTCCGAAATCAACTTGGAGTGAAATAAAGTGAAAATCATCGTTCAAAAATTCGGCGGAACGTCTGTAAAAGATGACCGCGGCAGAAAGCTTGCCTTAAGCCATATTCAGGAAGCGGTCAATGAAGGATACAAAGCGGTTGTCGTCGTATCGGCCATGGGCCGGAAAGGCGATCCGTATGCGACTGATTCATTGCTTGATCTGCTTTACGGCGGACAGGATACGATTACCGAGCGCGAGCAGGATATGCTTTTATCATGCGGAGAAACGATTTCCTCTGTTGTGTTCGCCAGCATGCTTTTGGAAAACGGGATTAAAGCAGCTGCTTTAACCGGTGCGCAAGCGGGCTTTTTAACGGACAACAACCATACGAATGCAAAGATTCTCGAAATGAAGCCGGAGCGGCTTGTCAGCATGCTGGCCGACCATGATGCGGTTGTCGTCGCAGGCTTCCAAGGCGCGACTGCAAAAGGGGACATTACAACGATCGGCCGCGGCGGAAGCGATACATCGGCCGCTGCGCTCGGCGCGGCGCTGGACGCGGAATTTATCGATATTTATACAGATGTCGAAGGCGTCATGACCGCTGATCCGCGCATCGTTGAAAAAGCGAAGCCGCTGCCTGTGATTACCTATACGGAAATCTGTAATTTAGCCTATCAGGGGGCCAAGGTGATCCACCCGAGAGCCGTTGAAATCGCAATGCAGGCGAAAGTGCCGATCCGCGTGCGTTCAACCTATTCAAACGAGACGGGCACGCTCGTCACAAGCCATCACAACTCAAAAGCCGGAAGCGACGTTTTTGAGCGGCTTATCACTGGCATCGCCCATGTGAAAGACGTGACACAGTTTAAAGTCCCGGCAAAAGAAGGACAATATAACGTACAGACTGAAGTGTTTAAAGCGATGGCGAATGCCGGCATCAGCGTCGATTTCTTCAATATTACACCAAGTGAAATTGTCTACACGGTGGCTGGAAACATGACCGACCGCGCCTCTGGCATCCTGAAAGAATTGGGCTATGAACCGGCCGTGACAAGAAATTGCGCGAAAGTGTCAGCAGTTGGCGCGGGAATTATGGGCGTTCCGGGCGTTACCTCAAAAATCGTTACCGCTTTATCAGAAAAAGGCATTCCGATCTTGCAGTCTGCTGACAGCCATACGACGATATGGGTGCTCGTGCACGAGAAAAATATGGCGACGGCCGTGAATGCGTTGCATGAAGTGTTTGAACTGTCAAAATAAATATGATTGAATCATGATGAGGTGAAAAAAATGAATTTCGGAAATATCGCAACCGCAATGGTTACGCCCTTTGACAAAAATGAAAATATCGATTTTCAAAAACTGTCAAAGCTGATCGATTATTTAATAAACAATGGGACGGATTCCCTGGTGGTTGCCGGAACAACCGGAGAATCGCCGACGCTTTCCGAAGAAGAAAAGGTAGCGCTCATTCAATATTCCGTCAAGGAAGCGGCAGGCCGCGTCCCGATCATCGCCGGCACGGGAAGCAACAACACGAAAGCGTCGATCAAGCTGACGAAAAAAGCTGAAGAAGCCGGCGCTGACGCCGTCATGCTCGTCACTCCGTACTACAACAAGCCTTCTCAGGAAGGCATGTACCGCCATTTCAGAGCGATTGCGGAGGAAACATCACTGCCTGTCATGCTTTATAATGTACCGGGAAGAACGGCTGCTTCGCTCGCACCGGAAACGACGATCCGCCTTGCGGAGATCCCGAATATCATTGCGATTAAAGAAGCGAGCGGCGACTTAGATGCGATTACAAAAATCGTAGCTGAAACCCCTGAGGACTTTGCCGTTTATTCAGGAGATGACAGCCTGACACTGCCGGCCTTGTCCGTAGGAGCGAGAGGAATCGTTTCCGTTGCATCACATATCATCGGACCGGAAATGCAGGAAATGATCAAACATTATACAGAGGGGAACACGGCTCAGGCTGCTTTGATCCACCAAAAGCTGCTTCCGCTGATGAAAGGGCTTTTTGCCGCACCGAATCCGTCTCCATTAAAGACGGCTCTTCAGCTGAAGGGTCTTGATGTCGGGTCCGTCCGGCTCCCTTTGATTCCGCTAAATGAAGATGAACGACTCCGTTTAAGCAGCCTGATGAACGGCCTGTAAAAAACAATACGGACGAAAACGGTCATTCTCTTTTGGAGGGGATGACCGTTTGTCATATACATAATGGTTCTTGTTTTCTAAATTTAGATTCAGGTATAATAGGGACAAGTGATGATGGACGGGTACTTAGATTAGGAGGATTACAATTTGAAAAAAAATACAGAAAATATTAGAATTATCGCCTTAGGAGGCGTCGGAGAGATCGGAAAAAACCTTTATGTCATTGAAATTGATTCTGACATATTCGTGGTTGACGCCGGTCTCATGCATCCAGAAAATGAAATGCTGGGTATCGATGTGGTCATTCCTGACATTTCATATTTAATTGAACGATCTGACCGCGTAAAGGCGATTTTTCTCACACACGGGCATGAGGAAAACATCGGCGGCGTATTTTACTGCCTGAACAAACTTTCTGTGCCTGTTTACGGAACGAAGCTGACGCTCGCCCTTTTAAAGGAAACGCTGAAGCAGTACGGTGTAAACAAAAAGCCCGATTTAAGAGAAATTCATTCAAAATCTGTTATTACATTTGAATCGACAAAGGTGTCATTCTTTAAAACAAATCACAGCATTCCGGATTCCGTCGGTGTCAGCTTTAAAACATCCCTCGGGTCCATCGTGTGCACTGGCGATTTTAAATTTGACCAGACACCTGTTTTAAACCAGACAAGCGACATCGGCGAAATTGCCAAAATCGGCAACAGCGGTGTGCTGTGCCTGCTTTCCGACAGTGCCAATGCTGAGAAACCGGGCTATACGCCTTCAGAAGCAGTCGTCGGCGGAGAGATATCCGATGTAATGTACAATGCCGAAAACCGCGTCATTATTGCCGTGTTCGCGTCTAACTTTAACCGGATTCAGCAGGTCATTGATGCCGCGCTCCAAAACGGCAGGAAGCTTGCGGTTTCAGGAAAAAATATTTCGACGATACTCCAGCTGGCGATGAAGCTCGGGTATGTCACGGCAGATGAAGATCTGTTCATCCCTGTCCAAGAAGTTAAAAAGTATCCGAAAAGAGAAGTCGCGATTTTGACAGGGGACAACCATGGAGAGCCGCTCGCCGCATTGACCAGGATCGCAAAACAAGGGCATAAGCAGCTCGACATTGAGAAAGGGGATACCGTCCTGATCGCATCCTCCCCTATTCCGGGTCAGGAGCTTGTCTACTCCAAAGCGGTCGACCTCTTAACAAGAGCGGGCGCGCAGGTCGTTTTCGCCCAAAAACGCGTCCATGTATCAGGCCATGGCTGTCAGGAAGAACTGAAGCTGATGCTCAACCTGCTGAAGCCGAAGTATTTAATCCCCGTAAACGGTGAATACAGAATGCAAAAAGCGCATTCCAAGCTTGCCGAAGAAATCGGTATGAAACGGAGCGACATTTTCCTGATTGAAAAAGGAGACGTCGTGGAATTCCGCGGACAAAACGTGAAAATCGGCGATAAAGTGCATTCAGGCAATATTTTGATCGATGGACTCGGTGTCGGCGACATCGGTAATATCGTGCTCAGAGACCGCCGTCTTCTGTCCCAGGACGGAATCTTAATCGTTGTGATTACCCTTGATAAAAAGAAAAAACATCTTGTATCAGGACCCGAAATTATCACGAGAGGTTTTGTCTATGTCAGAGAATCTGAACAGCTGATCGTTGAAGCGACGGAACTTGTCAGGGAACTCGTCAACGAAAGCACAGAAAACGCCGTCGTCGAATGGTCCGCCTTAAAACAGGCGATGCGTGACGCACTAAACCAGTTCCTATACGAAAAAACGAAACGAAAACCAATGATCATTCCAATCATCATGGAAGTATAAAACCAAGAGATTTCTCTTGGTTTTTTTTCATGCCTTTTGCGTTGAATGAAAAAAACGCCATTGTCCATAATACAAAAGAAACTCGAGAAAGAGGTGAGCCAGATGGACTCAAACCGGATACAAAACGGGGACAGCCAGGGGGAGCAGCCGGCTAAGCCGGACGCAAAAGACAGTCTCGTCAACAAAATCCAGCAGCTCGGCGAAACGACACTCCCGCAAATGGGTCAGGATACCAACATTCACTGTCTGACCATTATCGGGCAAATTGAAGGTCACGTACAGCTTCCTCCCCAAAATAAAACAACAAAATATGAACACGTGATTCCCCAGATCGTTGCAGTAGAGCAGAATCCTAAAATCGAAGGGCTGCTCATCATCTTAAACACGGTCGGAGGAGACGTTGAAGCGGGTCTTGCGATTGCGGAAATGCTGGCGTCTCTGTCAAAGCCGACGGTCTCTATCGTGCTGGGCGGCGGACATTCAATCGGAGTTCCAATTGCGGTGTCCTGCGACCACAGCTATATCGCTGAAACAGCGACGATGACGATCCATCCGGTCAGACTGACAGGGCTTGTCATCGGTGTGCCGCAGACATTTGAGTATCTCGATAAAATGCAGGAAAGGGTCATCAATTTCGTGACAAGTCATTCGAACATATCGGAAGACAAATTTAAAGAACTGATGTTTTCAAAAGGCAATTTGACCCGCGATATCGGGACGAATGTCGTAGGAAACGATGCCGTGAAATACGGATTAATCGATGAAACCGGCGGAGTCGGACAGGCGATTCAAAAGCTGAATGAATTAATCGAACAAAACAAAGGCGCCCAGGAAGGGATGATCCAATGATTCTGTATACAACAATGCCGCAGGAAATCGTGTTCGCAGGGCAGGCGGAAAACTCGAACTTAAAACAGATCGATGTCAACGGCGTGCCCCTTTTAGTCGAAATGAACGGAGAGGAAGCAAGAGTCGTCCAAGTTCTCAGCACGAACCCGATGGATTTTTTAAAACAAGAAACAGCACCTGGGCAGACGCTTAAACTGACATTTTATAAATAGCTGAAGTGTCGCAAGGATAAATATGCTATAATAGGGGAATCCAGAGGAAAATCGCAGCCGAAAAAAGGCTGCTTTCTCTTTGTTTTTACATTTTTTAACACGCAGTAAGGTGATGGAACATGGCAAAAAGAAAACGAAAATCAACAAAGAAACAAAAACAAGGAAAAAAACGGATTCATCTTAAATTTGAATTGTACGGATTAATCTGTATCGCCATCTCGATTATTGCGGTTTTGCAGCTTGGCGTAGCAGGGCAAACGTTCATTTACATGTTCCGCTTTTTCGCCGGTGAATGGTTCATCCTTTGCTTTCTCGGCCTTTTTTTAACGGGTGTGTCTTTATTTTGGAAGAAGAAAACACCCAGTTTTTTAACAAGGAGAAAAGCGGGCCTTTACTGCATCATCGCAAGCATGCTGCTTCTTTCCCATGTCCAGCTGTTTCAGCATTTGACCGAAAGGGGAATCGTTCAGTCTCCGAGCGTAATCCAAAATACGTGGGAGCTGTTTCTGATGGATGTAAAAGGCGAGACAGGATCACCTGATCTTGGAGGCGGAATGATTGGAGCCGTTTTATTTGCGGCGTCATACTTTCTGTTTGCATCTGCAGGGTCTAAAATCATCGCCGTCTTCCTGATCTTGATCGGCCTTCTTTTGATTACGGACCGTTCGCTGCAGGAGACGCTGATCAAATGGATGACCCCGGTCGCGTCATTCATTAAAAACCAGTGGCAGGCCTTTTTAGCAGACATTAAACAATTGAAAAGCAGCTCGCCCAAAAAGAAATCAGGAAAAAAACAAAAGGCGCAGAGAAAACCGAAAGTGTCTGAAGAGCCTGTACAAGAAGCGGAGCTTGATCCAGATCCGGTGATTCAGTCAGAACCGATTATTTCAAGCTTTTCCGACCGTGATGAAAAACCCGAAGTTCAAGCGTACGAAGCTCAGGCGCCTGCCCCTGCCGAGCATTCTCCTGAGCCTGAAGCCGGTGAGGACATGCAGGCTACAGGCGCGCCCGAGATCACGTTCACAGAGCTTGAAAACAAGGATTATCAGCTTCCGTCGATTCAATTGCTGGATGAGCCGAAGCACACAGGGCAGCAGGCGGATAAAAAGAATATTTACGACAATGCCAGGAAGCTGGAAAAGACGTTTCAAAGCTTTGGAGTTAAGGCGAAAGTCACCCAGGTTCATCTCGGCCCGGCCGTAACGAAATATGAAGTCTATCCTGATGTGGGCGTCAAAGTCAGCAAAATTGTCAATTTAAGTGATGACTTGGCTCTTGCGCTCGCGGCCAAAGATATCCGCATCGAAGCCCCGATTCCCGGAAAATCGGCGATTGGAATCGAAGTCCCGAATGCGGAAGTCGCGATGGTTTCCTTGAAAGAAGTGCTCGAATCGAAACTGAATGACCGGCCGGATGCAAAGCTGATGATCGGACTCGGCCGGAACATTTCCGGAGAAGCTGTATTGGCAGAGCTGAACAAAATGCCCCATCTTCTTGTTGCAGGAGCGACAGGAAGCGGGAAAAGCGTCTGTGTCAACGGGATTATTACAAGCATTTTGATGAGGGCAAAGCCCCACGAAGTGAAGATGATGATGATCGACCCGAAAATGGTCGAGCTCAACGTCTACAACGGGATTCCGCATTTGCTCGCGCCCGTCGTGACAGATCCGAAAAAAGCATCGCAGGCTTTGAAGAAAGTCGTCAACGAAATGGAGCGGCGCTACGAATTGTTTTCTCACACGGGAACGAGAAATATCGAAGGGTATAACGACTATATTAAACGGATGAATGCCGCAGAAGAAGCAAAGCAGCCGGAGCTGCCATACATCATTGTGATCGTGGACGAGCTTGCCGACCTGATGATGGTCGCTTCCTCTGATGTGGAAGACTCGATCACAAGGCTTTCGCAAATGGCAAGGGCGGCGGGAATCCATCTGATCATCGCGACGCAGCGGCCTTCGGTCGATGTCATTACAGGGGTTATTAAAGCCAATATTCCGTCAAGGATCGCTTTCAGCGTATCGTCGCAGACCGACTCCAGAACGATTCTTGATATGGGAGGCGCTGAAAAACTTCTCGGCAGAGGGGACATGCTGTTCCTGCCTGTCGGCGCCAACAAACCGCTCCGCGTCCAAGGGGCCTTCCTGTCAGATGAAGAAGTTGAAAAAGTTGTCGATCACGTCATCACCCAGCAAAAAGCCCAATACCAAGAAGAAATGATTCCAGAAGAGACGCAGGAAACGGTCAGCGAAGTGACAGACGATCTTTACGACGAAGCGGTTGCGCTTGTCGTCAGCATGCAGACGGCGTCCGTGTCCATGCTGCAAAGGAGATTCCGCATCGGCTACACAAGAGCGGCGCGGCTTATCGATGCCATGGAAGAGCGGGGAATCGTCGGCCCTTATGAAGGTTCAAAGCCCCGTGAAGTCCTCTTGTCAAAAGAGCAATACGAAGAACTCTCTTCTTAAGAAGAGAGTTCTTGTTTTACATAATTTCATTATGTAAACTGGAAAACGTCTATTTATTTATTTGACAAAACATGATATAGTTATCCTCAATTAAAGGTAATTTGAATCTGATCTGTCAGACGGAGGGAAAACATGTCGATAAAAGCTGACAATCAACGGTTATGTTTAAAAGTGATTGATCGGATAAAAGATGATATTCAAAATGGGGTCTTTTGCGAGAATGAACGGCTCCCGTCTGAGTTTGAGCTGTCAAAGATGCTTGGTGTGAGCAGAACGGCTTTGCGTGAAGCGCTTAGAATGCTGGAAGAAGAAAACGTCATCATCAGAAGGCACGGAGTCGGATGCTTTGTAAATGCCAGGCCGTTATTTCTATCTGGTATTGAGCAGCTGAACAGCGTCACAAAAATGATCGAGCAGGCAAGCATGACGCCGGGAACCATTTTTATGTCTTCACAGGTTACCGCTCCTACCGAAGAAGATATGCTCCGGTTTCAATATGCGGAAGAAACCGAGATCTTTTTGCTTGAGCGGGTGAGAACGGCAAATGGAATGCCTGTTGTCTACTGTCTTGATAAAATACCTGTGGATATCCTCCCGGAAGGCTTTTCACACGAGCAGGAATCAATGTTTGAATGGCTTGAGGACAAATCCGGCGCCGTGATCAGCTATGCTGTTGCCGATATTGTGCCGATCGGGTATCACGACACCATTTCTCAAATTCTCGAATGCGATCCTGAAACATCTTTGCTGCTGCTCAAACAGACTCATTATGACCAAAACGATAAGCCCGTTTTATATTCTTTAAACTATTTTCGGGCCGATAAATTCAGATTTCACGTCGTCAGAAAACGTTTTTGATATACGGGCGCTCGATTAGGAGCGGCTGTTTTTTTTTGCCCATTAGCGCCCATACATAAATAAGCCCGCAACACGGAACAATAACAGATGGAAATACTGATGAATTGGGTGAAAAAAAGTTGAGCAGAAAAAAAGACATGAAAAGCATTGTTGCGCTGTCTTCGGTCCCGCTTGTGATGACGCTAGGCAATTCGATGCTGATTCCGGTTTTGCCGATGATCGAAAAAAAATTAAACATTTCTTCGTTCCAAGTGTCGCTGATCATCACGGTTTACTCTATCGTGGCGATTTTATGCATCCCGATTACCGGCTATATGTCAGACCGGTTCGGAAGAAAAAAGATCATGCTCCCATGTCTTGTAATCGCGGGAGCTGGAGGAGCTTTGGCAGGTTTGGCTTCAACTTTTTTCGAAGATCCGTTTGCGATGATTTTAGCCGGGCGCGTCCTTCAAGGTATCGGATCAGCCGGCGCAGCGCCGATCGTCATGCCGTTTATCGGCGATCTTTTTCAAAATGATGAAGAAATCAGCGCGGGACTCGGAGATATAGAGACGGCCAATACTGCCGGTAAAGTATTAAGCCCGATATTAGGGGCTTTTTTAGCATCTTGGGTTTGGTACATGCCATTTTGGTTTATTCCGGTCGTGTCTCTCGCCAGCTTTTTTCTCGTCTTGTTCTTTGTTCCCAAACCGAAGGACAAAGATGATGAAAAGCAAACATTAAAAAACTTCGCAAAAAACGTACAGGAGATATTTAAACGGGAAGGACGATGGCTTGTTTCCATTTTTGTCATCGGCGGGATCATTATGTTTCTTTTATTCGGAGTTCTCTTCTACCTGTCGGATACATTGGAGAAGCAGCATCAAATTGACGGGATTGCAAAAGGAGCGCTTCTCAGCATTCCGCTGCTTTTCCTTTCCGTCAGCTCCTACCTTGCCGGAAAGCTGATCGGAAACGACAAAATCAGAATGAAGGCCTGCGTACTGACCGGCATGGTCCTGCTGTCTCTGTCGTTTGCCGGTTTGTGGTGGAACCACAGCTTTTACCCGCTGTTTTTATTTATGTCCATCGGCGGCATCGGGATCGGGATTGCACTCCCTTCTTTGGATGCGCTCATTACCGAGGGAATTGAAAAAGAAGAACGCGGCACGATATCTTCGTTTTACAACAGTATGCGGTTTATCGGGGTTGCGCTCGGACCGCCGGTTTTCGCCTATATGATGACAAATGCGGATTGGCTGATATTCATCGTATCGCTTTTGTGCGGTTTAGCCGCCTTAGCGCTTGTGCTGTTTAATATCGACCCGAAAGAAGACGAAAGTGAAGCGGCAAAGACGGTGTAAATCTGCACCGTCTTTTTCATAAGGTTTTTAGTTTCCTTAAATCTCCTCCAGTTGATATAATTACAACCATACAGTCCAAGCGCATATGCTGAAATGTGGTCATAATACATAATATAAACAAGGACGAAGGAGGTTCTATATGACATACCTTAACGAAATAAAAAGAAAGCACCGCGGATTGACAAGCCACATCGTCAAAACGGAAAAATTCAAAACCGTCTCGATTATTTTTAAAATGCTTGCTCCTTTAACAAAGGAAGATGTGACAGAGAGGGCGCTTTTTCCGCATGTGCTTTTGCGGGGAACGGGCACCCGCCCCAAAACTTCAGAACTCAGAATGTATCTTGATGAACTTTACGGCACTTCCGTATCATGCGATCTCTCCAAAAAAGGGGAAATGCATGTCATTACATTCAGGCTCGATATCGCAAACGAAAAATTTTTAAAGGATCAGACACCGCTTCTGGAAAAAGGGCTCGAGCTTTTGTCAGAGATCATTTTTTCGCCGGCGCTTGAAGACGGAGCTTTTCTGCCGCTGTACGTGTCTCAGGAAAAACGCACACTAAAGCAAAGAATACAGGCGGTATATAACGACAAAATGCGCTATTCAAATTTGAGGCTGATTCAGGTGATGTGCAAAGATGAGCCATACGCGCTTCACGTCAACGGAGAGCTTGATGATGTGGACGGCATCACGCCTCAAAGCCTGTATGAAGCTTATCAAAAAGCGGTCACAGAAGACCAGCTCGACATTTACGTCGTTGGGGATGTGGATGAACAGCAGGTGGATTCGTACATTTCCAAATACTTCGAAGTAAACGAGCGGGAGCTGAGACCCGTTCCCAAGCTTGAGCAAATCCGCGCAAAGGAGCCTCAGGAAGTCGTCGAGGATGCGGATGTCAAGCAAGGCAAGCTGAACATGGGATTTCGGACGGGAACGCATTTTACGGATGATGATTATCCGGCGCTTCAGCTGTTTAACGGTTTGTTTGGCGGATTTTCACATTCAAAGCTGTTTATTAATGTCAGGGAAAAGGCCAGCCTTGCGTATTATGCGGCTTCCAGAATCGAAAGCTTTAAAGGGCTGATGATGGTGATGTCGGGGATTGAAGTCGGCAATTATCAAAAAGCCGTCGACATCATCAAGGAGCAGTTCCAGGAAATGAAAAAAGGCAGCTTTACAGAAGAAGCGATCGACCAGACGAAAGCGGTCATTAAAAACCAGATTCTTGAAACGCTTGATACACCGTACGGCTTAGTCGAATTTATTTATCAGCAGGCTGCCGCCCAAACCGAATTTTCTCTTGAAGACTGGCTTGGACGAATCGACAACGTCAGAAAAGCCGAGATTATCGAAGTCGGGAAGAAAATCGATTTGGATACAACGTACTTTCTCAAAGGGACGGAGGGAGCATCTTGACGAAAACGATCGAATTTAAACAGCTGAAGGAATCATTATATTACGAAAAAATGCCTGGCGGCCTCGATGTCTATGTTCTTCCGAAAGAAGGATTTAACAAGACATATGCGGTCTTTACAACAAAATACGGATCGATTGACAATCAATTTGTCCCGCTCGGAAAAGAAGAAATGGTCCGTGTGCCTGACGGAATCGCACACTTTTTGGAGCATAAGCTCTTCGAAAAAGAAGACGGCGATGTTTTTCAGCAATTCAGCAGGCAGGGAGCTTCGGCAAATGCGTTTACCTCCTTTACCAGAACGGCCTACCTGTTTTCGAGCACGTCCAACGTGGAAGAAAACTTGGAAACGCTCGTCGATTTTGTGCAGGACCCTTACTTTACGGAAAAAACGGTTGAGAAGGAAAAAGGCATCATCGGGCAGGAAATCAACATGTATGACGACAACCCAGACTGGCGTCTGTTTTTCGGCTTGATCGAAAACATGTACCAGGAGCATCCTGTCCGGATTGATATCGCAGGCACGATCGAAAGCATCTCGCATATTACAAAAGACCTTTTGTACGAATGCTATGAGACGTTCTATCACCCGAGCAATATGCTGCTGTTTGTCGTTGGTCCGGTCGATCCCGAAGCGATCATCCGCCAGGTCCGCGAAAATCAGCAGAAAAAGCCGTATACAGACCAGCCTGAAATCGTTCGCAAAGAAGTTGAAGAGCCTGGAGCAGTATTCAAAAAAGAACAGGAAATTAAAATGAATGTTCAAAGCTCAAAATGTCTCGTCGGTTTAAAAAGCGCTCATCCGATGAATACGGGAGAAGCCCTGCTGAAGCATGAGCTGACCATCAACCTCATTCTCGAGTGCCTGTTCGGCAAAAGCTCCAGCGATTATGAAAGAATTTATGAAAAAGGATATATCGATGAGACATTCAGCTATGACTATACTGAAGAACACGGATTTGGTTTCGTCTCTGTCGGCGGCGATACGCCTGAGCCCGACAAGCTTGCCGAGGAGCTGAAACAAGTGCTGTTCAAGGCGAAAGAAACGATCACAGCCGAAAAGCTGGAGCTGGCTAGAAAGAAAAAAATCGGCAATTTCTTAAAATCGATGAATTCGCCTGAGTATATCGCCAACCAGTTTACACGGTACGCTTTTCTGGAGACGAGTCTGTTTGATATCGTCACTGTACTCGAATCGATTACGCTTGAGGACGTTCACCGCGTCATCCAGGAAGAAATCGAAGAAGACAGAATCACCGTCTGCAAAGTCGTTCCAAAATCATAAAGCAAGGTCTGAAAGTTCAGCGTGTCAGGAGATTTTCCGATGCACGCTGAACCTTTCTTCTTTTGAACGGAAAGGTGGAAACATAGTATGACAAAACTCGCTCTTATCACCGGTGCAAGCGGCGGAATCGGGCAAAGCATCAGCGAAAAGCTGGCGCAAAACGGGTATGATCTTCTCCTCCATTACCATACAAATGAGCAGGCAGCCGCAGCACTTGCAGAAAGGCTGTCACATACATACGGCATTCACGCCGAAATCATTCACGGCGACCTATCCGACCCCGGCGGCGCAAAAGCCGTTTCCGCTTCCATCGGCGGGCGGGCGCTTGACGGCATCGTCTTAAACAGCGGTCAAAGCTTTCGCGGGCTTGTGACAGACATGACTGATGAGGCTGTGCAGGACATGGTGCAGCTTCATGTCTCAAGCCCGTTTCTGTTGACGAGGAATCTGCTGCCGGCGATGATCAGGAAAAAATCCGGTGCCATTGTAGCCGTCAGCTCCATTTGGGGTGAAACAGGGGCGTCGTGCGAAGTTTTATACAGCATGACAAAAGGCGCGCAAAATGTGTTTGTCAAAGCCCTCGCAAAAGAGCTTGCGCCAAGCGGCATCAGAGTCAACGCCGTTTCTCCGGGCGCTGTGAAAACAAGGATGATGGGCTCGTTTTCAAAAGAGGAAGAAGAGATGATCGCCGATGAGATTCCGATGGGAAGGCTCGCCGAAGCCGAAGAGGTTGCGGACGCCGTGCTGTTTCTGCTCTCGGCTAAGGCATCTTATATCACGGGTCAAATTTTGTCAGTTAATGGCGGCTGGCATTGTTAAAAACATGTATAGTTTGCGGTCCCCCAGAGAATAATAAGGCTGTAACTTCAAGAGAATGGAGGGGCCTGATATGTCCGTACTGGATAATTGGGATCAGTGGAAAAACTTTTTGGGCGACCGTTTGAACTATGCCCAAGAAAGAGGAATGTCAAACGAAACCATCTCAGATCTCGCATATGAGATCGGCGATTATTTGGCCGGTGAGGTTGATTCAAAAAACCATCAAGAACGAGTGCTCGCGGACCTTTGGAGCGTGGCTTCCGAAGAAGAGCAGCGCGCCATTGCGAATGTGATGGTTAAGCTTGTTGAAAACAACGGCTCGCATTAAGGAGAGAGTGTGTTCACTCTCTCTTTTTTATAGGCGCGGCTTTGTCAGCGGCACCGCTTTTGTTGTTTGCTTTCCGCCCCGATAGGGTAAACATCATCCAGGCGCCGTTACAGCGGGTTTTTCCCGATTATGGGAAACGGACGTTTTTCTTATTTAATCACAACATTCTGCTTTCTAATTGAGACAAAATGCTTTATGATAAAGGAAGGTAAATTTTTGCCACGATGATGGGTAGGGAGGTTATCATTTGGCAAAGCTCGAATGGTACTTAGAATATGAAATACAAGTCAACCGTCCCGGACTTCTGGGAGATATATCCTCTTTATTGGGGATGCTTTCAATTAATATTGTGACCATTAACGGCGTCGATACTCAAAGAAGAGGCCTCTTGTTAAAATGCCGTCATATAGATCAGATTAAGCGACTGGAATCGATTCTGAACACGATGGATACGATTAAAGTGACGAAGCTCCGCGAGCCGAAGCTTCGTGACCGTCTCGCTGTAAGGCACGGCCGCTATATCCAGCGGGATGCAGACGATAAAAAAACGTTCCGGTTTGAACGCGACGAGCTTGGCTTGCTTGTCGATTTTATGGCTGAGCTGTTTAAAAAAGACGGGCACAAGCTGATCGGGATCAGGGGAATGCCCCGCGTCGGCAAGACGGAATCAATTGTCGCTTCAAGTGTCTGTGCAAGCAAAAGGTGGCTTTTTGTTTCTTCGACACTGCTGAAGCAAACGATCAGAAGCCAGCTGATTGCCGATGAGTACAGTCCGGAGAATGTTTTCATTTTGGACGGCATTGTGTCGACGAGAAGAGGATCTGAACGCCATTTGCAGCTCGTCAGTGAGATCATGCGGCTGCCGGCGACCAAAGTTGTCGAGCATCCGGACATTTTCGTGCAAAATACGGAATATACGATGGACGATTTTGATTACATCATCGAATTGCGTAACAGCCCCGATGAGGTGATTACATATGAACATGCTGAAGAACCGCAGATGTTTGACCATTCAGGTTTTTCCGGCTTTGATTTTTAAAATGGAAGGTGTTTGTTGTGACTGAACTAGGAAATCGGCTGAAAGAAGCCAGAGAGGAAAAAGGGATGTCATTGGACGATCTTCAGGCGGCCACAAAGATCCAAAAAAGGTATTTAACGGCCCTTGAAGAAGGAAACTATGATATCATTCCGGGAAAATTTTATGTGCGGGCTTTTATCAAGCAGTACGCCGAAGCTGTCGGCCTCGACTCGGAGCTCTTGTTTGAAGAGTTTAAAAAAGATATCCCTAATTCTTACAATGATGAGGTTTCTGAGAAGCTTTCTTCAATCAAGCCGCAGAGAGAGCTGCCCAAGTCTGCCTCAAAAGCGCTTGAACTTTTGCCTACCCTGCTTGTGGCAGCCGGCGTTATCGTTGTGATCGCGATCATTTACGTCATCGTTCAGGCTGTAAACGGCGGAGGCAACCAGCAGGCTGAAGAGCCTAAGACAGAGGAATCGCAAAGCAAGTATGACGTCTCAAAAGATTCCCCGCTGACAAAGGGAAATCAACAGAACACGGATGCGCAGAAAGACAGCGCTGAAGGCGACAAAGAAAAAAAGGATCAGCAGTCTGATGAGAACGACAAGCTGACCATGAAAGCGACCGCAAGCGAAGGCTCTTCCACAACTTATGAAGTATCAGGATCCGACAAGCTGGAGCTTGAAGTAAAGGCAAACGCAAACTCATGGGTCAGGGTGCGCGACGAGAAAGGAAGCTCCCTTAAAGAAGGAATGATGAAAAAAGGAGAAACCTTTCAAAAGAATATTACCGATCAATCGCAAATTGATTTGCGGATCGGATATGCGCCGGGCGTTGAAATTAAAATCAACGGAGAAGTTCTTTCTTACAAGCTCGATCCTAAGACTGTGATGACACAAAACATAACGATTCAAAATAAAAAGGAGGAAAAGTCATCTTAATTGCACAGATGACTTTTTCTTGCGTTCATCATCATTAGGAAAACATACATATCTGGAGGAACCTTTATGTTTAATCTACCGAATAAAATCACGCTTTCTAGAATCGCATTAATTCCTGTTTTTATGGTCATCATGCTTGTGCCGTTTCAGTGGGGGGCTGTCTCCTTCGGCAGCGAGTCGATTCCGGTCACCCATTTGATCGGCGCACTGTTGTTTATTTTTGCTTCTGTCACCGATTGGGTTGACGGCTATTACGCGAGAAAGCTGAACCTTGTAACAAACTTTGGAAAATTTCTTGACCCGCTTGCAGACAAGCTGCTCGTGTCTTCCGCTTTAATTATTCTGGTGCATTACCATCTTGCTCCGGCCTGGATGGCCATTGTCATTATCAGCCGGGAATTTGCCGTAACGGGACTGCGGCTCGTCCTTGCGGGAACAGGGGAAGTCGTCGCGGCCAACATGCTTGGAAAAGTGAAAACATGGGCTCAGATCATCGCCATCTCTGCTCTTTTGCTTCACAATCTTCCATTTGAGCTTGTATCCTTCCCGTTCGGATCGCTTGCTTTATGGGTGGCTGTCTTTTTCACAGTCGTATCAGGATGGGATTATTTCGCTAAAAACTGGGATGCTTTAAAAACATCGAACTAAACGTGGGGAAGTGGAAACAATGAAGTTGGAAAGAAAAGCGGAAATTATCGCTGTCGGTTCTGAGCTTCTGCTCGGACAAATCGCTAATACAAATGCTCAGTTTATCAGCAGGCATTTGGCCGAAATCGGCATTAACGTCTTTTATCACACGGCGGTGGGAGATAACCCGGAACGCCTTAAACAAGTAATTCAGACAGCTCAGAAAAGGTCTGACTTCATCATTTTTTCGGGAGGCCTCGGACCGACGAAAGACGATTTGACAAAAGAAACGATCGCTGAAGTTGTCGGGCGCCCTCTTAAGCTCGACGATGAAGCCTTCGAATCGATTCAGGATTACTTCAGAAAAACGAACCGGGAGATGTCGCCGAACAACCGCAAACAGGCGTTGATCCTCGAAGGATCCGATGTTCTGCCGAACCGCTTCGGGATGGCTCCGGGAATGCTGCTTGAGCATGAATCGCGCTTTTATATGCTCTTGCCGGGACCTCCGAAAGAGCTGGAGCCGATGTTTGAAAACGAAGCGAAGCCGCTGATTTTGGAAAAGCTCGGCTCGAAGGAAAAGATCGTGTCAAGGGTGCTGCGGTTCTTCGGCATCGGAGAATCCCAGCTTGAAACCGATTTGGAAGATCTCATCGATGCGCAGACTAATCCGACAATCGCCCCGCTTGCGGCCGACGGGGAAGTCACGCTCAGGCTCACGGCAAAGCATGCGGATCCGAAGGAGACAAACCGCTTGTTAAAAGAAACGGAAGACCTCATCCTGGAGCGAGTCGGAGAGTTCTTTTACGGGTATGATGATACATCTCTTGCAGAAGAGCTTGCGAAAGCATGCAGGAGCAAGGGAATGACCTTGGCCGCTGCGGAAAGCTTTACAGGCGGGCTTTTTTCCACCTGGCTGACGGAAATGAGCGGCGCTTCCGAATATTTCAAAGGCGGTGCCGTCTGCTACACAAACGAATTGAAAGTTTCAGCGGCCGGCGTTGCTGAAGACACGCTGCAGCGCTACGGTGCGGTCAGCGCGCAATGCGCAAAAGAACTCGCCGCAGGCATCAGAGTCAAAACAGGAAGCGATATCGGCATCAGCTTTACTGGAGTAGCCGGGCCGAATACGCAAGAAGGCCATCCGGCAGGAAAGGTGTTTATCGGCATCTCCGTGAAGGACCAGGCTGAAGAAGCGTTCGAATTTCAGTTCGCCGGATCCAGATCTGCGGTGCGAAAGCGTTCTGCCAAATACGGCTGCCATCTGTTGCTGAAAATGATGGAAAAATAAGCGGAAACCGGATTTTCGGTATATCTTTCTTATGAAAAAAGTCATTCCATTTTAGGAGATCGATTTTTTCCTCTTAAAAAAATCGAATATGCGTTCGCTTTTTTCTTGGCAAATCCGCGCAAACAAGGTATAGTAGATATAGCGGAAGTGATAAAGGAGGAAAATAGAATGAGTGATCGTCAGGCAGCCTTAGATATGGCGCTTAAACAAATAGAAAAGCAGTTTGGTAAAGGTTCGATTATGAAACTCGGCGAACAAACTGAAACGAGAATTTCAACAGTTCCGAGCGGTTCTTTAGCGCTCGACACGGCTCTTGGAGTGGGCGGATACCCGCGCGGCCGGATTATTGAAGTATACGGGCCTGAAAGCTCCGGTAAAACGACGGTGGCGCTTCATGCGATTGCCGAAGTTCAGCAGCAGGGCGGACAGGCGGCGTTCATCGACGCCGAGCACGCGCTCGACCCCGTCTATGCACAAAAGCTGGGCGTCAACATTGATGAGCTTTTGCTGTCACAGCCTGATACGGGCGAGCAGGCGCTTGAAATCGCCGAAGCTCTTGTCAGAAGCGGAGCGGTGGATATCGTTGTCATCGACTCTGTGGCAGCGCTTGTGCCGAAAGCTGAAATCGAAGGAGATATGGGGGATTCCCACGTCGGTTTGCAGGCCAGACTGATGTCTCAAGCGCTTCGTAAGCTTTCCGGAGCGATCAATAAATCGAAGACCATCGCGATCTTTATTAACCAGATTCGTGAAAAAGTCGGCGTCATGTTTGGAAATCCTGAGACGACGCCAGGCGGAAGAGCGCTGAAATTCTACTCTTCTGTCCGCCTTGAAGTGCGCCGCGCAGAGCAGCTGAAACAAGGCAACGATGTCATGGGGAACAAGACGAAAATCAAAGTCGTGAAAAACAAAGTGGCCCCTCCATTCCGGACTGCCGAAGTGGACATTATGTACGGGGAAGGGATTTCAAAAGAAGGGGAAATCATCGATCTCGGAACAGAGCTTGACATCGTTCAGAAGAGCGGTGCATGGTACTCTTATCAGGAGGAACGTCTTGGACAAGGCCGTGAAAATGCCAAACAGTTCCTGAAAGAAAACAAGGACATCCTTTTGATGATTCAAGAACAGATCCGGGAGCACTACGGTTTGGACACTGGAGGCGTTGCTCCTGCTCAGGAAGACGAGGCCCAAGCTCAAGAAGAACTCGAATTTTAATCATGAAACATGTGAAAGGCTGCCGGCCCGATCGGCAGCCTTTTCCTTTCATCTGCGCATTCAGACGCAGCTCCTTTGTCCATCACCTTCATCCGCACCGTTTGAAAAGGCGTTTAATCCGGAAACGTTAAGACCGTAAGCTTGACAAGTATTTCCCACACAATTACAATGAAATTGTATCACTTGTTTTTCTTAACATGATTGATAAACATTTAAACTTGACAAGGGCTGTGAAGCCGCTTCACTCCCTGTGAAGGTTCTGTATGTTGAGAAGAAGTACAATGTACATGCCGACACTTACTTTTAGCAAGACAAGTTCATAGCAAGAGGAGGTGAAAGTTATGAATCCTTTAGCAATTCTCATCTCCATTTTGCTGAGCCTATTCTGTTTAGTTGTTGGCTACTATGTTCGTAAAATCATTGCCGAAGCAAAAATTTCAGGTGCGCGAAATGCAGCCGAACAAATTCTTGGAGACGCAAAGCGGGATGCTGAAGCGTTGAAAAAAGAAGCCCTTCTTGAAGCAAAGGACGAGATTCATACGCTTCGGATAGAAGCTGAACAAGAAGTTCGTGAAAGACGAAATGAGCTTCAAAAACAAGAAAACCGTTTACTTCAAAAGGAAGAGAACCTTGACCGAAAAGATGAATCATTAGATAAACGGGAAGCGATGTTGGAGAAGAAAGATCATTCTCTGAATGAACGACAACAACATATTGAAGAGATGGAAAGCAAAGTGGATGAAATGATTCGTATGCAGCAGTCAGAGTTGGAGCGTATTTCAAGTCTGACGCGAGATGAAGCGAAGCAAATCATTCTGGAACGGGTTGAAAACGAGCTTTCCCATGACATCGCGATCATGACGAAAGAAAGTGAAAATCGAGCGAAAGAAGAGGCTGATAAAAAAGCGAAAAATATTCTTTCATTGGCTTTACAGCGCTGTGCGGCAGATCATGTGGCCGAGACGACGGTTTCAGTTGTCAACCTTCCAAATGATGAGATGAAAGGCCGCATTATCGGACGTGAAGGACGTAATATCCGTACATTGGAAACATTGACGGGGATCGATCTGATCATCGACGATACGCCGGAAGCCGTTATCCTTTCAGGATTTGATCCGATCAGGCGTGAAACAGCCAGGATCGCTCTTGATAAACTCGTTCAGGATGGCCGCATTCATCCTGCCAGAATCGAAGAAATGGTTGAGAAATCCCGCCGTGAAGTGGATGATTACATCCGCGAAATGGGTGAACAGACGACGTTTGAAGTTGGAGTTCACGGTCTTCATCCCGATTTAATCAAAATCCTCGGCCGCTTGAAGTTCAGAACGAGCTACGGACAGAATGTACTGAAACATTCAATGGAAGTGGCGTTTCTGACAGGCCTGATGGCTTCAGAGCTCGGGGAAGACGTGACGCTCGCAAAAAGGGCAGGACTTCTTCATGATATCGGGAAAGCGATTGACCATGAGGTGGAAGGAAGCCACGTTGAAATCGGTGTGGAACTGGCCACCAAGTATAAAGAGCATCCAGTTGTCATCAACAGTATCGCATCTCATCACGGAGATCAGGAGCCGACTTCCATCATCGCCGTGCTCGTGGCCGCAGCCGATGCGCTGTCCGCCGCAAGACCAGGCGCAAGAAGCGAAACGCTTGAAAACTATATTCGCAGGCTTGAAAAGCTGGAAGAAATCTCTGAATCGTACGAAGGTGTTGAAAAATCATTCGCGATACAAGCGGGACGAGAGGTGCGGATCATGGTCAAACCTGACTCAATCAACGATCTTGAAGCCCATCGTTTGGCGCGTGATATTCGAAAACGAATCGAGGACGAGCTTGACTACCCTGGACACATCAAGGTAACCGTGATCAGGGAAACGAGAGCCGTTGAATACGCAAAATAAAGTGGTGCGAATGCGCCACTTTATTTTTTTGTTTCCTTGTGTAACACTATGATTAAAACCTATTTTAAAAAAGAAAGGGTCAAATTATGAGAATTTTATTTATTGGAGATGTTGTCGGTTCGCCCGGCAGAGACATGATCAAAACCTATTTGCCGAAGCTGAAGCTGAAATATAAACCGAACGCCGTCATCGTCAACGGAGAAAACGCCGCACACGGAAAAGGCATTACCGAAAAAATATACCACCAGCTCATTCAAGCGGGAGCCGACGTTCTCACAATGGGAAACCACACATGGGATAAAAGGGAAATATTTGATTTTATTGATGATGCGCCGCAGATCGTCAGACCCGCCAATTTTCCCGAAGGCACGCCTGGAAAAGGCATCACATACATAAAAACAAACGGTTCGAAGGAACTGGCTGTGATCAATTTGCAAGGCCGCACATTTCTGCCTGCGATCGATTGCCCTTTTCGAAAAGCTGATGAATTAATAGAAGAAGCGTCAAAAAGAACACCGTTCATTTTTATCGATTTTCATGCCGAAGCGACAAGCGAAAAGCAGGCGATCGGCTGGTATACGGACGGCCGCGTTTCAGCGGTTGTCGGAACGCATACGCATGTTCAGACAGCTGACAACCGCATTCTTTCGAAAGGCACGGCATATATAACAGACGTAGGGATGACAGGGCCTTACGACGGGATTCTCGGCGTCGACCGCGAGACGATTATCAAGCGATTTAAAACGAGCCTGCCCGTTCGTTTTGAGATTGCCGAAGGCCGCACAACACTGAGCGGAGTTGTCATTGACATTGACGAACAGAGCAAGAAAGCCGTTAAAATTGACCGGATATTAATTAATGATGACCACATGTTTTTTGAATGACTGAACAGAAAATCATTTTAGAAAAATATTAAAAGGAAAGCAGGAATATCCCGGTCCTATAGTGAATATAGTAAAAATGGAAGGTACCCTGCTATTTTTGAAAAGCAATTAAAAGGGGATGGCTTTGAAAATAGCAACATCTAATAATGATTGTTCTAATGAACACTCACTTATCCATTGTAAACTTAAGGGGGAGCAGGAATGGAAATATTAAAGGTTTCAGCAAAATCAAATCCAAACTCGGTCGCAGGTGCGCTCGCAGGAGTCTTGAGGGAACGAGGAGCTGCAGAAATTCAAGCAATCGGAGCCGGAGCATTAAATCAGGCTGTTAAAGCGGTAGCGATTGCACGGGGATTTGTAGCACCGAGCGGTGTCGATCTGATTTGCATTCCGGCGTTTACGGACATTCAAATTGACGGTGAAGAACGAACAGCGATTAAGCTAATCGTAGAGCCTCGCTGATAGAAAAATCACTCTTTTTCAAATGCTTCAACCTGCTTACTTTCACGTAAGCGGGTTGTTTTTGGTTTAGCCGTTTTTGAAAAATGCAGCCGGGAGAGGATGAACGTGAAAATTTTTGATGCCCATTCTGATTTGCTGCTGAAGCTCTGGAAAAATCCGAAGCTTAATGAGTACAGTGACCCGTCGCTTCAAACGCCGGTTCAGGCTCTGTTAAACGGAAAGGCGAAAGTGCAGTGTCTGGCGATTTTTCTGCCCGAAACCGTACCCGACACAATAAGGCTTGAAATGGCGCTCGTGCAGATCCGGCTGTTTCACGAAAAAATTGCAAAGTACAAGCGGATCAAACTGATCAAACATAAAGCCGATATCGACAAGCTCAAAAGCGATGAAACCGGCATCATTCTAACGATGGAAGGCTGTGAGCCGATCTCAAAAAACTTAAGGCTGTTTGACATCTTTTTTCAGCTCGGAGTCAGAAGTTTCGGCCTGACGTGGAACTGGGCCAATACGTTCGCAGACGGCGCTTTAGAAGAAAGAAACGCAGGTTTGACTTCTTACGGGGAAAGGCTGATTCGCAAGGCGAACAAAAACCGGGCATGGACCGATCTCTCCCATTTATCAGAGAAAAGCTTTTGGGGTGCGGTTGAAACGGCAGCGTATCCGATCGCCTCTCATTCGAATGCGCACAGCCTTTGCCCTCATCCGAGAAATTTAAAAGACGATCAAATCAAAGCGCTTATTGAAAAGAACGGCGTCATCGGTTTGACATTTGTCCCTGAATTCGTGAGAAACGGAAAAACGCCTGTGATCAAAGATATCCTCTCACATATTGACCATGTCTGCTCTTTGGGAGGCGAGCGGCATATCGGATTCGGATCTGATTTTGACGGCATCGACCGGGTCATTCCGGGTCTGGAAGCCCACAAAGATTACGGGAATCTGATCGAAGCTTTGCAGCGCTCATATACACCAAGTCAAGTCGACGGATTTCTCTTTCAAAATTTCTTCAGCCGCATCCCATTTTAAAAAAATATCATACATTTTTCAGAGGGTGTTCATCTGTTTTTATCAGGAGGACACAGGTGTTTACCAATATGAATTATCGTGCTACAATCCTTTTGTAAAGCGATTTTGCAAAGGGGGTCTGTTCATCTTGGACGGAAATATGAAGGCGCTTATCAAGAAGCCGGGGGAGCCAGGCGCCAGCTTCGAGCTCGTCCCGATACCGAAGATCGACAAACACGAGGTGCTGATCAAAGTCAAAGCCGCATCGATTTGCGGAACGGATGTCCATATTTATAATTGGGATGAATGGGCGAAAAGCAGGGTGAAACCGCCTTATGTGTTTGGCCACGAATTTTCCGGCGAGGTTGTACTAGTGGGGGAAAATGTGACTGCGGTACAAGAAGGGGAGTATGTTTCGGCAGAAACGCACATCGTTTGCGGAAAGTGCCTGCCGTGTTTGACCGGAAAAGAGCATGTCTGCAGAAAAACGCTGATTCTCGGTGTCGATACAGACGGCTGTTTTGCTGAATATGTCAAAGTGCCTGCCGCAAACATTTGGAAAAATCCGGACGGCATGCCTGAGGATCTCGCTTCTATTCAAGAACCGCTCGGAAACGCCGTGCATACGGTTCTGACGGGAATGACAGCTGGAGTGAAAGTCGCTGTCGTCGGCTGCGGACCGATCGGATTGATGGCCGTGGCAGTTGCAAAAGCGTCAGGCGCGTCACAAGTGATCGCCATCGATAAAAACGAATACAGGCTCGACCTTGCATTGCAAATGGGGGCAACCGATATCATCTCCGTTGAAAAAGAAGATCCGCTCAAAAATGTAAGCGCTTTAACAGGCGGTGAAGGGGCGGACTTGGTTTGCGAAATGTCAGGCCATCCGACGGCCATCCGCCAAAGTTTAAAAATGGCTGCGAACGGAGGGCGGGTGCATGTCTTAAGTCTGCCCGAGCATCCCGTATGCATCGATATGACAAATGATATCGTCTTTAAAGGATTGACGGTTCAGGGAATTACCGGCCGCAAAATGTTTGAAACGTGGAGGCAGGTCAGCGGTCTTCTCCAGTCCGGTACGATTCAAATCAAGCCTGTCATCACCCACCGTTTCCCGATGGAAGAGTTTGAAAAAGGCTTTGAACTGATGAGAAAAGGGCAATGCGGAAAAGTCGTATTGATACCGTGAAGGGAGAGATGGATATGAAAGAATTTAATTTTTTAGCTTCCGAGCTTGATACAATGAAAGAAAACGGAACTTTTCAGGAACTGCCGATCATCGAATCGCTGCAAGGATCAACTGTCAAAATGAAGGGAAAAGACATCATTCAGCTTTCATCCAATAACTATCTCGGGTTGACGTCACATCCGCGCCTCCAAAAAGCGGCCGAAGAGGCGGTAAAACGGTACGGAGCTGGAACGGGATCGGTCCGGACAATAGCCGGAACATTCACCATGCATGATGAGCTCGAAAAGAAGCTCGCTTCATTTAAAAATACTGAAGCTGCGCTCGTATTCCAGTCCGGTTTCACCGCAAATCAAGGCATTCTTTCAAGCATTCTTACCAAAGATGATATCGTCATCTCAGACGAATTAAACCATGCTTCCATCATTGACGGCATCAGACTTACCAAAGCGGGCAAAAAAGTATATCAGCATGCGGACATGGAAGATTTAGAAAAGATTTTAAAAAAATCAATGAATTACAGAATGCGGCTTATCGTTACAGACGGCGTGTTTTCGATGGACGGAGATATCGCGCCGCTTCCCGAAATCGTCCGGCTCGCTGAACAGTATGACGCATTTGTCATGGTCGACGACGCGCACGCGTCCGGCGTTCTCGGCGAGAACGGGCGCGGAACGGTTCACCATTTCGGGCTGGACGGGAAGGTTCACATTCAAGTCGGCACGCTCAGCAAGGCGATCGGTGTTTTAGGAGGCTATGCGGCCGGTTCCAAGGTGCTGATCGACTATTTAAAGCATAAAGGCAGACCGTTTCTCTTCAGTACTTCCCATCCGCCGGCCGTCACTGCGGCATGCATTGAAGCGGTCAATGTGCTGATGGAGGAACCTTCATTAATTAAAAAGCTTTGGGATAATACCTCGTACTTCAAAAAAGAGCTTGAAAAAATCGGCCTTCCGCTGATTAAGAGCGAAACGCCGATCACGCCGATTTTAATAGGTGATGAAACCGAGGCATGCCGCTTTTCAAGCACGCTTTTCGAGCTCGGTTTATTTGCCCAGGCCATTGTATTTCCGACCGTCCCGAAAGGCAAAGCGCGGATCAGAACGATCATGACCGCCCAGCATTCGAAAGAAGAACTTGATAAAGCCCTTGAAATCATTGAAACCGGCGCCAAAAAAGCGGGTCTGCTTTAAACTCATCGATTTCTTTTTAAACAAAGCAAATAACCATTGATAATCATTTTCAGTTAGTGTACAATGATAGGTTCTGGGTTGTGCTGACAACCGAGAACCTTTATACTGAAGAGTGGAGCTTTGTTTGAAAGGAGATCAAAAACATGAATGAGAAACAGCGCATTGAAAGCGGACAGGTCAATCCATCGGACAAAAAATCCGAGAAGGATTACAGCAAGTACTTCGAAGCTGTTTATGTTCCGCCTTCCTTAAAAGATGCGAAAAAACGCGGCAAAGAAGAGGTTAAATACCATAGCGATTTTAAAATTTCCGAGCAGTACAAAGGGATGGGTGAAGGACGGAAGTTCTACATCCGCACATACGGCTGCCAGATGAATGAACACGATACAGAAGTCATGGCCGGTATTTTCATGACCCTCGGCTATGAGCCGACCGATTCGACTGAAGACGCCAATGTGATTCTGTTAAACACATGCGCCATTCGCGAAAATGCGGAAAACAAAGTATTCGGTGAAATCGGCCATTTAAAAGCTTTGAAAAAAGACAATCCGGATTTGATCCTTGGCGTATGCGGATGTATGTCCCAGGAAGAATCAGTCGTCAACCGGATTTTAAAGAAACATCCGTTCGTCGATCTGATTTTCGGTACACACAATATCCACCGCTTGCCGGAACTTTTGTCAGAAGCTTATCTGTCAAAAGAAATGGTCATCGAAGTGTGGTCTAAAGAAGGCGATGTCATTGAAAACCTTCCGAAAGTCCGCACCGGCAAAATTAAAGGCTGGGTCAACATCATGTACGGCTGCGACAAGTTCTGTACGTACTGCATCGTACCGTACACAAGAGGAAAAGAACGAAGCAGACGTCCTGAAGAAATCATTCAGGAAGTGAGACGACTTGCGGCTGAAGGCTATAAAGAAATCACGCTTCTCGGACAGAACGTCAACGCTTACGGCAAAGATTTCGAGGATATGGAATACGGACTCGGACACTTGATGGATGAGCTCCGCAAAATCAATATTCCGCGAATCCGCTTCACGACAAGCCATCCGCGTGATTTTGACGATCATCTGATCGAGGTGCTCGCAAAAGGCGGGAACCTTCTGGACCACATCCACCTGCCTGTTCAGTCCGGAAGCTCGGATGTCTTGAAACTGATGGCGCGCAAATACGACCGCGAACGCTATCTCGAGCTTGTCGCCAAAATTAAAAAAGCGATGCCGAACGCGTCTTTAACAACAGACATTATCGTCGGCTTCCCGAACGAAACTGATGAGCAATTTGAAGAAACGCTTTCCTTATACAGAGAAGTTGAATTTGACAGCGCCTATACGTTCATCTACTCGCCTCGCGAAGGAACGCCAGCTGCAAAAATGAAAGACAATGTTCCGATGCGCGTGAAAAAAGAACGGCTTCAGCGATTAAATGAAGTGGTCAACGAAATTTCCGCGAAGAAAATGAAGGAATATGAGGGGCAGGTTGTCGAAGTGTTAGTAGAGGGTGAAAGTAAAAACAACCCTGATATCCTTGCCGGCTATACACGGAAAAACAAGCTTGTCAACTTCAAAGGACCAAAAGAAGCGATCGGCCAGCTTGTCAACGTGAAAATCCACCAGGCGAAAACTTGGTCGCTTGACGGAGAAATGGTAGGAGAAGC
Organism: Bacillus sp. BS3(2021); assembly: GCF_021043345.1. NCBI lineage: Bacteria > Bacillati > Bacillota > Bacilli > Caryophanales > Bacillaceae > Bacillus > Bacillus sp. BS3(2021). The sequence goes on from NZ_JAJNDM010000004.1 coordinate 335,502, forward strand.
AATCGAGGTGAAATAAAGTGACGCTTTATACGAAAAAAGAGATTGTTGCAAAAGCGCGGGAGCTCGCAAAAATGATTGCCGAAACGGAAGAAGTCGACTTTTTCAAAAAAGCGGAGGCACAGATTAATGAGAATGCCAAAATAACTGGCATTATCAACCAAATCAAAGCCCTGCAAAAGCAAGCCGTCAACTTTAAACATTACGAAAAGCACGAAGCGCTTAAACAAACGGAAGCAAAGATTGACGCGCTTCAGGAAGAGCTTGACGAGATCCCGATCATTCAAGAGTTCAGAGACTCCCAAATGGAAGTCAACGACCTTCTTCAGCTCGTCGCGCATACAATATCAAACCAAGTGACAAACGAGATCATCACATCAACCGGTGGAGACCTGCTGAAAGGCGAGACCGGTTCAAGAGTAAAAAATTCATCACCGAGCTGTTCTCTATAATTTGGCGGCGCCTTTTAAAGGCGTCGTTTTTTTGAATGCAATTTCCCGCCGCGACGGCTAATTGAAAAGATTCGGTTTTCGGTCTGTCTTTTTCTTTTCTGATTTAAGTCAAGTTTATCCTTTTATCTGCATACACTTAAACAGATTCATTATATGGGATGTTATTTTGATTTCTCAAGGAACGCACATTAGACGAATGCCCAGCATAGGATAATACGAGGAAAAACAAGGAGGCATGACCGAATGTCTGAATACAGGGAAATTATTACTAAAGCGGTGGTCGCGAAAGGCCGGAAATTCACCCAGTCCACTCATACAATCTCCCCTTCGCAAAAGCCAACCAGTATTTTAGGCGGTTGGATTATCAATCATAAGTATGACGCCGAAAAAATCGGAAAAACCGTGGAAATTGAAGGGACATATGATATCAACGTCTGGTATTCATATGCGGACAACACCAAAACCGAAGTTGTGACAGAACGCGTTTCCTATGTTGATGTTATTAAGCTCCGGTATCGCGACAAAAATTACTTAGATGATGAACACGAAGTGATTGCGAAGGTGCTTCAGCAGCCGAACTGCCTTGAAGTGACCATTTCTCCGAACGGAAACAAAGTGGTTGTACAGGCGGAAAGGGAATTTTTATCAGAGGTTGTCGGCGAGACGAAGGTCGTCGTTGAGGTCAATTCTGATTGGACGGAAAGCGATGAGGAAGAAGCGTGGGAAGAAGAACTTGATGAAGAACTTGAGGACATCAATCCGGAGTTTTTGGTCGGAGATCCAGAAGAATAAAAGGAAGCTAGGGAAACACCACCCTAGTTTCTTTTTTTTAGCATGAATCTTTATGGTATAATGAGTGTTGGAATCAATAGAAACGTTTATACATAGTGAGGGATTAAATATGGCAGGCTACACGCCTATGATACAGCAATATTTAAAGATTAAGGCAGAGTATCAGGATGCCTTTTTATTTTTTCGTCTTGGAGACTTTTATGAAATGTTTTTTGAAGATGCCAAAAAGGCGTCTCAGGAACTCGAAATCACGCTGACGAGCAGAGACGGTGGATCGAGCGAAAGAATTCCGATGTGCGGGGTTCCTTATCATTCATGCTCTTCATATATCGAACAGCTCATTAAAAAAGGCTATAAAGTCGCGATCTGTGAGCAGGTGGAGGACCCTAAATCGGCCAAAGGAGTCGTCAAAAGGGAAGTCGTGCAGCTGATCACACCCGGCACCGTGATGGACGGAAAAGGAATTCATGAAAATGAAAACAACTTTATCGCCTCTGTCAGTGAATTTCAGCATACATACGGGCTCGCTTTTTCTGATTTGACGACGGGCGAGAACTTAGTGACGATTATCGAAAGGCTTGATGATGTCGTTTCCGAGATTTACTCTGTCGGAGCAAGGGAAATCGTCGTCAGCCGCAACTTTGACGAGAAAGATGTCGCGCTGCTGAAAGAGCGCTGCGGCGCCACGATCTCTTTCGAGGATGAACAAGCAGATGAATGGCCTGACATTGTGAACGGTCTGGCGTCCAAAGAGCTTGTCGATACGTTTATGAGGCTTTACGTCTACTTGAAGCGGACGCAGAAAAGAAGCCTTGACCACCTTCAAAACGTTCAGGCTTACGAGCTCGAAGAAGCGATGAAAATCGATTTGTATTCGAAACGCAATCTTGAACTGACGGAAACGATCCGTTCGAAAAACAAAAAAGGCTCGCTTCTTTGGCTTTTGGATGAAACGAAAACGGCAATGGGAGGGCGGCTGTTAAAGCAATGGATCGACAGGCCGCTGATCAGAAAGGGACAGATTGAAGAGCGCCAGGAAATCGTCGAAACGCTGATCGCCCATTTGTTTGAGCGGGAAGATTTGCGCGAACGGCTGAAGGAAGTATACGATCTCGAGCGGCTCGCCGGAAGGGTCGCTTACGGCAACGTCAATGCCCGAGATTTGATCCAGCTAAAGGAATCGCTGAAACAAGTGCCGGCCATCAAACAGCTTGTCGGCTCCCTCGACCATCCGAAAGCAAAAGCGCGCGCCGAGAAAATCGATCCGTGCGGCGATCTTTTGAATCTTTTGGAAGATGCGCTATACGAGAATCCGCCGCTTTCATTAAAAGAGGGGAACTTGATCAAAGACGGCTATCACGCGAAGCTGGATGAATACAGGGACGCAAGCAAGAACGGAAAGGACTGGATCGCAAGGCTTGAGCAGCAGGAACGCGAGTACACGGGAATCCGTTCTTTAAAAGTCGGCTTTAACAAGGTGTTCGGCTATTATATTGAAGTGACGAAAGCCAACATCCATCTGCTTGAAGAAGGCCGCTATGAACGGAAGCAGACGCTGACCAATGCAGAACGCTACATCACGCCGGAGCTGAAAGAAAAAGAAGCGCTGATTCTCGAAGCGGAAAACAATATTTGCGAGCTGGAGTATGAGCTGTTTTCCGAGCTTCGCAGCAAGGTGAAGGAATATATTCCGCGCCTGCAGCAGCTGGCAAAAATGATGAGCGAGCTTGATGTGCTCCAATGTTTTGCGACGATCAGCGAAAGCCGCCACTATGTTAAACCGGAGTTTTCCGAGGACGTCGTTCAGGTGATCGACGGACGGCATCCGGTCGTAGAAAAGGTGATGGACAGCCAGTCTTACGTTCCGAACAGCTGCGAAATGGGCAAAGGCAGACAGATGCTTTTAATCACCGGGCCGAATATGTCAGGGAAAAGCACGTATATGAGACAGATGGCGCTGATCTCCATTTTGGCGCAGATCGGCTGTTTTGTTCCTGCCAAAAAAGCGGTGCTGCCGATCTTTGATCAGATCTTTACAAGAATCGGTGCTGCGGATGATCTTATATCCGGGCAGAGCACGTTTATGGTGGAAATGCTTGAAGCCAAAAATGCGATCGTTCATGCGACGAAAAACAGCTTGATTCTATTTGACGAAATCGGCCGGGGTACGTCCACTTACGACGGAATGGCGCTTGCGCAGGCAATCATCGAGTACGTTCACGAGCACATCGGCGCGAAGACTTTATTTTCCACTCACTATCACGAGCTGACATCCCTTGAAGAAAAGCTTGCCGACTTGAAGAATGTTCACGTTCGTGCGGAAGAATACGAAGGAAAGGTCGTATTCCTTCACCAGATAAAAGAAGGTGCAGCAGATAAAAGCTACGGTATCCATGTCGCGCAGCTTGCCGAATTGCCCGACGGTTTGATCAGCAGGGCGAAAACGATCCTGAAAGAGCTTGAATCCGGCGCCAAAGAAGCGGTTCCATCAACGGCTCCGAATACGGTAAAAGAGGCGGCGGAAGAAGTCGCGGCAACTGTTGCAGATCAACCGGCCCAGCTGTCATTTTTTGAAACGGACAAGCCGAAAGAAAAAGAGACGAAGCTCTCCAAAAAAGAGCAGGCTGTTTTAGCCGAATTTAAATCGATGGATCTGCTCGATATGACGCCTATACAAGTCATGAATGAACTGTACAGGCTGCAAAAAAAATTAAAGTAATAAAGAGGTGACCCAACTTGGCAAAAATTGTTCAGCTGCCAGACGATTTATCGAATAAAATCGCGGCGGGTGAAGTAGTGGAAAGGCCTGCGTCGGTCGTCAAAGAGCTTGTCGAAAATGCAATCGATGCGAACAGCTCCGTGATTGAAATCGATGTTGAAGAAGCGGGTCTCGCCTCGATTAAAGTGCTTGACGACGGCGAAGGGATGGATGCAGAAGACTGCAGAACGGCTTTTTTGCGTCATGCCACAAGCAAAATCAAAGACGAAAACGATCTGTTTCGCGTCAGAACGCTCGGATTTCGCGGAGAAGCTTTGCCAAGTATCGCGTCTGTCTCACATCTAAGCATTAAAACGAGCACCGGAGAAGGAGCAGGCACCCATTTGACGCTTCAGGGGGGAAGAATCATTTCCGAGCAAAAAGCGTCAAGCCGCAGAGGAACCGAAATTACGGTTACCAATCTGTTTTTCAATACGCCGGCAAGGCTGAAATATATGAAAACGATCCATACGGAGCTTGGCAACATTACAGATGTGGTCAACAGAATCGCCCTTGCCCACCCGGAAGTTTCGATCAGGCTGCGTCATCAAGGGAAAACGCTTCTGCAGACAAACGGAAACGGCGATGTCCGCCACGTGCTTGCGGCGATTTACGGCACGGCGGTTGCCAAAAAAATGCTCCCGCTTGAAGCGAGATCTCTTGATTTTGAAGTGAAAGGCTATATCGCCCTTCCTGAAATTACGCGTGCATCGCGAAATTACATGTCATCTGTCGTCAACGGCAGATACATTAAAAATTTTCCGCTCGTGAAAGCGATCCACGAGGGCTACCATACGCTTCTTCCGATCGGCCGCCATCCGATCACGTTTATTGAAATCAACATGGACCCGCTGCTTGTGGATGTCAACGTGCATCCGTCAAAGCTGGAGGTCAGGCTGAGCAAAGAGACGGAGCTTCACGAACTGATTCGCGACGCCATCAAAGACGTCTTTAAACAGCAGCAGCTCATTCCAAGCGTGCAAGTTCCGAAAAAAACCGCACCTCTGATCAATAAACCGGAACAGCAAAAGCTTGTTTTCGACCAGGTACGAGAGCCGGCACCTCTATCTGATCCTGATATTGAAAGAGAATATAAGCCGGAGCCATCGTTTTCGGCGATGAAATTAAGCTCGGTAGTCAAAGACCCGCCTCCTCCCGCTCCCGCAGAGCGCGAAGAAAGCATTATGCAAGACACCGAACCTGAATGGCCTGGAGCGGAAGAGTATACGGCGGAAGCCGAACCGGCCGTACAAGCCGAACCGGAACAGGCAGGCGAAAACGCCCATGACGAAGAGACGCCAAAAGAAAGGGTACCGATCATGTATCCGATCGGCCAAATGCACGGCACCTACATTCTCGCCCAAAATGAAAACGGGCTGTACATCATCGATCAGCACGCCGCACAGGAGCGGATCAAATACGAATATTTCCGTGAAAAAGTCGGGGAAGTCGAATCGGAAGTCCAGGACCTGCTTGTGCCGCTGACATTCCATTATTCAAAAAATGAAGCGCTGACGATCGACCAGCACTTGGACGATTTAGCCAAAGTCGGCGTCTTTCTCGAATCGTTCGGCGCCGGCAGCTATATCGTCCGATGCCACCCGACTTGGTTTCCAAAAGGGGAAGAAACGACGATCATTGAAGACATCATTCAACAGGTCCTTGATGACCGCACGATCGACATCAAAAAACTGCGCGAAGAAGCCGCAATCATGATGAGCTGCAAAGGCTCCATCAAAGCCAACCATCATCTGCGGGACGACGAAATCATCGCCCTGCTCGATGAGCTGCGCAGAACATCCGACCCATTCACATGCCCGCACGGCCGGCCGATTATCATCCACTACTCGACATATGAGATGGAGAAGATGTTTAAGCGGGTCATGTAAATATCTAATCGCTCACAGCCCTTGCTACATCAACGGCTGAGAGCGATTTTCATTTTATTGGCCACATTTTGACCACTTTTAGACGGATTGTTTCAACACCCATTAAAAAGTTTAGTGTCCAGAACATCAGGAAGCGGCACGTATATCGTCCGGTTATTCTCAAGATAGGGAAAAAGGGCTTCATCTCATAGAGAGCCCTTTTTTAAGTGGAAACCCATAAGGCAGCCATTAGACAAATTTCGCAGTTGTTTTCATCTTTTGAGAAAATGTTATAATGAAAGGCTATGAAATGATTTGAAGGGGGAATTTGGATGCATTACATAACGGCATGCTTAAAAATTATCAGTGATAAAGACCTCAATGAAATAATGAAGGAATTCAAAATACTTGAGGAAGAAACGAACAAAGAAGAAGGATGCATTAAATTCCATGCGTATCCCCTTGAACCATCAGAACGCAAAATCATGCTCTGGGAGATTTGGGAAAACGAAGAAGCTCTTAAGGTCCATTTCACAAAAAAACACACAAAAGACGTTCAAAAACAAGAATTAACGGAAGTAGAATGGTTAATGAAAAGCAATGTGAAGGATTAAAAGGCTCCTTGAGATTTATATGGAGATGGCCTTAAAAGGATAAATACTATCAAATAAAACGGCGGGTCAATTTACAATCTCACGACAGCTCTCGGATAATCCCGAGGGCTGTTAAGAACAAAAAAGCAGACCCTTTAGGAGTCCGCTTCACCAATTAATCTGAAACACTGATTTAATTTTTAGCCGGTGATTGCTTTTTCGGCAACATGAAACTCTTGCTCTTCCCCAAAGTTACTCGCTTTTTCGAAAGTGCCAAAAGCAAAAGTGAGTGTAAGGATGCTTAATACGCCGATGATACTTAATTTTTTCATGCTAACGCCTCCGTTACTTTCAAAATTTGATTTTTTGCTTTTAATGCTCTTTTTAAATATTCAACAGCCTTGGATAAATTTCCTTGTTTTAAATAATATTCTGCAATTTGTTCTTCAAGTTCTGAAATATCTGGCCATAAATTTTTTTGTTCGAGGTATTGTAATGATTCGTTCACTGCAGCATCATTATGATGGTCATATAAAGAGTGAATTAATCTTAATTTTGCTTGGTATTCATCTTCGCCTGTTGAATCTACATGTTCAAGGCCTTTCTCATACCAGCTTCTGGCTTCTTTTGTTCTGTCATTTCTATACAACAGGCTTGCCATCATATAAAGGGTCCGGGCTCCATTTATTGACTCAATATGTTCTGTGATCTCGATCGCTTTTTTAAAATATTCTTCAGCTAACCCGCAAATGTTTTTCTTGTCATAAATTAATCCAAGGTTATGATATAATAAGCCAACCAATCTATAGTATTTTGCGCTTTTTGCTTCATTCAACGCTTTTTGGTAATGCTCTTCTGCTGCACTAAACCTGTACATGTCATATAAATTAGCGCCAAGGGTCATCTCACATTGAACAGATCTAAGTTTATAATCCGGGTATTCTTTGAAAATGCTTCTTGCTTTTTGGGCGTGGCTTATTGAAATAAGGTGTTGATCTATCTGGTAGTAAGCTTCAGCAATCTTATAATGAAATTCTGCATGCTCAATCTGGTCGGGTATATTGCGGAGATTGGCTTCGGCAAGCTGATAGAAGTTGATGGCTTCAACGTAATCTTTTTTATAGAATTCATAAACTCCTGAAAAAAACAAAGAATAATAGACAATCATATTATCTGTATTTTCCGCTCCGATCGTTTTTATACTTTGATAAAGCTTATTGGACTCCTCAATTTCTTCAGTCATCAACTTATATCTAAAGTCTAACAAATTAAAGTAAAGCAGCAGGTTTTGATCTTCACTCATGTGCTTGATGAGACTTTGAATTTCTTCTTTTAATGCTATGGCTTCTGTGATTTGATGGCGTTTAATCATCCCGTACCATTGATTAAGCATCTTTGCAACTTTTTCAGATGCGAGTTTAACTTCCAAGACCTTTACATCCTTTCTTTTGTCTATTTGAAATTTTCTAAAAAATGAGTATGTAGCCTTTTCTTTTTCTTCATATGGTTTATTTTACAGAATGGGTCACTTTTTGACAATCTTTTTCCTTTTTTATAAGTTTTTCGGAAGGGGAATTTTGATTTAGGCTTATCAGCGTGAATAAAATGATTCATTTTCACAGAGAGACAGAATTTATTCATCAATTCTTTTCCGTATAGGGGAAAACTTTCTATTGACTAAGACTATAAAGCGGCCAAGGAACATCAAAGCGCCTGAAATCAGTTTGTCAACCTGAAAAAGCGAGGACAACACATCAAAACGTATTGGCAGGTATCGTGGAGGGATGGCTTGATTTTAATTGGAAAAGGACATGTTTAGTGCTTTGATTGATGAAGATCACGACTTCCAGGAAGAACATTACGACGCAAAATGTTTAGATGAGGAAAATTGGTTTATAAGCGATAAGGACAGAACTAAAAAAGCTATTATTGCTTATCTACAGCTATAGCCCTGCTCGATTTCGCATCGATCGGATGGGGGCTTTCGGATCCTTTGCAGATGCCTCACGTAAGGGGGAGGAGAATGATGTCTAATAAAGTTAAAATATCTTATGGAAAACATCACTCGCAATACGGTGTATTACGGGTGCCTGAAAGGAAAAAGCCTTGCCCAGTAGTTGTTTTGATTCATGGGGGTTTTTGGCAGTCGAAATATGACTTAGAAGAAAATAATCTTATTGCTGAGGATTTAACTAGTAGGGGACATGCCACTTGGAACGTTGAGTACCGCAGAGTAGGGGAAGAAGGAGGAGGTTGGAAAGGGACATTTAACGATGTAATTGATGCTATAAATCATCTGTCACAGGTAAAGGAATCTTATCATTTAGACCTGTCAAATGTAATTGTTATGGGTCATTCGGCAGGAGCTCATTTAGCACTTTGGCTAGCCTCTCGAGCTGAAACAAAATCAGATCAAATGTTTAATAAGCTGTTAGTGTCTATCAAGAAAGTAATAAGTTTGGCTGGAGTAACAGACTTAAAAAAAATGTGGGAATTTCACGAAGAAAAAGGAATGAAAAGTCATGTATCCGCACTAATGGGTGGGTCACCACAAGAGGTAGCTGAACGCTATAAAGTTGTTTCTCCAATTGAGTTGTTGCCGATAAAAACCGATCATGTTTTAATTCATGGAGTGAAGGATCGTCATGTTCCAATAAAGTTAAGCAAGGACTACTATTTCAAGGCAACCGAACAAGGCAGTAATGTTAGATTAATTGTGCTTCCATATGTGGAACATTTTAAAATTATTGATCCTACCTCAACAGCATGGAATTCAGTAATTGATATAATATGTTCATCGCGGGCGCTGGGATAATTGCGGCTACTGATGCTTCAAGCTAGGTTAATGAGAATTCTACTGATGTGAAATGAAAAAAATAGTTGAAGACTGAAAGCCCATTGCTATTTTTCTTCATTTTTTCAATAGCTTCAGCACTCGATACTCGATTGAAGCCGACAAAATGATGGACTTTTTCTATTCCTTTGTCGGCCCTTTTCCCCTAATGATGCATGGTTTGAATGTGATTCTGATTCTACTTTAATGAAGCAAATTCTAACAATTAAGGCTCTATAGGTCGAACCATTCCCTGTAGCGCGGCGACAACCTGATCGACATGTCTTTTAGCCTCTTCATCAGTAGTACATTCAGCAAGAACGGTTTCCTCGTAACTTCTGCCCTCAAGGTGTTTATGATAAATCCAGATTTCACATAGCTCTTGGTAGGCTGTACCGGGTCTTTGGCCTGTAACTCCTAGATTATTAAATTGATCCACTCCAATTCTGACTAATACATACCCCATCCTGCCCAATAAACGAACAATATTTCTGCGAAGGTGGTCAAGATCTCTAAATGCTCGCATATTCCGAACATAGGTACTGGATTCAATTCCAAATGGCCGATGAAAAGATGGGAATGAAAACGGGTTTACAGGATATTGATCATAAAACAAGCCCTATCACTCCTTTTTATCTTACGATTTATAATAAAGAATTATATTCGACTATTTTCGGACTGGAAGTTTGTCTATACATAATTGTATATTTGCCTAGAAATCGGTGATGTAATCTTCAACGTTCAAAAAAGGCCATTATATAAAGTTTATGATTAGGTAGAAGTATATGAATTCCCAGCCTGTTGCTCTCAAAAAATAAAGGACATTGAGATTTATATGGAGATGGGGTTGAAAAAGGACAAATACTATCTGGTCAAACGGCGAGCCATTTACAATTTTTCGACAGCTCTTGGGATTATATAGCGCTCCCTTTTAAAAAGCCGCAATAGCATCTATCTTTAATCACCTAAAATCACCCCCATTAAATCAATAGTTCTTAACCCTTTCTCAAATTGCTGTTGCGGGGGGAACCGAAAATTTAATTGCGGTGGCCCGAACGTCTTTTTCGAATGATGAAATATTGTTAAAATTTACATCATTAGTATAGTTAAGGGAAGGGTGAAAAGGTTGGATAGAATCTCATCTGCAGAAGTGGGGATGAAAATTACTGAGTGGCACCAGCATATTCAAAAATTCAATGTGACAGACGCCGAAATGCTTAAAGCTGAAATTGAAAGGGATATAGAGGTTATGGAAGAAGATCAGGATTTACTAATCTATTATCAGTTGATGGCTTTCCGCCACAGTATAATGATTGAATATATAGCACCTTCGGGTGAAAAACAGATGGAATTATCAGAATATTTGAAGAGAATTGAAGGGAATAAACGAAAATTAGATCATATGCTTACGTATTATTATCATTTTTTTCGAGGGATGTACGAATTCAGGAATGGAGAATATACGAAGGCAATTACTTATTATAAAAGAGCGGAACGTCAATTTCCTGCTATATCAGATTCGATTGAAAAAGCGGAATTTCACTTTAAAATGGCTGAAGTCTATTACCACATGAAAATGACCCACGTTTCGATGTACTTTGCAGAGCGTGCATATAACATTTACAAAAAATATGAACTCTATTCTGTTCGCCTTATTCAGTGTCATTTTGTCATTGCCGGGAATTATGATGATTTAGAGAATCATGAAAAGGCTCTTCCACATCTAAATCAAGCACTTAGAGGTGCAGATCTATTAAAAAAGAAAAATCCACAGATATACGCTTCTGCTTTTTACAACCTTGGCAACTGCTATCACAAAATGGACAACTTAAATAAGGCTGCAAGATATATTGAACAAGCTCTCATTCAATATAAAAAATTAAAATCAAAAAATTTGCCGCAAGCATACCACGACTTGGCGCTAATCAATTTCAAACAAAATAAGTATGATAAAGCCAAGGATTATTACCGAAAAGGGCTTAGAAGTGCTGTGGAACTTAAAGATTATCTGTTTATAAGCCTTTTTGAAGCTCTCGAGTCACTTTATATAAAACAGTGTGAAACTACATCACTTTTTAAAATTTTCAATCGACTGGAAACAAGCAAAGGATTCCCGTATTTGGAAGAGCTGGCATTGTTAGCCGGCACCTATCTAGATTATAATGGAAAAACAGAGGATAGTCTCATCTGTCTTAAAAAGATGGTCTATGCTCAAAAGCAAATATTGAAGGGGGAATGTTTGTATGAAGTCTAAAATGAAGATCGGTTTAGGAATTATGATAATTGGACTTGGCTTTCTCAGTCATTTTTCGAACAACGATGATATCAACACAGCTTCAAGAAACATCACAAGCGCACCCAATCATTATTTTGTTATTTAATCTAAAAATGAGTTTTTGGAATATCCTTTTAGCCGTTTAATTAGCGGCTTTTTTTATGTATTTCAATCCCTTAACAAATAGGTTCAATGACCTAATCTCAAAGATTCATTTTCATGGATTGACAGGTTTTATTCACCAATTCTTTTCTATAAAGTGGTAAAATATCTCGAGATATGTCACTTTAGTATTAGAGGAGAATGCTATGAAGACTCTGGATGTTCAAGCGTTGCACAAAGCCATTGATCAAACGCTGGAACAATTAAAACATCAATCAGACGAAATTGCCGAAGTTAAAAAAAGTGTTGAGGGCATTACATCACTTGATGATGCTTTAAAGGGGAAAGGGGGAGACGCGATACGTAACTTTTATGAAGAATGCCATACTCCATTCCTTCAGTTTTACGAAACTCTTATTGGGGAATATCAGTCTGCATTGAAAAAAATCAAAAATGCGCTGAATTCCTTTGAACCGAATCATAACGGATTTATATCGCAAACCTTTCTCGAACACGAGCTCGAACAAGGGGTGAATTCAGCCGACCGCACAACGAAGCGTTTGGTATCTAAAACAAACGCCACGATCGCAAAAGTCAGCCACATTGTCGATTTGCCTGATTTGAATGACAGCGGCTTTCACGAACAGAATCAGAAAGCCTTAAAGGAAATCAATCAGACAATTGAAAAGCTGCACACTTTTGACCGCGAACAGACAAGTGCTCTTAAAACCGCTGAAAACGACCTGGAAACGATGCAGAGGTACATAACCAGGCTTGAAAAAATGTACACAGGGCCTAAAATTGAAATTACCGGCTATCAAAAAGGTTCGATTTTAAAGCCAGATGAGATGGATACTTTGCGTGGTGGACAAGACACAGCAATGGGTGTCATGTTGGATAAGCTGGATAAGAGATCGAAGCTTGAAAAAGAAGTTAGCGAAGTTAGTGAACATGATGTTAAACTTTATAAGCTGAGAAAAAAACTCGAAAATACATCCGATTCAGCGGAATACCTTAAGATTGCTAAAGAAATTGGTTATGATAATCTCACACCAGAGCAAATGGAGCATGTTAAATCTATTGAGTTCTGGGATGACCCCCTTCAAACGACAATTGACAATGTTAAAGAGGTCGGCAAAGGCTTTTTAGACGGTGTAGCGGACGCAGGGGGAAAATTAGATGAGGCAGGGGAGAAATATTTAGGTCCTGTATATAAATCAGTTAAAGGCAGCGCTGTCGCTGGATATGATCTTGCGAAAGATTTTGTTGATGGCGGAATTCAGCTGGGGTGGAATATTGGATGGACAATTGACCATTTACATAAAGACCCACAAGTCGTTTTAGACACGGTTCTTGGATACGATTATAAAGGCGCTTTTATGAGTATGGTTGACACGTTGGCGGAAAAATGGGATGAGAAAGTAGTACATGGGGATGCGTATTCAAGAGCGCATTATTTTACTTATATGATCGGCAGCCTTTGGGGCTTGAAAAGCGGAAAATCTTCTGTTTCGACAGGCTCGAAAAATCTTGCAAAAGCGGGGAAAGCCGCGGTCAACAAGGCGAAGAAAGCCGGTAAGACTATAAAACAGTCAATTAAGCCACCTAATAATCGTTACACTCCTGCATTGCAAGGGATTCTTCAGGATGCACCGAATTCTATTAACGTGAAGAATACACCTCTGATACGTGAGCTGGTTGAGGATAAGAAGAAGAGTGTTTTATTTAAATTAACAAGTGGAAAAGTGAATGCTGTTGCTAAGGGCAAAAAAGAAACGTTGAAAAAATTAACAAAAGAACAATTGGCAACTAAGCCTAAAAATTCTCCTGTTCCGGAAAAATGGGAGAAAAAAGGCGGCAAAGTAGAAATAGATAAAGACGGTACTTGGGTATACACAAATAAAAAAGGACAAACGGTTAGATATACTGGAGGTTATCCAGACTTCACTCCATATATGCACCCTACTGTAAAACCTGTAGAGATTGAGGTTGCAAAACCAACCAATCGTTCAGCAGACTTCAAGCAGGCAAATTTAAAGGCTGGTTTAAACAAGGACTCTGATCCGCCTGTAGGTGCTTTAAACGAGCCACCAGAAGGATATACCTGGCATCATCATGAAGATGGAAAAACGATGATGTTGGTTGATAAAAAAGTGCATAGAGAATTTACCCATGTTGGAGGAGTTAATACTGTTAACGGTAAATAAAGAGGAGGAAATATGATATGGCGCAGATCATTAATTCACACGATCAACTTTCATTGGAACAAATCGAACAATTTGAATCAGAAAATAATGTTAAGCTGTCAGAGCTTTATAAAGAATTTTTATTAAAGTGGAATGGCGGTAAAGCAAGGCCAAATATATTTAAAATTTCAGATGAACAAGGTTCCAGTGTCTTAAACGTTTTTTATGGAATTGGGGATATGTATGATAATTTAGTGGATTTCTTGGACATAATGGAAGACCGTTTGCCTGAAGGATTTATTCCTATTGCAGAAGACCCCGCAGGAAATGTTATTTGCTTAGGAAATAAAGAGCCTTATTATGAAAAGATCTACTTTTGGGATCATGAAGAAGAGTCAGAGAATCCGGATGATATGAGCAATATGTATTTTCTAGCTGATAACATCAATGAATTTTTGGACAACCTTTATGAAGATGATGAAGAATAAAATGTGCTTTTAGAACCTTGATTGGCAACTGCCTTTCAAGGTTTTTTTATGTTTCAAATCCGAGAAAAATCCGACAAAAAGGAGTCTATGCAGGATTGCCGGCAGCATATAATCTCATCATCGGAAAATGACTGGACGCGGCTTGAAGAATTTATCCGATACTCTCATTTTGATGAATCGGCCGAAATTGTTGTCGGATACGATTTGGAAGACCGAGAGAAAACAGGAAACGGTCTCCTTAAAGTCATCCGGGACGGAGCAGGGAAACTAAAAGGAGTGAAATACCTGGCTGGCAAAATCATGAGGGTGTGACGCTATTCGGAGTCGATCGAAGAGGGTGAAAATTTTAGAGAAACTCATATTTCTTAAGCGTAATATTTTACCTTTTTAGAAGAATGAAAAGGATTTAACGATGTCGAAAAATGTCGATCGAAATATATGGAAAAAAACGATTTTTATAATATAAATATATAGGTAAAAATGATCAAAGGAGAGCAATCGGGAATGAATAAAGGGAAAATTAATAATTTAATTTCTAAAGCTGCACTAACTTCATTGTCAACCTCACTTTTATTTACAAGTGTAGGGGCTAGTTATGCTAAGGCAGTGGACGAAAGCGAAAAATTGGTTCAGACTTATGATGAATCAGGTGCTAAATTATTTTATACGTATGATGATAAAGGAAACATTATTAAAGAAACTACAAAAGACAAAAACAATAAGACCATCAATGAACTTAAATATGAATATAACGAACAGAATCAAGTCACAAAAACAATTGATTTTGACAATAATGTTACTGAATTTAGTTATAATAAAAAAGGACAGGTAGTCAAAATTAAGAATCCAGAAAAAGAAGAAATCAAGGTAAATGTAGGTAAAGATGGAGAAGTGAATTCTCTTATTTTAAATAAAACTGATAAGTATCAGATAGAAAAGTCGAATTATATAGATAAAGATGCTGGGGAGAAAGAAACAGATGGAACAGTTTTAGGTAATCAAATGACAGAGTACACTGTTAAAAACGATAAGCAAAAACTAGATAAAGTCACAACATTTGATGATCTATCACGTCTAAGGGAGTTAAAAACAACTGATGGAGAGGTTACATGGGTATATAATCAACTTACATTAAGTTCTATAAAAATTAAAAATAAAGAGCAAAAAATTAATCAAGATTTTATATATGATCAAGACAATAATGTTACAGACATTAATAATGATAATGGACAAACCAAAATTGAATATAATGAAGACGGTCAAACCACTAAATTACAATATAAGAATGGCGTACATGAAAAATTATCCTACGATAAAGAAGGGAAAATGATTGAGAGAACTGTCTATAATTCCTCTGATCAATTAATACATAAAAATAAGTATAATTATGATGATAAAGGAAATGTAATTGGTGAGACAACACTACAAGGAAAAACAGAATATAATTACGACGAAAATAATCAATTAATTGAAGAAAAAAATGATGCCCAAACTATTAAATATCAGTATGATCTTAAAGGGAATCTTCTAAACAAAGAAATAACAAACAATGTTTCAGGAAAAACAAATATTGTTAAGTTTAATTATAATAAATTAAATCAATTTGAATCACAAAATAGTAAATTTAATGCTAATGGTCAACTTAAAGAAAACAACAAATATAATTATATTTGGGATGAAGCTGGCAGATTAGCTGAAGTTAAGAATAAAAATTCTGGAGAAATTATAAAATATAAATATGATGAATATAACAGAAGAATACAAAAGCAGGTTGGCAACGATATCACGAATTATGTTTATGATGATAGTAATAATAAAGTGCTTTACGAAACTGATAACAACCATAATATTACCAAGGCCTACACTTATCTAAAAAATGGCGAAGTAAACAGTGTAAGTGACTTTAAGAAAAATGAAACATTTTATTATCATCATAATATAAGAGGGGATGTCACAGAAATTACAAATAGCAAAGGTCAAACGGCAGCGAGCTACGAATATGATTCGTGGGGAAATGTAGTTTCTGAAAATGGATATTATGCTGATGAGAACGATATACGCTATGCTGGGTATAAATATGATAAAGAGACCGAACTTTATTATTTAATGCATAGATATTATGATTCATCAAATCATACATTTTTATCAAGAGATCCATGGTATGGCTCTGAAGATGAATTGGTTACACATAACGGTTATAATTATGCTAATAACAATCCTTTAAAATATTATGATCCTACAGGTCAAAATCCTATAGCTTTAACGGCAATCGCAATTCCGGGAATAGGTGAAGTAGTTATCGGAGCGGCTCTGGCAGGAGGACTAATTTATGCAGGATATCTTGGTTTTCAAAGTTTATTCTCAAATCACAAAACCACTGTATTAAAGTTTGATATACCAAACAAATTGTTAAAAGACAATAAAACAGTAAACCTAGGGGCTTTTGATCAAAAGGTTAAAGGCAAAAAAGCTTACAAAAATAAAAAAACTGGCTGGACTGTTGAAAAGGATACCGCTGGACATGGGGGACGGAAATGGAAATTGAAAGATAAAAATGGTAAACGCGTTGCCTCGTTGGACGGAAAAGGTAGAATATTATCTAAGTAGGTGAAGAAATGAAATTAGCAACAACAGAATTATTAAAAGAGTTGTCAGAATACCAATTTTTCAACTGGGAAGATGATGAACAAAACGAATTTAATTTAATTATTGGTATGCCAGATGAAAAATTGAAGAAAAAAGACTTTTACAGTTCTTTTGGATTTGAATCAGTCGAGAACCCCTATTCTGAAATTTGCATTGAATCAAAAGAATGGATTGAGTTAGAAGATCAATTCTTTAAATGGGTCACCCCTTATTTAACCAATTTTGAAAATACAATAATTACTCCTTTTTTAAGTGCGTATTGGGAAGGAGAAATAGATTTAGAAGATATAGATGATCAAGATCAAGAGCTTAGCATCGCGTATAAAGAGTATAAAAATTTTCTGATTTCTAAAGGGTTATACAGTATGGAACCAACTTTGCTTGAAACATGTAGAGGATATAAGATCGAAAATATTAATGAATATTCCATTATTGGGAAGATGGCGGCAAGATCAAATCAATACCTATTCTTTTCAGATCATAATAAAGTTTTTATGTTTACTGACGCTCTTACATTGAAAATTTATTTTAAAGATCAGGATGTTATGGAAAAAGAAAAGGATTTGATTAATAAAACCTTGAATCCTAAGTTTTTATAAAGGCTAAGACAAACAACTTGCGGACACTGAACTTACGCTTGATGCGTTCGTTTGGTGTCTCTTTTTATATTAAGGAGGGGGTCATAATGTCTGCTGAACATTTGTCTTTTCTGCCATCCATAGACGAGAAAGAAACAAATACGGAGCTGAAAAAATTTGTCAGGTGGACAGGGCGCTCAAATACAGCCTTGATGATGAGTAAAGATCATAAAGGCCAAGTATCCCCTCTGAAAAATCAAGGACTTTGAAATTGATATGGGGATCGGGCTGAAAAAAGATAAATCAGATCAAGTGCCAAACCATTTATCATTTGGCAACAGCCCCTCGGAATTACTTGAGGGCTGTTGTTTTAAGAACAAAAAAGCAAGCAAATAACCTGCTTAAAACCTGATTTTGCCCTTGAAAAAGACTCGCAAAATCAAATCTCGGGTCTTTCTATTAAGCAAAGAGAGGGCCAACAAAGCGAGAAATATTACTTTGCGATGCAATTTTTAAATTGCCGCTCCAGTTCCTCTTTGTCCAAGTCCTTTCCAATGAAAACAAGTTCGCTTTGTTTTGTCTCGTTTTCGTTCCACTTGCGATCCGGACGTCCTGAAAACAGCATATGCAACCCTTGGAATACGATTCGATATTCTTCCCCTTTAATAGAAAGGATCCCTTTATAACGTAATAAATCTTCGCCTTTTTCCCGTACGAGATAACTCATCCAATGATCCACTTTTGCCAAATCAAGAGGCTTCTCTTCCCGAAAAGCAATAGAAGACACTTTATCATCATGATGATGGTGATGATGATCCTCTAGAAAATGAGGGTCGATTTCAAGTTTTCGATTGACGTCAAACGTATTGATCCCCAGGATATCTTTTAAATTGATCTTGCAATCTCTGGCATGCAGCCTCTTAGCCGCAGGATTAATGTTGACAAGTCTTTGCTCCAAGGATTCCAAATCGTCATTTGATACTAAATCTGTTTTATTGAGGATGATGACGTCAGCAAAAGCAATTTGTTCTTGAGCTTCATCCTGATCATCCAGATGTCTGGCGATATGCTTGCTGTCTACTACCGTGACGATGCTGTCAACTTCAAATATGTCGGACAGCAGCTCATCCATAAAAAAAGTCTGGGCAACAGGTGCTGGGTCAGCCAGTCCTGTTGTTTCGATTATAACCCGGTCGAATGCAACTTTCCCTTGATCCATTGAGAATACAAGAGTTCTCAGAATGCGAATCAAATCTCCGCGGACCGTGCAACAGATACAGCCGTTGTTCATTTCCAAAATTTCTTCTTCAGAATCAACGACGAGCTGATTGTCTATCCCGACTTCTCCGTACTCATTGACAATAACCGCAATCTTTTGATTGTGTTTTTCTGTAAGTATTCGATTTAAAAGTGTGGTTTTCCCGGCGCCTAAATATCCAGTGAGAATAGTGACAGGAATTTTCTTTTTAGTTAAAGGCATGATCAATCGACCTCATTTACAATTTTTTCGATACTTTGATTACTTTTTCTTTGTCTTTTGGAATCCCGGCGATGACGCCAGATGAACGTTCGAAACGTTGGCCATCATACAAATAACTTGCTTTTTCTTGATAATCTTCATTGGTACAAAGCGAGTCAATCAGGAGGGGGACATCCTCCGGTTTTAAATCTTTATACCATGTTCCTTTCGGATAGTGGATGACCACGCACTTATCTTGGCATCTTCCATTACACCGCGTGCGCGTTGTATGAATGACATCGTCAAGCTCCCGGTCTGAAATTTCTTGCCGAATCACTTGAGTCAGTTCCTCAGCTCCGACCCGATTGCAGCTGCTGCCGTTGCAGATAAAGATATGATGTTTCATATTACTTAAATCCCATGTCGCCATATGTATCTTTCCTCCGAATAAAACAGAATTATTACGATTTGAAAGAGGTAAAATGATAAAGAACTAAGTAAGCCCCGGTCGATAACTGTCCCGAAAGGTGATACCGATAACCGGGGAGACGGTGGGGTAAGCTCCGCATTTCATCGTCACCTTGAGCTTTTCACACCTTTCGCAAGCTCTCTATATTTCAGCCTTCTCTTGCCGCCTTTGGTTGTTTATTTATATGGTCTCTCTTTCAATACGGCAAACAAAACGTAATTATTACGATTTAAAAATCATTTTATCTCTTTTTCAAGTCAAACGCAAATAGAAGAGGTTAAACGGTGCCAATGAGATCTGAGCAGCTTTTTTTCAGCCAGAGCCTATCTGGCTCAGGGGAGGGTTTGCATTATACTATTGTACTGAATATAAAAGAACTTTACCCCTTTTCCTAAGCCGGAAAAATTGATAAAATTTTTAGCGGAGAATGAAAAAACACGATTCGGTTGGTAGTCCGGGTGCATGATTGATCATGCCAGTAACCTTCCCCTCCTCGGGATGTCCGTCATTCTCTGAAGTACATGTTGATGGAGGAGGGAATCGTTATGAAATTAACGGTTTACTATGATGGTCAGTTTTGGATAGGAGTCATTGAAGTTGTGATTGAAGGTAAGCTGAGAGCCGTCCGGCATTTGTTTGGCAAAGAGCCGAAGGATTCGGAAGTTTTGCATTTTGTTCATCATCAACTTTTACAGGCACTGTCACAAGCAGATCAGGAAGGAGTTAGGCTGGACGCCCGCCGCCCGCGCAAAATAAATCCGAAAAGGCTGCAGCGGCAAGTGTCTAAAGAATTGAAAAATGCTGGTGTGTCTCATAAGGCGCAAGAAGCGATAAAACAAGAGCTGGAAGCAAGAAAACGAAAGAAACAGCGGCTGACAAAAGAGCAGCGGGAAAAGGAAAAAGAACAAAAGTATTTACTCAGAAAGCAAAAAGCGAAACAAAAGCATAGTGGAAAATAGAATTTCTTTGGAGCAAAGTGAAGCTCAATAGAGGCGCGTTTTCCTGTATTGTATTAAAAAAAGGCTCTTTTTAAAAAGAGCCTTTCATAATGGAGTCAATAACGATAAGCAAGAGGGGAGAACATGTAAAATAAGGAGAAGGTCATAGGTTATTGCTTTTTAAAACAGAACCATTTTAGAACTTAATAGCCTCCATAACCACCGCCGAACCAGCTGGCACCAATGATGATTAAGAGAATGAACAGGACAACAATTAAAGCAAAACCGCTTCCGTATCCGTAACCTCCGCTCATATGTTTCACCTCCCTAAAGATACATAGTTTATCCTATGTCACTTTATCAATTCGGTATAGGATATTGATTTACATTTTTAAAAATAGTTGACCCATTTGCAACTGCGCCCTCATGCGGAGTCTTCGTGCAGAGAGGATGAAAATGGTGATTGGCGTCCTTTAAACGGAATATAATGCAATAAATCCACCGAAAAGGGCGCTGAGTAAATTGAATTTTCAATTAACTGAGGGAGACATGCTTTATATCATTAGAAACGGCCTTCAAACAACACAGTATCCCAAGCAAGTAATGATCGTTGGTGCCGGGTTGTCCGGGCTTGTCGCAGCGTCTTTATTAAAGAGTGCCGGGCACAGAGTGACGATCGTGGAAGCGAATGACAGAGCGGGAGGACGTGTTTTTACTTCCCGTGCGCCCTTTAGCGAAGGGTTGTATTTCAATGCCGGTCCGATGCGCATCCCCGATATTCATACTTTAACGATAGAATACATTAAGAAATTTAATCTGCCTGTCAATGAGTTTATCAACAGAACCCCCATGGATATTCTTTACGTCAACGGCGTGAAAACCCGTCTTCATGAGTTTGAAAGACATCCGGGTGTTTTAAGATTCCCGGCTGCTCCCCATGAGCAGGGGAAAACGGCTGAACAGCTGATGCTTTCTGCATTGCAGCCTATCCTCAATTTTATCAGCCAAGATCCGGCGAGAAATTGGCGTATTGTTGAAAAACAATACAGAAACGAATCGTTGGGCTCTTTTCTCAACACTCATTTTTCACACGGCTCCATTGATATGATTGGTGTGCTTTTGGACATGGAAGCGTACATGGGATTGTCACTTGTCGAAGTATTAAGGGAATCGATCTTTTTTACATCGCCGTCTCGTTTCTATGAGATTACAGGTGGCATGGACTTGCTGACGCAAGCTTTTCTTCCGCAATTAAAGGGCGATATTTTATTTGGTCATAAATTGATGAAAATATCTCAAACTGAAAACAATGTGACAGCCCATTGTATCCACCAACAGTCGGCAGAACATTCAGCTCTGACAAGTGATTTCACAATCGTAACAATTCCTTTTTCAACTTTGCGATTTGTGACATTTGAGCCGTTTGATTCGTTTTCCTACCATAAGCGGAGAGCGATTCGGGAGCTTAACTATATTGCCGCGACAAAAATAGGAATCGAATTTAAGAGCAGGTTTTGGGAAAGAGTCGGGCAGCGCGGCGGGAGATCCATTACCGATTTGCCGATTCGCTTTTCATATTATCCAAGCAGCGGTATAGGGACACACGGTCATGCTGTTATTTTAGCGAGCTATACGTGGGCTGATGAAGCGCTGATATGGGACAGTCAGCCGGAAGAAGAGCGGATCCGCTATACGCTGAAAAATTTAGCGAGAATATATGGAGATATCGTGTATTCCGAGTTTGTATCAGGCGCTTCTTTCAGCTGGACGCAAAATCCTTTTTCAGCGGGAGCATTTACAGCTTTCGAACCTGGTCAGGAATTGGAGCTGTATCCTTATATTCCTATGCCTGAGGGAAGGGTGTATTTTGCCGGGGAGCACGCTTCCCTCACTCACGGGTGGATGCAGGGAGCGATTGAATCGGGAATACGGGCGGCATATGAAGTGAATCAGTCCTCCCGCGTGTAACCATGAACTTTGCAAGTATTGAAGGAATGGGAAAGAGTCGCTTTTAAAAGGCGGCTCGTTCGTTTTTATTTAAGGCAAACAGACGGATCATGCAATAAACGCCGATCGGCTGCTTCCTAAACAGTAAGAAATGTGTTCCCGGTTCTTAAAAACAAGTTTTTAAGAACTTCATTTATAAAAAATTTTAATGCTTATGATACAATTGAATTGTAGATGTAACACGATGAGCGATAAGTGTTTTGCTGAGGTGCATGATCGGATCGCCCGCATTTTTTCGTTAAGAACCCCTCTTTTTCTAACAATAAAAAAGCCCCCAAATCGAGTTTTCCCTTAGGAAAGGCTCATGACATACCGGATGGAATGGTTTAACATTCCGCCGGGCAGAATAGCTTCGAAAGGATTGAATCACATTGAATGCTGCTCTTGAACGAAACATCATGCTTTTGCTTCTCTGTTTGACAGCAGGTATTGTAGATGTGATTGGGTACTTAAGTATCGGTCACGTATTTACTGCTAATATGACCGGGAATATCGTACTGTTAGGATTATCAATCGGCAATTCTCTTCATGCGACCGCCGTGTACTCGCTGATCGCATTGTTCGGATTTATCATCGGCGTGATTATTTCAGCAGCCATTGTCGGAAAACAGGAAAAATCGTTCTGGCCGTCAGGCGTCACGATTGCACTTGCTGTTGAAGCAGCCGTATTGCTTCTATTTGCTTGTCTGACTTTCTATGAAAGTTCGCCACACTTTTTGATCTTGCTGTTAAGCATGGCGATGGGGCTTCAGACTACAGCAGCCAGAAAGCTCGGCATTGCAGGGATTTCCACTACTGTCCTAACGGGGACGCTCGCAAACTTTTTCGAAGATGTGACAAAACGGTTCCTCAGCAAAAACGACCAAAAGGTCATCCATAAGGACGCATGGCTTCGCGCTTTGACGATTGTGCTCTATTGCCTGGGGGCCGTCATCGCCGCACTTGCTGAGCCTGCGCATCCGTTTGCCGTGATTTGGATTCCAATCACAATCATTATTGGGATTATTGCGATTGCAGGCACAAAGTTTCACGGACGGAGTGAAGACTGAAGGATGGGTCCCATACACGAGCATACGCGAACATCGTTTGTTACATACGTTTTATGAGGGTGCCTGTTCGGGTAAAAGAACGGGGGACAGCACCAGTATCGGTTAAGATTGGGAGGAGGATAAATGGTTGGAACACATTAATATGGAGCAGTTTATTTTATTAGCGGCCTTATTGCTGATTATCGGTGTACTGACAACGAAATTTTCGACTAGGCTCGGAGTGCCCGCTCTCGTCTTGTTCTTGATTGTCGGGATGATCATGGGGAGCGACGGTCTCGGAATTATTTATTTTAATAATCCCGAGCTAGCCCAGCTGATCGGAGTTATCGCACTCGTCGTCATCCTTTTTGAAGGCGGTCTGCAAACAAAATGGTCTTCAATCAAAGCGGTCGCCGTTCCTTCATTGTCGCTCGCAACGATTGGCGTTTTGCTGACCACCTGTGTGGTTGCGGTTGCGGCCAAACTGATTTTTAATGTTTCCTGGATGGAAGGCTTTTTATTCGGAGCGATTGTCGGTTCTACAGATGCGGCCGCGATTTTCGCCGTTTTGAAAGGCCAGAATATTAGAGACAGATTGAGCTCTACACTGGAAGCAGAGTCGGGTACAAATGATCCGATGGCGATGTTTTTGACTTTATCGCTCATCCAGCTGCTGACGGCTGATCATTCATCTTATTTCATGCTTGTGATTTCATTTTTCTGGCAGATGGGAATGGGGCTTTTGCTCGGATATGTACTCGGGCGGTTCGCCAGCTTTGCCATCAATAAAATCAACTTGGATTCAAGCGGACTTTATCCGATCTTTGCTCTTGCTTTTGCGCTTCTTACCTACAGTCTTACAGATGTCATCGGGGCGAGCGGCTTGCTTGCCGTCTACATTGCTGCGCTTGTCATCGGAAATCAAGATTTGACTTACCGACATTCTATTTTCAGGTTTAATGAAGGCTTTGCCTGGATGATGCAGATTTTGATGTTTATTATTCTAGGATTATTGGTTTTTCCTGCCCAATTTTTATCTTTCGATATCATTTTCAAAGGCTTCCTGCTTTCGCTGATTTTAATTTTTATCGCCAGACCGGTTGCCGTTTTTCTGTCGACCATCAAAATGGGCTTTCATTTTAACGAAAAAATCTTCTTGTCGTGGGCCGGATTAAAAGGGGCCGTTCCGATCGTTCTCGCAACATTCCCCATGACGATGGGGCTTGAAAACAGCCAATTGGTCTTCAATGTCGTATTCTTCGTCGTTTTAACATCTGCTTTGATCCAAGGATCAACCATATCGGTCTTCGCAGAAAAATTGAAATTGAACGGACCGCAGAAAGTCGAAGCGCCGCATTCGCTCGAGCTTGTTTCCATCGGCAAGGCGAACGCCGAAATTATCGAATTTGAAGTCGATGACCAAACAGCCATCACCGGGCAGGCACTGAAAGACATCAGCTTTCCGAAAGATGCCCTGATCAATGCGATCATCCGAAACGGGGATTTGGTCACGCCGCACGGAGAAACGAAAATTAAATCAGGCGATATTTTGTATATTCTCGTATCGAAAAAACAAAAAAAGGAACTGAAAAAATTATTAAACAGGGAATTTGATTAAGCTTTCGGAAAAGCACAGGACAAGGCTGGCTTGCTCAGTATGTCACGAATAAAGGTCAATGAAGGGTACTGCACCGGTATTCTTCATTGGCCTTTTTTTGCAATGTGAAAGTTCAGCTTATGTTCCTTACATTGATCCCTTTGTTGATCAATTGTATAATTTAAAAATCAAATATGAGGAGGCGCATGAATGATGAAGTGCAAAAAAATAAATGGGTTAACATTCGAGGGGAAAGCGCATCATTAACCCTATAAACTGCGTGATTCCCCTATAATTTTGGGGGTATCATTCAATTGAAAAACAGTAAAATGCAGTCCTTCAAGCATCAAAAGAAGGCGTTTTGGTGGCTTAGCTTTGTCGCTTTCTTCAGTGTGATGAACGAAACCGTATTTAATGTTGCATTGCCGGACATAAAAAATCAATTTGACGTGTCGCCTGCCGCGGCAAATTGGGTGAATACGAGTTTTATCATTTCCTTTGCTGCCGGTTCGGTCGTTTACAGCAGGCTTTCTGATATGTACGGTGTCAGAAAGCTGTTTGTGGCCGGACTAATCATCTATGGCGGAGGTTCGTTAATAGGTTTTTCGGCTCAGTCTTATTTCACGGCCGTGATCTTTGCGCGCTTTGTTCAAGGAGCCGGGGCTTCCGCTGTACCCGCGCTTATCCTGGTCATCATTACACGCTATGTCCGTCCGGAGGGCCGGGGCAAAGCGTTCGGCCTTGTCGGATCACTGGTGGCAATGGGCGAGGGAATAGGTCCGGCTATCGGCGGAATGATTGTACATCATATTCATTGGTCGTTTCTGTTCCTTCTTCCGATGGCGGCGCTGATGTCGATTCCTTTCTTCCTCAGAAATATGCCTGCTGAAGCCGCTGTAAAAGCAAATCTGGATATCATTGGGATCGTCCTGCTGACAATCAGCATTGTGATGTTCGCTGTATATATATCGCTGTATCATGTCTTTTATTTAGCGGCGGGCATTTTTTGCTTGATTGGAGCTGCGGTTCATACCCGATATGCGGAACATCCTTTTATTGACCGGTCTTTAATCAAGAATCGCAGATATATAGGCGTCGTTTTGGCAGGATGTGTCGTATTGGGAAGCGTTGCGGGAATCGTCTCTGTCGTTCCATATATGATGACAGTCTTGTTCAGTTTAAATGCCGATATTATCGGAAGCGGCATTATGCTTCCGGGTAGTGTGGGCGTTATCTTTTTCGGCGTCGCGGGGGGAGCCCTTACCGATCGCTTCGGCAGCCGGTTTGTTTTTACTCTTGGATGGTTATTGATCTTGGCAACCATAGCGGCCGCGTCACAGTTCGGTGACCGGACACCATGGTTGATGACGATGCTGCTCGTGTTTATATTTGGCGGTCTTTCATTTGTGAAGACGTCGATTTCCAATAGTGCCGCAGAAAGCTTGGAAGAAGAGGCTGCAGGCGCTGGAATGGGGATGCTGAATTTTGCCTGTTTTTTATCTGAAGGAATAGGCGTCGCATTTGCAGGAGGCTTGATGGCAGTGCGCGGGTTCGGCTATTCTGCGCTTCCGGCAATGGACAATGCCTGGGGCGCTGTATTCAGCCGCTCGTTTGCCATATTCACAGTCTTTGTATGGGCTGGCGGATTGCTATATTTATTGACTTGCAAACGCAAAAAATCTTAACATATTCGAATGGTTGGGCGGGACCGCCCAGCCGTTTTTTATGTTGTATGGATTTTCTGAAACATGATGAAAGTAAAGGATGAAGAAATTATGAAAGAAGCATCGGCACCTTTGAAATTGACGGACTGACAATTGAATATTCGCGAATAGGTGAAGGGAAGCCGATTCTAGTGATGCATGGAGGCATTTGAATTGAATTTGGGTATCAAGAGAGGTTGACGTAGAGACGACGGGAGGGGAGCCGATTCACATTACCTCATATTGAAGCGGGAACCGTCGAACAAATTAATATACATGCAATGTAAGGGAAGTCTCGCAAACTGCTCTTAAAAGTTCATGATTTGTTTTAAAATAAGGCGGACAATCCGTGTAGTGTACACTATAGTTGATATCAAGGAGGGATTACGGTGTACGAGTCCAAGAAACATTTAAAAGAAGAAATTCATAAGCGCTATTTGTTACTAGATGGGGAGTTTGACGATATCCCCGATCAGTATAGAGATGTTCGGGATCAAGATGTGGATCGAACGCCAGGGGAAATCCTTGCTTATCAGCTCGGATGGTTAAACCTGTTGATGAGCTGGGACAGGGATGAGCGCTTGGGGAAAACCGTTGTCACTCCCTCTCCTCATTATAAATGGAACCAACTGGGTGCTCTTTATCAATCTTTTTACGATATGTATTCTCACTTTTCGTTAACTGAGCTTCGCCAAGAATTCAAGAAAGCAGAGGCACAACTTCAGTCTTGGATTGATACGCTCACGGATGAAGAATTATTCACCCAAGGTACTTTGAATTGGACAGGTGAAAACCCGAAGTGGCCTGCTATAAGGTTCATTCACGTCAACTCTGTGGCTCCATTTAAAAACTTCAGGACTAAAATAAGGAAGTGGAAGAAGAATCAACTGGGATGAAAGAGTGTTAACATGAAGAAGTGCATTCAAAAGAAACTCAATTTTTCTTGTGAAGCTGAAATTAACAATGCTATAAAGTTATCTATATTCACTTCTTTCGAGGCATTTTCCATTTTGTGAAAAGCCCGCGATTGAAACGATGCGGCTATGCAATGTGGTAAAACTTTGCATAAAAAACTTAACATTTTAATAATCCAGCCGATATGATGGATAAATAACTGCACGCTTCCGGCGGATATGGTATGGTAGCTAGTAAGTATAGGAAAAGGGAGGATACTAATGATCATCGTCACAACAGATACAATCGCGAATCAAAATATCGTCGAAGTCAAAGGGCTTGTCACCAGCAGCATCGTTCAGTCGCGGAATATCGGAAAAGATATTCTGTCAGGATTGAAGTCGGTCATTGGCGGAGAATTAAAAAATTACACCCAAATGCTTGAGGATTCGAAAAAAGCTGTGAGAGAACGGCTCGTGAATCAAGCTGAAGAACTCGGAGCAAACGCGATCGTCGGTCTAAGGTTCGAACTATCTGCAGGCCAGGGTACCTCCGAACTAATCGGATATGGTACGGCTGTTGTAATCGGCTGACGTTCAACCGAAAAACGAAGGCGGCGGCTATCATTGCCGCCTCAGCGGGTCAAGAAGGCTTCCCTGTCTGTTTGGTCTCTTTATGTTTTTGAGTCAGATGGGGATACTTTCTGTAGATGACAAGCGCTATGATCGCCATGTATAAGCCGTAGACACCGATAGAGATCAGCTTGTTTTCACTGAAATTGGCACCTGCGATCGAGACGACGAGAACGTTAGGGATTTTTCCAAGTGTCGAAGCCGCGAAAAAGACAGCCCATTTCACCTTGCTTAAACCGCAGACAATATTCATGACAACGGCGGGGATAACGGGGATCAGTCTGCCCAATAGTACGGCTGTAAAAGCATTTTGGTTAAAATAGGCTTCATATTCGCTCATTTTCGGGTATTTCGTTAAGCGTTTGCGAGCCAAATCTCTGAATCCGTAACGTGAGAGGAAGAACAAGAGCATGGTGCCGAGCATCGACCCTGTCAGCGTGATCAGCACGCCGTTTGCGATTCCGAACAAAGCGCCGTTTAATCCGGCAATGAGCGCAAACGGGACGATCGGGAAAAATACACAGGCCGCCACAAGCAGCATGCTGAATAGCACCGAATAAATGCCTCCGTCCCTGATGACGCCGAGCCAGGAATCTTTGCAGACGAATCCGACCGCGATGATACTTGCCATGATGATGATAGTGAATAGTTTTCTGATCATACCGCTCCCGCTGCCTTTCTTTGTTTTTAGCTTCTATATTTGCAATAAAGCTTGTTCCACGTTTGCCAAAATCTCGTCTGTTTTTGACAGGTTGCAATTGCTGAGCATAATCAGCAATTTTTTCTCGTTTATGTATCGGTTAATCGAGCTGATAAAACCGTGGATTTCTCCATCATGCCATATTTTATACTTGTTTTGATGATTAATAAACCATCCGTATCCGATCGAATTGTTTTGAATGAGTGCCGGAGAAGGGCCTTCGGCTGTAAAAGCCGGTTTTTTGACACAGCTGTAAAGCGCTTCTTTCAAAGCGCCATTTGTGACAAGCTTTTCAGTGTAAAGCGCCCTGTCCCATAAGTACAAGTCTTCAACGGTTGAATACAGCCCGCTTTCCCCGTAGCCGTATACGATAGGCGCTTTGATCATTTCGCGATTCAGGCATAAATATCCGACTGTGGGCGAAATATCTTCCGGGGAAGCGAAGAAACCGGAGTTTTTCATGCCTAAAGGGTCAAAGATCAATTCTTGAATGACATCTCCATAAGCGTCATTTGTGATTGTTTCAATGATTTTTGTGAGTAATATGTATCCTGAATTGCTGTAATTAAACCTTTGTCCCGGGCGAAATTCGAGCGGTTTGTCAATAAACCGGCCGATAAATTGGTCTAACGGTGCGCGCTCCAGCTCAATATCGAGCAATTCTTCCTCTAGAAAATCAGGAATTCCGGACGTATGGCTTAATAAATGTTTGATGGTAATGCTGTCGCCGTTCGGATAGCCTTCTAAATAGTTTTGTACCGGATCATCAGTACGAAGCAGCCCCTTTTCTTGCAGCTGCATGACCGCTATGGCTGTGAATTGCTTTGTCAGCGAAGCAATTTGGTAGCGTGTAGACGGTTTATTCTTCACTTTGTCCTTGCAATTAGCATAACCGTATCCTTTCGATAACAGAATACCGTTTGAGTCTGCCAGCAAAATGCTGCCGTGAAAATGATTGTTGGATGCTTGTTCCATTAAATAATCATCAAGATGTTCCACTGTATATACCAATAACAACAGTCCTTTCATATCTAATTATGATGAGAAGGAAACGATAAACGATAGTTTTGAAAGGAAATGAAGCAGGAAGCGCGACAAAATAACATTATAAAAATTTTTTTGTATTTACCATCATTTACAGAATAATTTAAACTAAATTTAAAATATGGCAATTTCATGACATCCGTTAAAACGAGTGCTGTTTTGACGGTTGTTTTTTGTTTTAAAACGATTGAAATATAAGTCGGCAGTATCGAAAAGGGGAATAAAGTCGAGTGCGGCCTTAAACTAAGGTCTAAAGTTTGGTGTTTTTTTGTGAGAAAAAGGACTATATTAGTATTTTTCAATTTTAATTTAATTTTGAAGGGTTTTTCCTTTATTATCTATAATATGTTGTTTAACATAGTGAAAGAGATTTAAAATCATCGTTACTGTTATGAAGCGAAAAATAACGGGAGGTTAAAAAATGGGCCAAAAACATATCGCGATTTTTAATATTCCCGCTCACGGGCATATTAATCCGACGCTTGCTTTAACGGCAAGCCTTGTCAAACGCGGTTATCGGGTAACATATCCGGTAACGGATGAGTTTGTGAAAGCTGTTGAGGAAACTGGGGCAGAGCCGCTCAACTACCGCTCAACTTTAAATATCGATCCGCAGCAAATTCGGGAGCTGATGAAAAATAAAAAAGATATGACACAGGCTCCGATGATGTTTATGAAAGAAATGGAGGAGGTTCTTCCTCAGCTTGAAGCGCTTTATGAGAATGACAAGCCTGACCTCATCCTTTTTGACTTTATGGCCATGGCGGGAAAAATGCTGGCTGAGAAGTTTGGAATAGAGGCGGTTCGCCTTTGTTCTACATATGCACAGAACGAACATTTTTCATTCAAATCAATGTCTGAAGAGTTTAAGATCGAGCTCACGCCTGAGCAAGAAGCCGCTTTGAAAAATGCGAATCTTCCGTCATTTAATTTTGAAGAGATGTTCGAACCGGCAAAATTGAACATTGTCTTTATGCCTCGTGCTTTTCAGCCTTACGGCGAAACGTTTGATGAACGGTTCTCTTTTGTCGGTCCTTCTCTAGCCAAACGCAAGTTTCAGGAAAAAGACACGCCGGTTATTTCGGACAGCGGCCGTCCTGTCATGCTGATTTCTTTAGGGACGGCGTTCAATGCCTGGCCGGAATTTTATCATATGTGCATCGAAGCATTCAGGGACACGAAGTGGCAGGTGATCATGGCTGTCGGCACGACAATCGATCCTGAAAGCTTTGACGACATACCTGATAACTTTTCGATTCATCAGCGCGTTCCCCAGCTGGAAATCCTGAAGAAAGCAGAGCTTTTCATCACCCATGGGGGTATGAACAGTACGATGGAAGGATTGAATGCCGGTGTACCGCTTGTTGCCGTCCCGCAAATGCCTGAACAGGAAATCACTGCCCGCCGCGTCGAAGAACTCGGGCTTGGCAAGCATTTGCAGCCGGAGGACACAACAGTTGCTTCATTGCGGGAAGCCGTCTCCCAGACGGACGGTAACCTGGATGTCCTGAAACGCGTAAAGGACATGCAAGAGCACATTAAACAAGCAGGAGGAGCCGAGAAAGCCGCAGATGAAATTGAGTCATTTTTAGCACCGGCAGGAGTGAAATAACCATATGAAGGAACCCGGGAAATCCCCGGGTTTTTTGTTGCAGCCGAAAGGAAGCGGGAAAAGTATACAGAGGCGCTTTTTGAACATACTACCTTCTATTAAATGTATTAAAAAGGAGGAAGTGATTTGTCAAATCAGGGCAATTTCAAAAAAACGATCTCTCTGCTTGACCTGATTTTGATCGGCATGGGAGCGATATTCGGCTCGGCTTGGCTGTTTGCCGTCAGCAATGTCGCTTCAAAAGCCGGGCCCGCGGGAAGCTTTTCGTGGATTATCGGCGGCGTCATTATCCTTTTAATCGGCCTCGTTTATGCCGAGCTGGGAGCTGCTTTGCCGCGGACGGGCGGGATTATCCGCTATCCGGTGTATACCCACGGCCACCTTGTCGGATACTTGATTTCATTTATCACGATCGTTGCCTATACAAGCCTGATTTCAATCGAAGTGACCGCTGTCAGGCAATACGTAGCTTATTGGTTTCCCGGTTTGACGATAAAAGGTTCTGAATCGCCGACGATTATCGGCTGGCTTTTGCAGTTTGTGCTGCTTTGTTTGTTCTTTTTACTCAATTATTGGAGTGTCAAAGCGTTTGCGAAATCAAATTTAATCATTTCGGTTTTTAAGTATTTTGTTCCTTTGACGATCATTGTCGTATTGATATTCCATTTTAAGTCGGCCAACTTTGCGGGAGAATTTGCCCCGTTTGGCTTTGGCGGGGTGCAGGCGTCCATTTCGACCGGCGGGGTGATGTTTGCATACCTCGGTCTTCATCCGATCGTTTCGGTCGCCGGTGAAGTGAAAAATCCGCAGCGGAACATCCCGGTCGCTCTGCTGATTTGCATCATTGTTTCGGCTTGCATTTATACGATACTGCAAGTGGTGTTTATCGGAGCCATCCCGACTGATATGCTGAATGACGGCTGGAAAGCGATCGGCAAGGAATTTTCTCTTCCATTCAAAGACATCGCGGTGCTTCTTGGGATGGGCTGGCTTGCCACTCTTGTCGTTCTGGATGCGATCTTATCACCCGGCGGAAACGGCAATATTTTTATGAATACGACGTCGCGCTTGGTTTATGCATGGGCGCGGAACGGCACGTTGTTCAAAGTGTTTGCCAAGGTGAATAAATCGACGGGAATTCCGCGTCCGTCGTTGTGGCTGTCGTTCGCGCTCGCCGTTTTTTGGACGCTTCCTTTTCCGTCTTGGGACGCGCTCGTCAATGTTTGCTCTGTAGCCCTGATTCTTTCCTATGCGATTGCTCCGGTTTCAGCGGCAGCGCTGAATGTGAATGCCAAGCAGCTCAACAAGCCTCTGCAAATCAAGGGGATGGCTGTCATTGCTCCTGTCTCCTTCGTATTTGCGTCGTATATCGTCTATTGGTCAGGCTGGAACACCGTGTCATGGCTGCTCGGATCCCAGCTCGTGATGTTTGCCGTTTATTGCGCGTGTAAAAAATATGTTCCCCAAGACGATGTTTCGTTTGCACAGCAGCTTAAATCAAGCTGGTGGATTGTCGGTTATTATGTCATGCTCTTGATTTTGTCGTATCTCGGCTCATTCGGTAACGGCGTGGGCCTATTGAGGACGCCGGTCGATTTAATCTTGATCGCAGCAGGATCGATTGCGGTATTTTACTGGGCGAAATATACGGCCCTTCCAAAGGCAGTCATTGATTATGATGAGAAAAAAGAAGAAACCGTTTAAATAAGAATCCCCCGCGTATGGACTGCGGGGGATTCACGCGTTTTCATTACAGTTGCGGAAGATCTTTAGCTGTTTCGGCAGCTTTGGTATCAACTTGAATTTGTTGAGATAAATTGGCAGGATGGTAATAACCTTTTGACATCATATAGTTTGTGATCTGTTCATGAGTATCAATCGCGTCGTTTAAATACTGCTTAAGCGTTTCACGCACTTCTGGAGAAGATGTTTCTGTGATAGCAGTGGCAATGTTTTTGACACCGGTTTTCGCTGAGATTAAAAAGTCGGTCGCTATCACTTGTTCAGTCATCGCGCCCATTCCTGTCATGTTTTGGATGAATTCGTTCATACGGTTTCACCTCTCATTGACAGCAGTCCTTGCAAATGCTCGATCTGATGCTTTGTTTGGGAAGCATCCCGTTCCAAGATGTCGCGAAGCTCTTGATCCTGCACCATTCCCGTCATTGTTGATGACTTAGTCAGGCAAAGGTTTTTAAACATTAACAGCTCATGCAGTTCCAATGTTTCATGAATCCCATTATTCAATTGCAAACATTCCTTTCAGATTTGTTATGGTGTGAAGGACACATCATTAGTATCAAGGTTCGTTAGCGGGATTATTCTGTTTGCTATTTTACAATAAATTACATGTTGCTGTCAGGCTTTTCTGACGCGAAAGAATTTGGTCAAGAGCCAGGTTCCTTGCGGAAAACTGAGCGTGAGCTGCCAGACACCGCCGCCGCCAAGTCCGTATTCGATGATGAGTTGCAGTTTTTTTCCAATACTGCGTGCGTCTTCAAACCATATGATGTGCCTTCTGCCTTGTTCATCTGTGTATTGGAGAAAAGGGGACTCAGACTTTGTATCATATTGAATCGGTACCTGGTGCTTCATGGCGAGCTGAACGGCGCCTTGGTTGGCGATTCCCGGGTATACGGTACCAGGCTGATAGGGCAGCGTCCAGTTATAGCCGTAAAGCGGAAAGCCGAGAATGATTTTTTCTTTTGGAATATGGCGAAGGGCAAATTGAATCGTCTGCCGGACTTCATTGATCGGAGCGACGGGGCCGGGTTCGCTTGTTCCGTGGTGCCAGTCGTATGCCATGATAAAGACAAGGTCGCTCACTGCGCCGATTCCGCCATAGTCATACCCTTTCAGCCAGGCGATATTTTCATTTGTTTTCGGCGGAACGGCAACCGTCAACACATAACCGGAAGGCTTCAGCCGCTCTTTCAACAGGCGGAGAAAACCTGAAAATAAATCTCTGTCTTCCTCCACAATCTGTTCGAAATCAATATTGACGCCAGCATATCCTTTTCTGGAAATCGTTTGAACAATATTGTCGATGAGTCGGTTTCTTACGACAGGCTGATTTAATACGCGGTGCGCAAGAGACGGACTAAAGCCTGTTTCTGTCAGATTGGTGACTGTCATGAGGGGAGGAACGCGCCGCCTCCAGGCCGTTTGTACCGCCGGTGAATCATTCAGCTCGCTTAACGATCCGTCGCTTGAAATATGGTATTCAAAAAATGCCAGATATGTGGCGTAGGGGGCAAAATTATGAATCAATTCCTGGTCTAAGCCGGGGTTTCTCAATGTGTAATATCCTAAAGCGGTGATCGGTTTTTTCCGTAATTCCGGAATCGTCACTTTCATCCCCGGCCTCATATTGGCAGGCGTTACAGACGGATTTGCTTTTTGCAATGCTTCGGCGGTTACAAACGTTCGGCGGGCGATCGAATCATAATTGTCTCCCGGCTGAACCGTATATGTATAAAGCGGTATTAAAAGAGCCTGTCCGGGGACAATGTTTGTTTCGACCAACCCGTTTACCAATCGGATCTGGTCAATCGAAATTCCGAACCTGGCACCGATGACAAATAATGAATCTCCCGGCTGAACCGTATAAATAAACAACGGGCACACTTCCTTTTGTTCCTCTGTATGTGACAGGGGTTTTATGCTATGTCTATGACCGGAGCTGAAGGATCATGCGCCGATTTTCTCAATCGGATTGGTGAATAGATCCGTGAAGCGGATAATTCTTGACTGATCGATCTAAAAAGTGTATTCTTCAAATAAAGGAGGTGATAAAGGCTTGGGAAGAAGCAAAGAATTCGATACCGCCCTCGTCCTTCATAAAGCAATGGAGGTTTTCGGCCAATTCGGCTATGAAGGCGCATCGATGCAAGAGCTGCTCAGCCGCCTGGGAATTGCCAGGCAAAGTCTGTACAATACATTCGGCACGAAACGGGATCTGTTTATAGCCGCTCTTACAAGATATCTTGATGATAAAAATGCTCAAGTAATCGCCAGGCTTGAAAGCCCCGGCTCAGTGAAGCAATCGGTTCGGCAGATCTTTCAGGAAAGCTTAAACGCTCTGAAAGACCCCGAGCGCTCAAAGGCATGCTATATCATCAACAGTGCAATTGAACAAATTCCCCGTGATCAAGAGGTTGCCGAATACTTTGATAAGCAGACAAAGCAACTGGAAACCGCCTTTTACAAAGCGCTTGTCCGGGCCGAGTCACAGGGGGAACTAAAGAAGGGAGGTCAAGATCTTTCAGCAGTTGCCCGTTTTTTAAATCAAACCCGGCTGTCGCTCACGTTTCAGGCGAAGTTAACGGGGGACTTTGACGCCCTTCAGGATTTGATCGATGTCAGCCTGTCTGTTCTTGATTAAAGAATTTTTTCGTCAAGGAAGATGGGCTGCCGCTCGTTTTTATCACTATTTTAGACCAAATGGTCAAAAAAGAATGGGGGAAAGAAAATGGCGCATACGATAACCGATGTGATGGAACAATTTTTGCAGTCGATGCTCGAAAAGGATATGGAAAAGTGGATACAGCTTTGGGATCAAGACGCGGTGTTTGAGCATCCATATGCACCGCCAGGTTTTCCTAAAAAACTAGAAGGAAAGTCGGCGATTTACGAATATATAAAGGATTTTCCCGAAAAGATCGATATTGTCCGCTTCACAGCGCCCACTATTCATCAAATGGCAAATACGGGCTATGCAGCTGTCGAATTTGAATGTGAAGGCACGGTGTGCGAGACGGGTCTTCCTTATAACCAACAGTACATCAGCCTTGTAAACATGAAAGAGGGCAAAATT
This sequence comes from Bacillus sp. BS3(2021), assembly GCF_021043345.1. Taxonomy (NCBI): domain Bacteria; kingdom Bacillati; phylum Bacillota; class Bacilli; order Caryophanales; family Bacillaceae; genus Bacillus; species Bacillus sp. BS3(2021). Next base: position 371,969 of record NZ_JAJNDM010000004.1, read on the forward strand.
GTTCACTACAAAGATTATTGGAATCCTCTGACTGTCATCGAATCGTTCGGGGGACGGCTGCAGACTTTTTAATGACGTAACAAGGAGTGATAAAAGTGGAGAAAAAAATATTGATTACCGGCGGAACCGGCACGACTGGAAGCCGAATCGCCAAACGGCTTGTACGTTCGGGGGCCGGCGTCCGGATCGCAAGCCGGAGAATGCCTGCAATGGCCGGAACGGAACATGTGTATTTTGACTGGAATGATCAAAAAACTTACAGAGACGCATTAAAAAACACGAACTCATTGTATTTGGTTGCACCTGTCGGTGTATTCGAACCGTCGCCGCTCGTTGTGCCGTTTTTGGAAATGGCAGCGGCATCCGGCGTCCGCCGCATTGTTCTGCTCAGCGCTGCCATTATTGATGAAGACGGACCCGTATTCGGGAAGCTTCATCACGCGGTCAGGCGATATGTTCCTGAATGGACGGTGCTAAAGCCTTCATATTTCATGCAGAATTTTGACCATCAGCATGGCGCTTCGATTCGGAAGAAAAATGAAATCGTCACGGCGTCAGGCAGCGGCAAAGTCGGGTTTATAGATGCAGACGATATTGCTGAAGTGGCTGTGCGCGCATTGCTTGATCAAAAGCCGCATAATACGAGCCATATCTTGACCGGGCCGGAAGCCTTGAGTTATGCTGAAGCCGCGGCAATCATCGGCAGAGCGGCAGGCCGCGACGTCAGGCATGTCAATGTCGAAGTGTCCGCTTTGAGGGAAAGGTATATAAAAGCAGGATTATCTCCCGATTATGCCGGATTCATGTCGGAACTAGACGAGAAAATCAAGAATGGCAAAGAAAACCGCATCACAGATACAGTGGAACGCATCACGGGAAAAAAACCGCGTTCACTGGCTGATTTCGCCAATGAACACGCCGGACGCTGGCGTCTGCTTTAACTCGTTCCTGAGACTGAACGGTCTTTTCTCTTTATTTTTGACCGTTCAGTCTAATTAGTAGAATGTTTCGTTGATTTCCCATGACTCAACTGTACAGTAGGCCAAGTGAGGGTCCATACCCATGCCCATTAAATAAGCCATTGCCGCTACTTCTTCCATGGCGTGGTGATAGGAAGTGGTTTGCGCTTCATTTAAACCGTAATGAACAAAAGGCGCAACTGTGCACAACGTCTTATGTTTCAAGTGCGGAAACAACGGACATTTGATGTGGTGCACGGCTGCTTCGGCGTGCTGATACTGGGGGATATGCATATGCTGTTCGGGAGCCGGTGTCTGCTGTAAATGTTCTACATTCTCCATTTCTTTTCGTCCTTTCTTGCGCGGATTTTCGTTGTATTCTATGTTCCGCTCATGCCCCGTGTGTTAGACGGCTGTCACGGTTTACCGGTTTTTTAGGCAAATCAACAGACAGAAAGGTCAAATACCGGTAGACTTTAAGCAGGATAAAAAAAGGAGGTATTTTTATGGCTAAACATCATTTTTACCTTCAGGCAGACTGGCCTGGAAAACGTAACGACATCGGAAGGATTGAAAGCGGGAATTTAAAAACAGAAATTTCAATTCCAAAGGAAATGGACGGTCCGGGGGCAGGGACAAACCCTGACGAAATGCTGCTCGGCGCCGCTGCGACTTGCTATATCATCACGCTTGCAGCCATGATGGAAAGAAGCGGATTGGAAAAAGAGAGCCTGACGATGGAATCCGAGGCTGTTGTCGATGTGACAGGCGGGGTGTTTACGTACGAAAAAATCATTCACAGACCTCTGATCCGCCTTCCGAAAGAAGCGGCGGAAAAAGAGGTCCAACTTGCCGAAAGACTGGCTGAAAAGGCGGAGACATCCTGTATGATATCAAGGGCGGTTCAGGGCAATGTCGCCATTGAATTAGACCCGAAGATTGTCGTCTCCAAAGCGGATTAGATTTCGATCGTGAGCTGAGCCTTTTGGTCTGCGGCGTCAGCATGCTTTGAATTGAGCAAAAAGACGCCGCAGATGATCAATACAAGCCCAATAAGAGTTTTGAGATTGAATGGCTCCTGAAATATAAAATACCCGATCGCAGCTGTCAAAGCCGTCCCGGTGCCGGCCCAAGTCGCATAAGCCGCAGATAAAGGCAGTGTTTTTAATGAAAAGCTCAGAAACGTAAAAGAAGCCGCAAAACCGATTATGACACCGGCCGCGGGCAGGGGGGCGCTAAAGCCTTCTGACAGCTTCAGCATCGTGCTTCCGAATACTTCGGACAAAATGGCAGCCGCCAAAAAGATCATGCCTTTCATGACATTCTCCTCCTTATGACAGATTGATCAGGACAACGCCTGACACGAGACAAATAATGCCGGCGATATTTCGCCGGTTCAGCTTTTCTTGAAACCACAAGACGCCGATGATTGCAGTCAGAACGGTGCCCGCTCCGCTCCAAGTCGCATAGGAGAGGCTTAGCGGGATGACCTGCAATGTGAGCGACATCATGTAAAATGCGAGACCGTAGCCGATCACTACGAGAACCGACGGCCGCCAGCGCGCGAACCCGTCAGAGATTTTCAGCATGGCGGCTGCCGCCGCTTCTGACAAGATGGCGATCAGCAGAAAAATGTAGCCTGCAATCATATGAAATCCTCCTCTATCAATGTTATTCCATGATTCAAAAGGAGAGCTTTCTCTTCGTCAGCCAGCAGTTCCAATTGAAACAAAAGACTTTGACCATTTGCCAGCGCTCTTTTCACACAACTCACGCTGCGGTTTAAGACATGCTGCCGCAGCAAGGGCGCTTGTACAAAGTTAGTTTTCATTCGAATATCAAAAAACGCAGCCCATAAACGATCTTAAAGTGTTAAAGGTGTATTCCGCAATCGTCATGAGGCCGCTTCAAAGATTTCTTCTTTTTTAGACATAAAAAAAACCCGTATTACTAACCGGTTGGTAAAATCCATCTTAATTGATGCAAAAGTTCTAAGTCAAGAAAAAAGTTATGTAAAAAGGCCCCTGGAAGAGCCTTTATCTGTCAGAAAAAAGGATAGTAAGGATACGGCGGATACGGATATCCCCAAGGGCCGAGAAGCGCTCCGGCAGTAAGTCCGCCCAAAAAACCTCCGAAGAAGGGGCCCGGACCGAAAAACGGACGCGGGCCGAAAAACGGGCGCCCAAAAGGTCCGCCAAAGAAAGGTCTGCCGATGATGCGCTGGTTGTCGTCGCCGTATACAGGAGCGTGCTCGAAATGATTCATAAAAAAATCCCTCCAATAATAAAATGAAACCTGACTAACATCACTGTATTCTGCCCAGCCGTTTTTGCTTGGGCGCCCGTCGTATTTTTTAGTGAAGCCGCCCTTAAAAAGGAGTGAATGAAACATGACGCTGTATCAGTCGGATTGGTCAAAAGCGCCTCCCCATGCCCACGCCTACAGGGCGAGAACATCGACTGCCAATGGCCATTACCACCTAATTGAAGGCTTTTCCCAGCCGGCAAACGGGAGCAATACAGATGGGCACGTTCATTTTTATTCCGGCATCACTTCTTTCGATAAGGGACATTATCACAGGTATTACGCGATTACGGGGCCCGCGATTCCGCGGGCGGACGGCACGCATTATCATGAAATCGGGGGCACGACCTATCTGGCATATTCTGCGGCTCCCCCGATCAGATTTGGCGGAGTCGTGTATGTAAGCGATGGAATAAAGGAGAGGCACCGGCATACTTTTAAGGGTTCCACAAGAGAAATCGTGGGGAATGAGCCGATAGGGTGGTGAGGGAATGTTTGGAAAACAATGAAAACGGGTAAAATGAAATGGGTGTTTTTGAACGTGAAATGGTATAATGGGAGGAGCTTGTTTAAAGAGAGTGATCAGCAGTGAATAAAACGAAACCGCCGGTCATCGTTTTGATCGGACCGACCGCTGTCGGTAAAACAAAATTAAGCGTGATGCTGGCCGAGCATTTGAATGCGGAAATTATCAGCGGAGATTCGATGCAGATTTACAAAAGAATGGATATCGGCACAGCAAAAATTAAAGAAGAAGAAATGAACGGGGTTCCGCATCACTTGATCGATATTAAAGAACCGACGGAATCTTTCTCGGTTGCTGAATATCAGGAGATCGTCAGACAAAAAATCGCAGAGATTGGCAGGCGAGGGAAGCTTCCGATGATTGTGGGGGGGACAGGGCTCTATATCCAGTCTGTCCTTTACGACTATTCATTCACAGAGGAAGCGGGCGACCCTGAGTTCCGAGCGGAGATGGAGGCGCTCTCTGACAAGAGAGGAGCCGAATATGTTCACTGTCTATTGAAAGAGCGCGATCCCGGAGCGGCAAAAGCCATTCATCCAAACAATAAACGAAGGGTCATCAGGGCGCTTGAAATTTTCCATACGACAGGAAAAACGATGTCTGAACATATGGAAGGACAGCGGAAAGAGCTTTTATACACCACGGCTCTCATCGGTTTGACGATGGAGCGGGAAGTGCTGTATGACAGGATCAACAGCCGCGTAGACCAGATGATGGATGAGGGGCTGCTGAATGAAGTGAAACAGCTTTATGATGAAAACATAAGAAATTGCCAGTCTGTTCAGGCCATCGGGTACAAAGAGCTTTATGCGTACCTTGAAGGCAGAGCGTCCTTGGAAGAGGCGGTTGAGACGTTGAAGCGGAATTCGAGACGCTACGCCAAAAGACAGCTGACATGGTTCAGAAATCAAATGGATGTCGCCTGGTATGACATGACGCCCCCTGTCAATATCGAGCAGAAAAAACAGGAAATTTTCACTTACATAGCAGGAAAGCTCGAACTTTAATCGAAACAGTATGGTATAGAGAAACAAGGAGGACCAGAAACATGAAATCGATAAATATTCAAGATCAGTTTTTGAATCAGATTCGGAAAGAAAGTACATTTGTCACGGTCTTTTTACTGAATGGATTTCAGCTGCGCGGACAAGTAAAAGGATTTGACAACTTTACAGTGTTGATTGAATCGGAAGGAAAGCAGCAGCTTATATACAAACATGCCATTTCCACATTTGCACCGCAAAAAAACGTTCAACTCGAACTCGAATAGCGATTTACGGCTAAAAGACCATGCCTGGCATGGTCTTTTCAGATTGCCTGACAAAATCCTGAAACAGTTTACTGTTTTGGGATTTTGTCGTTTTCGAGGCGACTTTACAATCAACTGCGGCCGTTGCCGGTCCGAGCAGGAGTCTGGGAATAAAAGGAACGGAGACCAATTGCTGGACATCCTGTCTAAAACGCCGCCGTCATCACGTCCTGTGAAAGACCGAGGCATTCAAATTTACAAAGCGGCATCTAATCGCTAAACTAAGTAGTGTTTACATCAATTCAGTTTGAAAATGAAAAGGAATGAGCGAACAATGAAACCTAAGATCGTCATCAACCATTGGGAAGAGACGTGTGAAGATGATTCCTGCTATGAATACGGCACAAGTATTCTCGTCAACGGAAAAGAACTTGTCAGGGAAGCGTCGATCATGACGGCTGTTCAGTCGGTTCTTAAGGAACTCGGCATCGAAGCCGATATTAAAGAGGTATGCGAGAACAAGTGCTGTGACACTTACAAAAAATAAGCGAAAAAGTCTAGTCTACTAACTCAATTTTTTTCGTGTTATGATAGATTTCGGTTTGTGAGTAGGATGAGCGAACGGCTCTCATTCTACTCATATTTCTTTGGCCTTAGGCCTCCTAAGCTGAAGCAAATTGTGAACTTTCATCAACCTGAGCACAATATATTGTGTTTTCTTGAATGATAGTATACTATATATTGTGTAAGGTTCGAGTTGAAAGACTCGGAAACAATTTTACTAGGTCGTGATAATGATGATTCAGATCGTATTTGATTCAAAAACGGGAAACGTTCAGCGCTTTGTGGATAAGACGCCTTTTCGCAATAAACGGAAAGTCAGCACAGAGGAGTATCTAGACGAACCGTTTGTTTTGATCACGTACACGACAGGGTTTGGGGAAGTTCCGAAAACGACTGAGATGTTTCTTGAGAAAAACGCCCATCTTCTTTTGGGAGTTGCGGCAAGCGGAAACAGAGTGTGGGGAGACAATTTTGCGAAAAGCGCAGAAAAAATCTCGAAGCAGTATCAGGTTCCGATTCTCGGCAAATTTGAGCTCAGCGGGACGGCCAAAGACGTTGAACTGTTTACTCAGGAGGTAGAAAGAATTGTCACAAAATCAAGTGCCAAAATGGATCCAGTTAAACAATGAGATCATGATCCAAAAAGACGGGAAATTCCAGTTTGATAAAGATAAAGAAGCTGTACATAGTTATTTTGTAGACTATATCAACCAAAATACGGTATTTTTCCATGATCTGAAAGAGAAAATCGATTACTTAATCAAGAATGACTACTATGAAGAAGAGTTTTTAAGCCGCTACACGTTCGAAGAAATCAAGGAAGTGTTCAAAGAGGCTTACGCTAAAAAATTCAGATTCCCGTCCTTTATGAGCGCTTTTAAGTTTTACAATGACTATGCGCTGAAGACAAACGACAAGAAAAAAATTCTTGAACGCTATGAAGACAGAATCTCTATCGTAGCTTTATTTTTTGCAAACGGGGATAAGGAGAAGGCGAAGGAATTCGTCAGAATGATGATCAACCAGGAGTATCAGCCGAGCACGCCGACGTTCTTAAATGCCGGCCGCAAACGCCGAGGAGAGCTGGTCAGCTGCTTCCTCTTGGAAGTCAATGATTCCTTGAACGACATCTCGAGAGCGATTGATATTTCAATGCAGCTGTCAAAGCTAGGCGGAGGCGTATCGTTGAACCTTTCAAAACTGCGTGCGAAAGGCGAAGCGATCAAAGACGTCGAAAACGCGACAAAAGGCGTCGTCGGCGTGATGAAGCTTCTTGACAACGCATTCCGTTACGCTGATCAGATGGGACAAAGACAAGGCTCAGGGGCTGCATACTTAAACATTTTCCACCGCGACATCAACGATTTCCTCGATACGAAGAAGATTTCGGCTGATGAGGATGTCCGGGTGAAAACATTGTCCATCGGAGTCGTCATTCCAGATAAATTCATCGAGCTTGCAAGAGAGGATAAAGCGGCATACGTATTCTATCCGCACACCGTTTATAAAGCGTACGGCGAGCACCTCGATGAAATGGACATGAACGAGATGTACGACCGGCTTGTGGAAGATCCGCGCGTCAAAAAAGAAAAAATCCACCCGCGCAAGATGCTCGAAAAGCTTGCGATGTTAAGATCGGAATCAGGATATCCGTACATTATGTTCCAGGACAATGTCAACAACGCGCATGCGAACAATCATATTTCCAAGGTTAAATTTTCCAACCTTTGCTCAGAGGTTCTTCAGGCTTCACAGGTTTCTTCATACACAGACTACGGTCAAGAAGATGAGATCGGCCTTGACATCTCCTGCAACCTTGGTTCATTGAACATATTGAACGTCATGAAAAACAAATCGCTTGAGCAGACGGTTAAGCTTGCAACCGATTCGCTGACGCACGTTTCTGAAACGACGAACATTACGAACGCACCGGCGGTCAAAAAAGCGAACAAAGCGATGAAATCCATCGGCCTTGGAGCGATGAACCTGCACGGATTCCTGGCACAGAACAATATCGCCTACGAAAGTGAGGAAGCGAGGGACTTCGCGAACACTTTCTTTATGATGATGAACTTTTACTCGATTGAACGGTCTGCCGAAATCGCCAAAGAAAAAGGTGAGACGTACCATAACTACGAAGGTTCGGCTTACGCAACGGGTGAATACTTCGAAAAGTATGTTACACAAGATTTCTCGCCTAAATTCGAAAAAGTGGCCAAGCTTTTTGAAGGCATGCACATCCCGACAAAAGAAGACTGGGAACAGCTGAAACAGTTTGTCAAAGAACACGGATTGTATCACAGCTACAGACTGTGCATCGCACCGACCGGGTCCATTTCATATGTACAGTCAAGTACGGCATCAGTCATGCCGATCATGGAGCGGATTGAAGAAAGAACTTACGGCAACTCCAAGACGTACTATCCGATGCCTGGACTTGCGCCGAGCAACTGGTTCTACTATAAAGAAGCGTATGATATGGACATGTTCAGAGTTGTCGACATGATCTCGACGATTCAGCAGCACGTTGACCAAGGCATAAGCTTTACATTGTTCCTGAAAGATACAATGACGACACGCGATCTGAACCGGATCGATCTTTATGCCCACCATAAAGGAATCAAAACACTTTACTATGCAAGAACGAAGGATACAGGGCAAGAAGGCTGCCTTTCTTGTGTCGTTTGATTAAAGGAGAGTATGCGAAAGTGACGAAAATTTATGATGCAGCAAACTGGTCAAAGCATGAAGATGATTTTACCCAAATGTTTTACAACCAAAATGTGAAGCAATTTTGGCTTCCGGAAGAGATTGCGCTTAATGGAGATCTTCTGACATGGAAGTACTTGGGTAAAAATGAACAGGACACATACATGAAGGTGCTCGCGGGGCTGACGCTTCTCGATACAGAGCAGGGGAACACGGGAATGCCCCTTGTCGCTGAGCATGTGGAAGGGCATCAGCGCAAAGCGGTGCTGAACTTCATGGCGATGATGGAAAACGCGGTCCACGCCAAGTCCTATTCAAACATTTTCATGACGCTTGCCCCGACAGAGACGATCAACGAAGTCTTTGAATGGGTTAAACAAAACAAATATTTGCAGAAAAAAGCTCAGGTCATTGTCGGACTCTATGAGAAAATCCGCCAGGGCGATAAAATTTCGCTGTTTAAAGCGATGGTCGCATCCGTTTATTTAGAAAGCTTCCTGTTTTACAGCGGCTTCTACTACCCGCTTTATTTTTACGGACAGGGCAAGCTGATGCAAAGCGGCGAAATCATCAACCTGATCTTGCGGGACGAAGCGATTCACGGCGTCTATGTCGGCCTGCTCGCTCAGGAAATTTACAATCAGCAGACACCTGAGAAAAAAGAAGAGCTGTACGCGTTTGCCATTGATCTATTAAAAGAGCTTTATGAAAATGAGCTTGAATATACAGAAGATCTGTACGACCAGGTCGGCCTTTCACACGACGTGAAGAAGTTCATCCGCTATAATGCCAACAAAGCGCTGATGAACCTTGGCTTTGAAGCTTATTTTGAAGAAGAAGAGATCAATCCGATTGTGTTGAACGGGTTGAATACGAAAACGAAGTCACACGACTTCTTCTCAATGAAAGGAAACGGCTATAAAAAAGCAACAGTTGAACCGATAAGAGACGACGATTTTTACTTTGACGATAAGTAAGCCGGCCGGGCTAAAAGGGCGCATCCGCGCCCAAGCCCCGCCTTTCAGTTATAGATACACGGCAAAATGAGAGCAGAACGAATCTGCTCTTTTCACTTTGAGGAGGAAACGGATACAATGGGAAAAATGGATGAAATCATTCTCGTGGTCCCGCGGGAAAACGTATTTGCAAATGAAACGCTGACCTTCCAGGGCGTCAACAGCGACGGTGAGAAGGTCGGGAAGATCATGGCGCATATTGAACAGCACTTCAGTGAAATGAGAAGGGGAGACGCCGAAGATGATCCTGCGTTTAAACAGCCGATCCCTTATGTTGTCATCAAAAGAGAAGACGAAATATTTGTATACGAGCGGCTCGAAGGCGGAGGGGAAGCGCGGCTTCACAACAAGCTGTCACTCGGCTTCGGCGGCCACATGAACTTTGCCGAAGGGCTTGATTTTTCCGGTATTCTGAAGTTAAACACAGACCGTGAACTTGATGAAGAGCTTCTGATTGAGGAATCAGATAAAGAAAAAATGGTGACGCTCGGACTGATTAATGATGATGAAAACAGCGTCGGAAAAGTACATATCGGAATCCTTTCAGCGCTTGAATTAAAACCGGGCGCACACGTTGAAGTCAAAGAAAAGGAGCAGATTGCCGGCCAGTGGATGAAAGCCAGTGATCTGAAAGATAAAAGCGTCTATGACAGACTTGAATCTTGGTCACAGTTTGTCGTTGATATCTTAGTTTAAATGGGAAAACTCGCTGATTCAGCGAGTTTTCTTTTCGTATTGGACCGGTTTCCATTGAAAAAGTGAGCCCTGCTTTTCAATTAACCCGAAACCAGGGTAGGGGAAATGACACCCGTGGAGCAGGACCTGTCCGTTATAAGCCTGCCGGGCCAGCAGTCTTCTTGTCTTTTCTCCCTCTTTAGGGTCATGCTCAAGCGAAACCCGCAGCTTTGGATTGGAAATGCTTTCGGGAATGTGAAATACGTCATTGATGATCTGACAGACCCCGTCTTTTGTCTGTAATTCAATAGTCAAGTGTCCAGGTGTATGTCCAGGCGTATGGATCAGCTTCAGTCCGGGAAGCAGTTCGGTATCTTTTGTCAGCAGCTTCAGAAACGGCCGGACAGTGGAGAGAATGCGAAACTGTTCAGAGGCAGGCGATTGTTTTGCGTACAGCCATTCTGCTTCACTGATCAGATGAACAGCGTTTGGAAAAGTGGGTTTCCCGTTATTCAGAAGACCTCCCGTATGATCTAAATGACTGTGTGACAAAATGACATAGTCTATGGAATTAGGCTTAATTCCTGCCTGTGTCAGGTGATGAATCAAGTGCCCGCTTTCTTGTCCGCCTGTTTCGCCAAATCCCGTATCAATCAGTATCCGTTTTTCGTTCGTTTCCAGGCAGATAAAGTTCAGCGCTACTTCAAATTCTTCAGGATAATGTTCTGCTTCATGAGGGTCTCCTCCCGCCAAAAAGAAATCCCTTGAAACTCGAAATGCTCCATCAGATAAAAGTGTCATGTGAAAAGAATCGAGTTGAATGCGGTCTGGCTCCTTCATAATAAACCCTTCCCCCTTTGCGTTTGACCGATCTGTCTTTTTATTAGAAGAGGCAGTTTCATTGTGTCTTTTCATTTGCGGTGAGCTTCTTGATCGGTTATTATTAAATCGTAATGATTACGATTTAATAACGGAAGTATAACTAAATCCGTTTGTTCTTTCAACCAAAATACAACTGTTTAAAAGGGAAGGAGCATCATTTCATGCCAAAACTGGAAGAGCTGTATCGGTCCGTCATTATGGATCATGCAAGATACAGGCGAAATTTTCGAAAAATCGATAAACACAGCGCGTATTACGTCCATTACAAAAATCCAACATGCGGTGATGTGATGACTTTGTTTATCGACATTAAAAATGAAAAGATCGAAGACGCAGCTTTTATCGGAGATGGGTGCAGCATCAGCATGGCTTCCTCATCAATCATGACGGAACTGATAAAAGGAAAGACGTTAAAAGAAGCCGGGCTAATGCGTGAAGCGATGGAAAATATGATCAGAAAAGGAGAAGAACCGGCAGAGGATCTGCTGGGAGATGCCGTTTCCCTGATTGGCGTCCATCCGTTACGGGCCCGCCATAACTGTGCCCTGATGCCTTGGCAGGCGCTCGATCGGATCAAGGAGAACGTTTATTAAATGAACATCACATCTAAAGCACTCCGTTTCTAAGGCCGCCAGGCAAAGAATATCGGAAGATTCAAGGGAAAAAAGGGGCAGTGACGAAAGAGGTATGGAAAACGAAACGAATGTAAAGCAGGAAGCGATGGCGCAGCTTAAACGGAAAGGCATTCGAATGACGCCGCAGCGGCTGGCTATCTACCATTATTTTCTAGTCAACAGGAACCACCCCACAATAGCTGAAATTCAACAATCATTGAGGGAGATATATCCTGCCGTCAGTACAGCGACGATATACAACACCATCCGCTATTTTAAACAAGAGGGCCTTATAAAAGAAATGGGGTTTACCGATCCGCTTCGTTTTGATCTGGCTCTAGAGGAACATGATCATGTCATATGCGAAGTATGCGGGAAGATCGTCGATTTTCATTGTCCGCAACTGGAGAAAGTAAAAGACATTGCGGCACGGCTGACCGGATTTAAAGTGACACATCACCGATTGGAACTGTACGGCATCTGCAAAGATTGCCAGGCGAAAAGAAAATACGCCGCTAAAGAGAAAGGGGTTAGATAAAAAATTTGGTTGTGCATAAAACCAAAATCCGATATATTGGTTTTATGATGAAAAATAACATTAAACGAATCAAACGAATTTCGCTTCGGGAAGAAGTGTATCAAACGCTGAAGCGCACCATCGTACATTTGGAACTAAAGCCGGGGGAGCGCCTGCATGATCAGGAGCTTGCAGAGCAGTTTGGCATCAGCCGCACACCTGTCAGGGAGGCGCTCAAACGCCTGGAAGATGAAGGACTTGTTGAAACTGTTCCGGGTTCAGCAACACGTGTAGCACCGTTAAATCGCGAGGAAGCTGAACATGCTTTTACAGTCACTGCAGCACTGCATGCGCTGGCTGTCAAGCTGTCGTTTCCTTTTTTAACGGATTCAGACCTTGATCAACTGGAGGCGCATAATCAAACGTTGCAGCAAGCGATTCAAAAAGAAGACATTATCGAAGCAATCGAATCGGATGCTGCTTTTCATGAGGTGTTTTTACAAGCATCAAAAAACCCGGAAATTACCCGGGCATTGGAGAGAATTTCTTCAAAAATTTATCGCCTTGAGATGTCGCAGTTTTCCTCGATCGGCAGCTTGAAATCTGTCGAACAGCATCAGAACATCATCGATGCCTGCAGACAGGGGGATCGGAATGCGGCCATCAAGCTTGCCGAGGAAAACTGGCTCAGTCTCGGAGACCGATTGGCCGGACATCAGGAAAAGGAGTGAGGGGATTGTGAGGCCGATTATACTGGGCGTTTTTGCAGCCTTCTTTTTTGCTTTTACATTCGTTTTAAACAGGGCGATGGAGCTTGAAGGGGGAAGCTGGATCTGGAGCGCATCGCTAAGATTTATCTTTATGGCGCCTCTTTTATTTGTCATTGTTTGGCTGAGGGGGAACGTAAAAGAACTTTTTCAGGAAATCAAAAAAGCACCGGGCATTTGGCTGAGATGGAGCATCGTCGGCTTCGGCCTCTTTTATGCGCCGCTCTGTTTTGCGGCGGCTTACGGGCCGGGCTGGCTGATTGCAGGAACATGGCAAATCACGATTATTTCCGGCTCCCTTTTGGCGCCGCTTTTTTACGAAACCATCCAAACAAAAACAGGTCCCGTACAGATGAGGGGCAAAATTCCCTATAAAGGGCTGGCGATGTCGTTGATCATTTTAATCGGGGTGGCGCTGATGCAGGCTGAGCATGCGGCACAGCTTTCTTTGCATGAGATGCTGCTGTGCGTCGTGCCGGTTATGTTGGCTTCATTTGCATATCCGCTTGGGAACAGAAAAATGATGGAAGCATGCGCCGGGCGCCTTGATGCTTATCAGCGGGTATTGGGGATGACGTTGGCAAGCCTTCCGTTTTGGCTGATCCTCTCACTGTACGGGCTGGCATCGGCGGGTGCGCCCAGCCGGGGACAAGTCATTCAGTCAGGTTTGGTGGCTGTCTTTTCCGGAATATGCGCAACTGTGCTGTTCTTTGCCGCAACCGATCTTGTAAAAGGGGATATGCGAAAATTAGGGGCTGTCGAGGCCACACAATCGTTTGAAGTGCTGTTTGCTGCCGCTGGTGAAATTTTGCTTCTTTCAAGTCCGCTTCCTGGTGCCATCTCATGGAGCGGCATGGCACTTGTGATTATCGGAATGGTGTTGAACAGCCATGCATCGAATCAAACGCAAAAGCCGGCGATTCAAAGTAAAGCTGCAAAAGCATGAAAAAAGCCTGCGATCTATACGAGACAGATCGCGGGCTTTTCTTGATGATTGTCCCTATTCCTGGTAAATGAAAGCGTCAAATCCGGCGTTTTTGGCTTGCTGAACGAGCGCTTCGGCATTTTCTTTTGAAGAAAAAGCGCCAATTTGCACTTTGTAAAGGCTGTCCCTGTAAATCACAAGGGCATCAAACCCTTTCGCTTCCGCTTGAGCGGCAAGCGAATCGGCATTGGCTTTGGTCCTGAAAGCGCCGATCTGCACTTTATAGAGAGCTGCTGCGTTTTTGGAAAGGTTAAATGCCCTTGCGAGTCCGTTGGCGTGGCCTCTGGCAATGGATTGAATAAACGCGGAAGACTTCAGTTTCTCGGCGTCGCTTGTATTGTCTACAAAGCCATTTTCCGTAAGGAGTGCGGGCATGGCTGTTTCTCTTAGAACATGAAAATTGGCCGTTTTCTTGCCGCGATCCCTGAAATCGACAACTTTTAAAATCTCTTCATGCATGATATCCCGATAGGTGGTGGTAGGTGCGCCGACGCCGGGATAAATGTAATCCTCGAAACCTGTCCCGCCCCCGGCATTCATGTGAATCGATAGAAAGTAGTCCGCTCCCCAGCTGTTCGCGGCGTTCGTGCGTTGCGTCAGACTGACAGTTTGGTCGCTTGTCCTGCTCAACAGGACTGAAACATTTTGATATTCATTCAGCAGCATATTTCTTAAAGCCAAGGCGGTTTGCAATGTTAACTGTTTTTCTTGCAAACCATTAGCTGAAGCACCTGTATCAGACCCGCCATGGCCGGGATCGATAAAAATTTTTACCACAAGACATCACCTCAATAGACAGTCTATGAACAGATGGACATGAAGGGTTGTACGAACGCCACAATATTGCAGAATTTTGTAAATATTCAACTTATTATAGAGCATCATATTCTCTTCAGGCAAGAGGTTGCATTTTTAATGTTTTTATCATATAATTCAATTACGCTGCATTGTACGTAATGATAATTAAGTTTTAACCTTTAAGCTGTAATAGGGAGTTTTATATCGGAACCGGAATGTCATGCCTTCCTCGAAAGGACGACAGGAACGTTTCTGCAGACACCCACTTTGAGGAGTGTGGTTTAAAACTTTCTTACTTGCATACGGCAATTGCAGCACTTCACTTAAGTCATTTGAATAAAATGGCTTTTTTTATTTGCTTAAAATCGGTTTACTGTAAATGTTTTATGTAAACTAACTTGCTGTAAATAAAGGGCGGACACCGCCCTTTTATTCATTTTAAAGAAAAACGAATGCCTGAATTCCAGCAAGTAGAAGGTGCAAAAATGACTGGCATCAAAAATGCTGAATGATGATAATTCCCGTGATCATCAGGACAATTCCCAGCATGCGCTGCACATTTAAGCGGTGTTTGGGGGTTCCGAACCAGCCAAAATGATCGATGATGAGGGCGATGATCATTTGGCCGCTTAAAGCCAAAACAACAGTAAGTGACGCTCCGACAATCGGCAAAAGCAAAATATTGGATGTGATAAAGATGACGCCAAGTATTCCGCCAGTCCAGAGCCACCAAGGGCTGCCCGTGATAAAGGTTTTTGCTGTATGTAAATTGTTTAAATGAAATAACCGCCGATGTTCAATGATCGACGTAAGAAAGAGAAGAATGACCATTCCAACCAAAAACGAAATAAGTGAAGCGATAAAAGGTGATTGGAGAGCATTTCTCAGCTCTGAATTAATAGATGTTTGAATCGGTGATGCCATTCCGGCAAAAAGCCCGAGCATCATGTAAAGAAAAACGTTCATAGTGTTGTTTTTCATCGGTGATGAACTCCCTTGCTATTAATATTTTTTGATAATGAAAACCCCGGAGATGATGAACAAAATGCCGATGATTCTAGGAAAGTTTAATTCATGAACGGGAATATGAAACCATCCGAAGTGATCGATGGCCAGAGCCATCACCATCTGCCCAAGCAAAGTGACGACAACTGTCAGTGCTGATCCAAGACGCGGAAGCAACAAAATATTTGAAGTTAAATAAAAAACGCCTAAACATCCGCCTCCAATGAGGATCCACAAGGGGATGGAAGGGAGAAGTCCGATGATAGACAAAAAATGGCGCTCTGTCACTAAGGCGACAATGACCAGGATAAGCGTACCGGCAAAAAAAGATATGGCCGCCGCCCCGTAAGGAGACCCGATCTTCATGCCTAGCCGTGAATTAATTGAGGTTTGAACAGGAATGGCCATTCCGGCCAAAATCCCGGCTATAAGTATTAAAATGATCATATTTTTAAAAACTCCTTTTTGCCGTAATTGGAACGATTATTTCAAAGCTGAAAGTCTTGTTGTTTTTGAGGGACACTTTGTATTTTGGCGAAAAGGAGTTCATGATGCAAGTGCTGATTGATGAAAAGAATTCAAAATTTGCAGCTTTGTATCTATATCATGTTTTTCTTTTTTGAAAATCATGTTTCAAGAAGATTTTGAGATTCAATAAGGTGATGTAGCGATAAAAAAACCAAAGAGGACTCCGGCTGAGTTCTCTTTGGTTTTTGTAAGTCCGGTTCCTCGTGTTCAAAGCCGTAAAATCTCTCCATAAAAAGTAAGTTGGAATCCCGGCAAAATTCAGCTCATCCAAATCGTACAAGCAAATTTTCATGAAAGAAGAATTGTTAAACTGAAAAAAGTCCTATAAACTACAAGTAATATTTTGTTAGGGGGTGGGAACGTGTTCAACGAAAGAGAGGCGCTCCGATTAAGACTGGAACAACTGAACAATGCCGAGATACAAGCCATACGCGAACTCCAAAATGAGCGGAAAGACATTTATTCGAGGCTGCGGGAATTAGATCATCAAAAAGTTTCATCATCACATCATAAAAAAACGTTATTAGAATTAGTCGATGAAACTGTAAATCTCTTGAAAAAATAAACCGAAAGCCGTTTGATCCAGTGGCCGTGAGAGGGATGAAAGAATGAAATAGAGGTTTTGCTTTGCTCATATTTTGTAATTGCGCGAAAAATGGAAAGGTTAGCAACTTGACTAGGAAAAAAACATTGTATAAGATTATTCTTACAAATCCAATAGGATTAACGGCCCTAAAACTGACTGACTTGTCAATCGAGATTGAGGGTAAGGAGGGAAACACTTGGGAAATACGGATACAAGAGAAGAATTGCTACATATCGCGCTTGAGATTTTTGCTACGAAAGGATATCATGCGACAAAAATATCAGACATCGTAAAACAGGCTGGCGTTGCACAGGGAACTTTTTACTGGCACTTCAAAAGCAAAGAAGAAATCGCCAAGGAAATCATAGACAAGGGGAAAGAAAACCTTCTTGCAGCCATTCATCAAGGCTACAGGCAGACGTTTGCTCTTACAGATGACATGATCCAATCCACGACAGCCCTTATGAAAAGAATTTTTACGTTTGCACAGGAGAACCGAAACTTAATGACGTTTTTATTAGTCAAGGGACAAGGCGCCGATCCGGAAATCAGGGAGGCAATCGAAGAGGCGCTGATCAGTGTTGAACAAGCATTTAAAAAGAACATCCAAAGGGCTACAGAGCTTGGCATGCTAAATTCCTCCCATAATACTGATCTGCAGGCCACCATGTTAACAAGTCTTGTGTTGGGCACACTATCAAAATGGCTGTTTGGGCCAAAGCATGATCTGAATTATGTCCCCAAGTTTTCAGTTGATGAAATGACTGAAGAATTGGTTCATTTTGAATTTTTCGGGCTGATTGGCCAAAGGAGGAATTAAACTTGTCTATTATTCAAAAAACAAATGGAGAGTTTGGGATTTTTCATGAAGCCGGTATGCAGGCCAAGGGGTCTTTCACTCCGAATTCAGACGGCCTTTCGCCGATTGAGCTGTTGGAAGCTTCATTAGGGATGTGTATCACCATTTCTTTGCAAAGGATGTTTGAAAGGGACGGCATAGAAGTGCAGGAGGATGAATTTTCAGTTTCTGTTTCCGCCGCTAAAGCGCCCGATGGCCCGTCCCGTGTTGAAAAATGTACGGTTAGCGTCAAATTGCCCGAGCATCTTCCGACCGACTATAAAAAGAAATTAATCACCTCTGCTGAAAGGGCATGTACAATCGGCAATACGTTAAAACGAGGGGTAACGATTGATACGAATATGGTGTAACAACCTACATGATGAAACGAAGGAGCATGAAAATGGAAAACAACAGTAAAAAACCTTCCTATACAAATGCTGATGATTTTGCTGTTACATCAGTGCCTGAAAATAAGAGAAAATCGATTTTTAACATTACGATTACAAGCTGTGCCTGGATTATCTCATTGTCGACGATTGTGACTGGAGGAGCGCTGATCCAGGGATTGAATTTTGCGCACGCCGTTTTGGCTGCCGTCTTAGGTATGCTGATTCTTGCGGTCTATGGCTTTTTTCAAGGTGTAATGGGTGCAAAATACGGAATATCGACAACCGTTCTTGCCCGTCAGGCTTTTGGACGCTACGGATCGAGCCTTTTTGGAATCGTCTTGGCGCTGACGCTGGGAATCGGCTGGTTTGGCTGGCAGGTTGCTTTTTTCGGCACGACCATTTCTGAAATGTTTCCGGGTGTTTGGCTTGCGAAGCCTGAAGTCGCCATCGTTTGGGGCGGTATTTTAATGATCCTTACCGCTTTTATAGGATATCGCGGACTTGCCGCTTTAAGCTTTATCGCTGTACCTTTAGTCGTCATCTTTTCTATATGGGGCATTGTGAGTGCTGTCAATTATTCTGGAAGCTGGTATAACTTGCTGACGTTTCATCCGACAGGGGACCCTATGACGATATTTGCCGGAATTACAATCGTAGTTGGAAATGCTGCATTGGGTGCGGTTGTTTTTCCTGATGTGACGAGATATGCAAAAGGAGCGGTTTCAGGAGGAATAGGTGCGTCTGTCGGTTATTTCCTTGGAGGTGTTTTCTGTCTTGTTGCAGGAGCGGCAATGGCCATTGCTGCGAATGTTCCGGATATCGGGTCAACACCGAATATTCCTGCCGCGATGAGCAAGCTCGGACTTGGATTTTTGGCATTTTTCATCATCGTTTTTGCACAGTGGACGACGAATGATAACAATTTGTATACCGGATCTCTGGGGCTTCGCAATGTTGTGAACATTCCTAAGAAAGCACTTGTGGCGATCATGGGCGTGATCGGCATCATGATTGCATTATTAGGTGTCCAGAATATGTTTGTGCCATTCTTAACATTTTTAGGTTTGTATGTTCCGCCGATCGCAGGCGTGATGATCGCAGATCATTGGATCACAGCACCTGTCATCAAGAAAAAACAATATCGATTCGGGGCTGGAACAACTTATTCGAAGCTGAATGTTGCGGCGATTCTTTCGGTGATCATCGGAGGTTTTACCGCTTCAAAGGTAACGTTCGGCATCGGACCGATTAACTCTACTATACTTGCATTTTTGATTTATATCGTTTTTACATTTATTTTCACAAAATTAAATCTCCGTTACGAAATCGGAGAAGCGACAGAGGAATCGTCTGGTTTTTAAGCGGATAAGGAGGAAAGGTTTTCAATGATGAATGAAAAAAACCAATGGGTATTTGGAATTGATGTCGGCGGGACGTTTACAGATTTAGTGGCTGTCAACAAGGGAGGGAAAATGGTTTCGACGAAGACGCCTTCAACCCCTGATCAGTCTGATGGTGTCATGAACGGAATTAAAAAAATGGCTGAAATCATCGGAATAGACGTAAAGGACCTGTTAGCCAATAGTCCATTAGTGGTCCATGGAACAACAGTTGCCACTAACGCTTTGCTGGAATATAACGGAGCAAAGGTGGGGCTTCTCACAACGGAAGGCTTTCGGGACGAAATCGAATTCCGCCGCGCGTACAAAGAAAGCGTGTTTTCTCCGCGCTTGGAAGCACCTTATCAAATTGTCCCAAGAAGATATCGTGTGGGGATTCCTGAACGACTGGATCATACAGGAAATGTCGTAACTGAGCTTGATGAAGAAGCCGTCCGCCGGGCAGTCCGAGGGTTTATCCAAGAGGGGATCGAGGCGATTGCTGTATGCTTTCTGTTCAGCTTCATGAATCCTTCGCACGAAATCCGCGTTAAAGAGATTATTCAAGAGGAAGCTCCCGGCATGTTTGTATCGTTATCGTATGAAGTGCTGCCGCAGATTCGGGAATTTGAACGGGTGAGCACGACCATTGTCAACGCGTTTACCGGCCCTTCCATGCAAAGCTACTTGAACCATCTTGACGAACGGCTTCGCGAAGACGGATTTGCCGGAGAACTGTTTGTCATGCAATCTAACGGCGGGGTCCAAAATGTCATTCAAAGCGGAAAATTTGCCGCAGGAGGCCTTCTCTCAGGTCCAGCCGGAGGAGTGACGGCTGCTTCCTTTATCGGAGAAAAATCGGGCTACGAGAACGTCATTACCGTAGACATGGGCGGAACAAGCTACGATGTCTCGGTTATCGAAAAGTTAAATCCGGCGATAACGACTGAGAACTGGATCAGCAGATACCGGGTTGCCCTGCCGATGATGGATATTCACACGATCGGCTCCGGCGGCGGAAGCATCGCCTGGATTGACAGCGGCGGAGCTTTACAAGTCGGCCCGCGAAGCGCAGGCTCCAATCCGGGGCCGGCCTGCTACGGAAGAGGCGGAGAAGAACCGACAGTTACGGACGTGAATGTTTTCTTAGGCTATATTAACCCAGATAACTTTCTAGGCGGAGAAATGAAGCTTGACCGTTCACTGGCTGAAAAGGCGATCCGCACACAGATTGCCGATCCGCTCGGAATTTCGACAGTAGAAGCCGCTCTTGCAATCTCACAAATCGTCAATAGCGATATGTCAAATGCAGTCCACTTTGTGACGACACAACGGGGTCATGATCCAAGGAATTTCGCCCTAATGGCTGTCGGCGGCGCCGGAGCCATCCATGCAGGCAAGCAGGCGGAAGACCTCGGCATTAAAACCGTTATTGTTCCGTCCCTTGCCCCGGTCTTCTGTGCGCTCGGCGATGTGGCAGCAAACCTTAAAGTAACGGAGCTCAGGACGCGCTTTGAAAGTCTGAAAAACGTTGACCTGCAAGCGATGAATGCCGATTTTGAAAAGATGGAACAGACGGCCCGCGAAAAACTTGGAGGCCAGTCGGTCACCAATCAATATGAAACCCGCCGCTTTATCGATATGCGCTACGCCGGGGAAGTCCATGAAGTAACCGTACCGGTAAAATCGAGGACGCGGAGGATTACAGAATTGAATCTTGAAGCAACGGCGGCAGATTTCCATGACCTTCATGAAAGAATGTTTGCCCATAAAGATCCCGAGCACGACATTGAAATTTTAAATCTCCGCCTTGACCTGGTTGGCGTCAGAGAGCCGTTAAAGCTTAAAGAGGAGCCGTTTGAGCAGGAGGACCCTTTAAAAGCGAAAACAGGTGAGCGCGATATGTATTTTGACATCGAACCGACGAGGACGCCTATTTTCAACGGATCAATGCTTGAGCCGGGCAACTTGATTGTCGGTCCGGCCATCATTGAGCAATGGGGTACGACCATTGTTGTTTATCCGGGACATGAGGCTCTAATCGATTCTTACCGCAACTGTGTCATTGAAGTAAAGCACTCTCAGCAGGCGACTAGAGGTGGAAATGCATGATCCAAGCTCAAATTCTTTATAGCAAGCTGCAATCGATCGGCAGAGAAATCGGGGATAATTTGCAGCGAATCTCCCGTTCCTCTTTGCTTTCGCAAGACCGGGCATTTGCTACAGCGATTTTTACGAATGAGCTGAAAATCGCGGTTCAACATCAATATGAGCCTGAACATTTGTTCGCATTAAAAGAAAGCGTGGAAAATCTGTTCGACTATTTTTCATTTGATATCGCAGATGGAGATGTGTTGCTCGTCGCAGATCCATACAGCGGCGGAACGAAAGGACAGTCGCTCACCATGGCGGCGCCGTTATTTCTTGAAGGGGAGCTCGTACTCTTCCCTGCTGTCCGCGCTCAGATGATCGATTTGGCCGGCGAGTATCCGGGCGGATTCCATCCCGATGCATTTGAAGTATGGCAGGAAAATATCAGAATTACACCTGTTAAGCTTTATAAGCAAGGCGTTCTGCAGACCGATATTCTTCGTTTCTTATTATCAAACAGCCGGGTGCCCGCTTCTTTTAAAGCGGATTTGGAAGCCATGTATACATGTTTGCATGGCGCCAAACAGCAATTGAAAACGTTTCTTGGCAGCTACGGCCAGAAAACAGTGACCGAATCGATCGACAGCATGTTTGAATACAGCCGCAAAAGGGTTGAGCACCATGTCTCTTATCTGCCTGAAACAGAAATGAGCGCTGTCCAGGAGTTTGAAGTTTCCGAAGGAAGCAAGAGTACAATTCATGTGCAAATTTCAAAGAAGGACGATGCGGTTGAAATCGATTTGAGCAGATCATCGGCGCAATCCGTAAAGCCGGTTAATTCGCCTGCCGCTTTAACGAAGGCGTTTGCCGTTTGGCCGTTCCTGGCGAGAATTGCCGATGAAATACCGATCAATGAAGGAACGCTTCAACCTTTTCAAACGAAGACGAGGCTGGGTACGATTTTGGATCCGGAATTTCCTGCAGCGACAGCATTAGCTCCAAGCATTACCGGCCATTTCATCGCTGAAGCGGTATATAAAGCCATTCAAAACGGACAAAGCACGAATGAAGAATTTCCGCCGATTTACGGGACAGGTCCGCAGGCCGTTTTTTATCCGGAGCTTGGCGCTGAAGCTGAAACGAAATCAATCGTTTTGGCGCCCGGGTATCCATCAGCTTCAAAAGGCTTCGGGCCGCCTGCTTTATTTGGTCAACGGATGCTTGTCTCTGCAGAGGAATTGGAGCTTTACCACGGTTTTAAAATGGTTTCCCGGGAGTGGACGGACAATGGGGAGGAAATGAAAGTGTCTCTGCTTAACCAGGAGGACGATATTTATTTCAACCTTCTTCTGCCTTTTAGTGAAAGGGGAGAATACGGGTCTCTGTCAAGAACGGGAGATCGTGACGAAATCTTTTATGAAAGCACGGTAAACCAACATGTGAAAAAAGGCGAGCTCCTCGTCTTTACGTACTCTCAAAAGGAGGAGCAGCTATGATTAATCAGGACTTTATTCTATCACAGGTGGTCGGCGGTTCCCTTGATGCGGTTGCCAGGGAAATGAGCGCCACTGTTACGAGAACGGCCCGTTCACCATTGTTTAACGAAGCACACGATTTTACGACGGGCGTCTTTGACCTTTCTGGCAAAAAATCGCGCCTTGTCGCGCAAGCCCCGGGCTGTACGCTGCACCTTTATGCGGTAGTAGGCGCAGTTGACCATTTATTGGACGCTTTTCGGTACGATCTTCATCCCGGAGATATTCTCCTGGTGAATGATCCGTATCATGGAGGCTCGCACAGCCTTGACTGGACAATCGTCATGCCGGTTTTTTATAATCGCAAGCCGATCCTGCTTCCTGCTGTCCGAAGCCATATGGCCGATAATGGAGGGCCGGTTGCCGGAGGGTACAATCCGCGCTCAAAAGACATTTGGCATGACGGGCTGCGGATTCCGCCATTAAAAATTTATGAGCGGGGAGAAAAGCGCAGGGATGTATTCGATTTAATTGTTGCAAACAACAGGCTTTCCCATTGGCTTGAAGGCGACTTAAACGCGATGATCGGGGCATGCAAGGTCGCTGCCTCCCGAATCCAAACGATGCTGGATAAGTATGGCGCCGAGAAGGTGATTACGGCCATTGACAACCGGATTCAATATACAGAAAACAGGGTTCGCGATGAAATCACCAGCTGGCCGGACGGCACCTATGTCGGTGAAACATTTGCTGACCACGACTTTCAAGGCAACCGCGATATTAAGGTTCGCGCAACGGTGACCGTCAAAGGCAGCGATCTTCACATTGACTTTACCGGCTCCTCTCCGCAAGTAAAGGGCTTCATCAACAGCCCGCTTTCAAATACGACTTCATTTGCTTTTGTCGGTATTTCGACTTGCTGTGATGAGGATATTCCGATCAATGAAGGATATATGAATCCGGTAACAGTAACTGCGCCTGTAGGAACAGTTGTGAACCCGCAGCTGCCGGCACCGTGCGGACACGCAACTGCGTGCGTAGGAGCAGAAATAGCCGAGGCTGTTCTCCAGGCCATTTCCCAATGTGCGCCAAAACGCGTCGGAGTGAACGCCCATAAGCTTCCTCTCGCTTATTCCCACGGAAAGTACGACGACGGGAAGCCGTGGGTGAACCTGAATTTTTACGGCTATACCGGCGGTGCGGGGGCTGCATACGAAACGGACGGATGGGGGCTTTATCCGCCTGTTATGACAGGAGTTATTCTGCCATCTATTGAAATGACTGAAGTTCAATACCCGAGCCGTGTATTAAAGCATGAATATACGAGCGATTTTACGGGAGCAGGCCGATGGAGAGGCACCCCCGGGTTGGATGTTCAGATCCAGCACTTAAAGGAAAGCCGCACAAGCGTCATGATGGCAGGGGTCCGAAATACAACAAAAGGCTTCTGCGGAGCTGGCCATGCACCAAGCAACAAGGTGATCGTCGGGTATGGAACAGACGAAGCCAAAGAGATCGAGGAAACGGCTTTTGAAGTCAAAATGCCTGCGGCCGGCATCATCCAATTTTACCGTGCAGGCGGCGGAGGCTGGGGAAATCCGCTGGAACGTGAACCCGAAAAGGTGCTGGACGACGTCTTCAACGAGTTTGTCAGCATTGAATCAGCATTGCAAGATTACGGTGTCGTGATTGACCCTGAGACACTTACCATTAATGAAATGGAAACAAATCGTGTGCGGGCTTCCCGCCTTTCATAAATAAAAAAGCTGATCTGAAAGGAATGAAGACACCTTTTCGGATCAGCTTTTTAAATACTCATATGGTAAAAAGAGGACAATCGCTTTCAGGAGAGAATGTAAACATAACCGGTTTGATCTTTTAAGCCGGCGGGTACATAACAGATTAGCAAGTAAAGGAGGACAAATCATATGAAAAACAAAAAAGCGTTTTGGGGACCTTTTCTGTTCGGTGTGGGTATCATCGCCATGATCGATGGCATTGTTTTTCACCAATTGCTTCAATGGCACAGCGTGTACATGGACACAGACCGCTCTCACCAAATTATGAGCGACGGACTGTTCCATCTGTTTTCGCTCGTCATTCTTTTTATCGGCGGGATCCTGTTGTGGAACAGAGGTGACTTGAGCAGCAGCCGGCCGCAACACATCTTTTGGGGAGCCTCTTTGCTGGGAGCGGGCTGGTTTAATTTCCTCGAGGGCATCATCAATCATCATCTTCTTCAGATTCACCACGTCAACCCACTAAGCCCGAACCGCCTCTTATTCGACCTTGCCTATGACGCATCAGGCCTTTTGATCATTCTGGCCGGATGGCTGATCTACAGAAAAGGCAAACAGAAATGAAAAATTGGTTTGACTCGCACAATTATTTCTCGGGAAAGCGCAGGTTTCAACAAGACCTGCCCTGTTTTTGTCAAAATTTGAAGAAATAAAAAACTCCATTTTAAAAGTTGATATGATCAGTGACCGCCGCTTGAAGAATTCGTTTTATGTAACAAGTTTTTAAAGCGCGGCAAAGTGCAACTGTTCACTTCAAGCAAAAAGGGGGTTCACATATTCAATGGAAAAAGGTGTTTATATCGTTTGACTGCCATCTTTTAATAGGAGGTTTACATATAAAATGTTAAGTGTGCTGCTGCCTAATTTGCTTATCCTTTCTGCTATCATTTTATTTTTATATTACATGATCGTATTGGTAAAGGAAAACAAGATAAATCGCAAACAAAACGAGGAAACTCAACAGTTGCTTAGGGAGATATTAAAGGAAGTGAAAAGCAAAGATTTAGAGCGGAAATAAAAGATATTATATTTCTGGAGTGATTTAGTTGTGCCTCAGAGGAAACATTTGAGCATAAGACTGTACCTTTTGTTCAAGTGAAAGTGGGGTTTAGATTTGCAAGGAGGCTGTTTCATGCAGCTATTGGTTTGCTGCTGTGTACCCCTAAACTTTTAAATAAAATAACCTTAATTAATCCGAATTCACATAATACGGTAATTGGAAATCCTTAAAAGACAAACTTGTGATGATTACGACATCCTGAACAATTTGCTTCCTCTTCAAATAGATGCTCATAAGAAAGATTCATGTTGTTGGAGAAATAAATAATCTGTAAATGCGAGGGGATGCACTTGACAAGTTTTGTTCAGAATACCGTGCATGGTTTAAAGAGCTTATTAGATCAAAATGGAGTCATTAGGATTCTTGGCTCTGAAGGTGAAATTACAGATGCTCTTGTCACATTCTCTGGCAGCGGAGCCTCTCAAAGCGATATACGAGCTTTCGAAACACATCACCAATTATCTCTTCCTGATGATTATAAAAAATTTTTAACTCTACATAATGGAGCTAGAATTTTTGATAGTCTTTTAGATGGAGTGAATATTGGCGGAGGTCTGCATTTATTTAACCTCAAGGAAATTGATACAGAACTGAAAGATGAGGAATTTTATGCGGATGTTAACGGTATTCCAATTGGACATTTGTTGGAAGAGTGTGATCTAATGATTGACAAAGACAAGCTTAAAGATAAAGATCCCAACTATCTTTATTTACTTGAGGATGGTCTGGAGTATAAGCCTCTTAATTTGAATTTTGAAATATTTTTAGACCGATATGTTATGTGTCATGGGCAGCCATTTTGGGAGTGGAGATATTACACAGCTGAGAATTATTATAGAACATGACGACCGGATTTTTGGTCGTCTTTTTTGAATAGTTTTTTTTTCTAATTCTAAGGAATCATTTTCATGGATGATCAGGATTTATTCCCCAATTCACTTCTATAAAGTGGTAAACTCTAAAATGATTGTAACTTTAGTATTAGAGGAGAGTGCCATGAAGACTTTGGATGTTCAGGCGCTACACAAAGCCATTGATCAAACCCTGGAACAATTAAAACATCAATCAGACGAATTCGACAAAGTCCAAAAAAGCGTTGAGGAAATCGCATCACTAGATGATGCTTTAAAAGGAAAAGGCGGCGACGCGATCCGTGCCTTTTACAAAGAGTGCCACACCCCTTTTCTACAGTTCTATGATACTTTCATAGAGGAATACAGTTCCACGCTGAAGAAAATGAAAACCGCATTGAATTCGCTGGAACCAAACCATAACGGGTTTATTTCGCAAACCTTTCTTGAGCACGAGCTAGAACAAGGATTGAATGCGGCCAATCGAACAACCAAACACCTGGTGTCTAAATCGAACGCCACGATCGCGAAGGTCAGTCATATTGTCGATTTGCCTGGTTTGAATGACAGCGATTTTCATGAACAGAATCAGAAATCCTTAAAGGAAATCAATCAGACAATTGAAAAGCTGCATACGTTCGACAGGGAACAGACAAGCGCTCTTAAAACCGCTGAAAACGACCTGGAAACGATGCAGAGATACATAAGCAGGCTTGAAAAAATGTACACAGGGCCTAAAATTGAAATTACCGGCTATCAAAAAGGCTCGATTTTAAAACCGGATGAGATGGATGCTTTACGTGGTGGACAAGACACAGCGATGGGCGTCATGTTGGATAAGCTGGATAAGAGATCAAAGCTTGAAAAAGAAGCTAGCGAGGTTAGCAAACAGGATAATAAAATTGCTAAACTAAAGAAGAAGCTTGATGATTACAATTTTTCAACGGCTTCAGAGTTTTATGAGATGGCCACAGAAATTGGCTACGAGAACCTTTCCCCTTGGCAACAGCGATATTTCAATCAAATTGAAGGCGCTCGTGATTTTGGCAACGCAATTAAAGGAAG
>NZ_JAJNDM010000027.1:0-420 GCF_021043345.1 Bacillus sp. BS3(2021)
ACAGGACACCTACCCGGTGTCCTCGGCGCAAAAGCGGATGTATGTCCTTCAGCAGCTGGAAGACGGCGGTGTCGGCTACAATATGCCGGCGGCGCTTAAGCTGACAGGACCGCTCGACCGCGCCCGGCTTGATGAAGTATTCAGGCAGCTGATCCGCCGCCACGAATCGCTCAGGACGTCGTTTGAAACAGGGGCAGACGGCGAGCCTGTCCAGCGCATCCATGATGATGTCCCGTTTCAGCTGATGGAATTGGCCGCGGCTGAAGACTTTGTCCGTCCGTTCCGGCTTCAAGAAGCGCCGCTTTTCCGCGCCGCTCTTGTGAAGGAAGCAGAGGAGAGCCACCTGTTGTTGGTGGACATGCATCACATCATTTCCGACGGGGTGTCTGTCGGCACCTTAATCAGCGAATTCAGCGAGCT